>DASYDZ010000164.1:0-85805 GCA_036499305.1 Candidatus Didemnitutus sp.
TCCCCCGACGCGAGCGATCAGATCAATTTTTTTAGCCGCACCCAACGCGGCCAGGGAATCATCCGTCGATCTGAACAGAACATGGACGACATCCGACTGCCTGCCAGATGTCCTGTTCCATCGGTTTTCAAACACACCCTAATCCGACCGCCGGCACACAAATATGTCCTGGTGCCCGCCCCAGCCCGTAGCGAGAAACTCCCGGACCCGCAGGCCGATGCGGGCGGACAGGAATTCCGCCACCCATCCGGGGTGCGACATGGAAATACCGTAGTCGGGCTGCTCGCGGTAACCCGCGAATCCGAATCCCCGGGCCGTGGTCTCGTCGCGAAGCCGGGCGAGCGCGGCTTCGTCGAGTCCGTAGTCCTTCTCTCCGGTGCACAGCAGGTCGAAGGCGACCAGACCGTGGGTCGTGACGATCAGGGCGCCACCGGGCTTGAGGCGTTGAAAAAACCGGTCGAGCAATGCGGTCCACTGTTGTTCCGCGAGGTGAGTCAGCAGCGAGCCGCACCAGATGATGTCGAATTTTTCATCCAGCGATGCCCAGTGCGATTCGTCTGCGCGGGCGATCACGCCCCGCGCTCCGAGGTGTTCGGCGCAGAAAGCCACGCCGTCGGCCTGCAGGTCGCACGCAGTGAGACTGGCGCCGGGCAACCCGGCCCGCAGCCAGCGGCTGACGCGACCGTGCCCGCACGGCAGGTCGAGGATCGACGGGCTTTGTCCGAGGCCCATCTCGCCCGCCACGCGCTGGATCAGCGAGGCCGCCTCGTGTCCCATGCGGAAATAATAGTTCGCGTCGGTTCCCCACATGTCGTCCCCCGGGGAAATGTCGCGGCAGAGACCGGGTGGAATCGGAGCGGAAGTCAGGCTCGGCGCATGAGGTGCATGCGAGTTCGGGATTGTTCCTCGATAACGTCCCTCGGATTTCGTCTGACGCCGAAGCGCCAGGGCGGCGCCAAGCCAGCCGCCGGCGCGCGTGCCATGATTCCGCGCCGCACTCCGGACCGCCCAGGAAGCGCGAAGAATGGCGGCGGAATCGACGCCGGGCGGTGGGCGATCGATCGCTCCATGGGAACGCGGGACAAAGCGACGGGCAAACGCCAGGACGGTCTCGCCGTCGGGATACTCGACGTAAACTTTCAACAAGGCCGGTGATCCGCGAGCGGCCGGGAACTCAATTTTTCCGGCAAACGGAAAAATCTCTTCCGGCGCCACGGATGGGAGAGCTGCCGGCACATCGCGCCGGAGCCCCGCCTGCGGCAGGTCGACGGCGACATCGGGATCGAGCGTGACACGAACACGCGCGATCCTGCGTCCGGGGTGGGCCAGCCAGCCTGTCACCGACAGCGAGCCGTGCTGGATGCGGCCGCGCGCGTCCGGCTCCTCGAGGGCGCCGCACAGCGGAGCGTTCGGAAACGCGTTGAGCGGTTCGGCGACGAACGGAAAAATCGTGCGTTCCGCCGCTTCGAGCCATGAGAGCGAGGGATGGCGCAAACGCAGTCGGAGCGCAGCGGAGATCACCTCACCGCACGGAAGGGCGGGAAGCGCGGGCGCCGGCGGCGCTGCAATCCCCGGGTCGATTCCGGTCGAAAAGAATTCGATCCATGCGCCGGACGCATTTTGCGCCTCCAGGGTCAGGAGGCGGACTCCGCGATGCGGTTGGAGGAGGAACGAGAAGCGAACGCTGGAGTCGGATTGCGGATCGCGTGCTCCTGGCGCGCGCAGGTGCGCGAGACCAAGGATGAGGCGATGGCCGAAGCGTGCCCGCACATCGATGACGGCCGTGACGGCCACCCCATGCAACGCTCCAGCGATCCAGGTTGGGGCGCCGGAGAAACGCCATCCGGCGGGATGGATTTCGATTTCGACGGCCGGTCGATGGGAGTTGCTCATGACGCGACCGACCGGGCGACACGGGACACCAGAGCGACATGGCGCGGCAGGACCCGCCTGGCATCGTAAAGCTCAGCAACCCGGTCGCGCGCACGCTGACCCAGCGCGGCGGCATGATTCGGGTCGTGCAGCAGTCGGCCGAGCGTTCGAGCCAGGGCGGCGGTGTCGCCGGCGGGAACAAGCTCGGCTTCGCGCCCGGGATGGACAATTTCCGGAATGCCGTGAACCGAGCTGGCGACGATGGGCCGCGCAAAAGCCATCGCCTCGAGGATGACGCGGGGAAAGGACTCCTCATAGCTCGAACAGACGCACACGTCCGCCGCCGCATAATAGTCGAGCACCTGCGACGTCTCGGCGACGAGGCGCACGTTCGGACGGCCGCATTCGCGAACGAGTTGTTCCAGGGCCCGGTCGAACGGCGTCGCGCGGGCGCCGACAATGAGGAACTGGCATGATTGCGCCAAACCGGGATCGTCGGTCCAAAGCTGTTCGATCGCGCGGACGAACATGTGCTGACCCTTGCGTTCGCAAACCGTGCCGAGATTGAGCACGACACGCGATTCGGAGGAAACACCGAGGCGCCGGCGCAGCTCGAGGCGGTCGGCGGTCGCGCGAAATTGATCGATGTGCTCGATCTCGACCCATCCGGGATTGATGCTGTGGTGTCCGCGCCGCAACCACGGCCGATAGTAGTTCCGCGTCGCCTCGGTCAGGAACGAAATGTGCGTCGCAGCGGCAAAGGCGGCATCGACCAAGTCCAGCGGAGCGGATGCGACCGACCGGTAGAATGCGTCCGGGATCGTGCTCTCGTGCAGGTAGAGCAGGGACGGTTTCCGCGCGGCCCTGGCCAGATGGATGCCCCAGAAACCCGAGAGTGTGTTGGCGATCACCACATCGGCGGCTGCCACGTCGCCGACCGGCCCGAGGCGGGAGATTTCGTCATGAAAGGCTTTGCCGTCTCTGGCCGTCAGGGCGGCGGGATTGGCCGCGACGACGATGCGCGCGGGCAGCTTCGCGAAGTCCGCACGCAGCGTCCCGTCGGCCGCGGTCAGCACCGTCAGCGCGGTGCCCTGGGCGGCCAACCGGCGCGCGAGTTCGAGCAGGAACAAGGGCGCGCCTTCGGGATTGAGATTGTGCGTGCACAACACGGCGCGCGCGGGCGCCATGGGAGGCGGGACGGAAACAGGCGCGGGCTCATCGGGGCCGGCTTGCCGGTGGCGGCGTGATCGTCCGGCGTAGTCGGAGCGCGACGCCCGGGCGGCGATGGCGAACGCAGCATCGGAGGGGATTTCGAAGCCGGCCTCGCGGCACGCCTTTCGAAGATGTCCCGCGGCGCGCGCGTGGAAAAAGAACGGCCGGCGGGGAAGCGGCGCTTTGGCTTCCTCGCCGTCGAAGGCGAGCGATCGCTGCAGGTGGCAGAGTTCCCACCCGCCATCGTCCATCTCGGCATAAATGCGCAGGGTCGCCTGGCCGCGAAGCTGCGCCGGGAGGTCGAGCAATCCCCTGAATCCGCTGTGGGCGGCCTGCGGAAATTGGGGATATAGTTCGGAAACGTAGGCCGCCGGTGCGCCGTGTTCGAGCGGCTGGCAGGCGAGGAGATCATAGCTTCCAAGCACACGGCGGATGCCACGGCTCTCGTGAAACAACCAGCCCTGGACCGTCATGCAGCCGAATTGGTTCAGGGCGACGAGCGACGGGTGATGCAGGTGGCCGCGAAGCGGAAAATGGGGGAATCGGACAACCTGGAGATGGGGCAGTTCGCGGGCGATCCTCCGGGCCTCGGCGGCCAAGTCTCCAGCCGCTCCGGCGCGACGCAGCATCAATTCGAGCGCGCGAAAGAAATCGTGCGCCGCGATGACCGGGGGCGCCGGCGGCGGCGCCACATTGGGCGGCAACACCACCGGGTGCACGCCAAGCGGCAGCCATTCGCCGCTGAGGTCGAGGGCCTCCAGTTCAACCTGGCGGGAATCTCCCAGGTTCAGTCCGAGGTCGAAACCCGCGAGGAGATGGCGGCGCGGCGATCTGAAATGGGCGGCGAGGTCGGCCCGGGGCAGTCCATAGACGGCCCGGATCCATCGCCCGCCGTCACCTCGCGCGCGGAGATCGACGACATGCCGGCCGGGTTTGCCGTGCACCCAGCCTTGCAGGACCAGGGGTCCCGACGGGAACAACCCGGGTGCGGCGGGAGGTTCGAGGTGGTAGATGAGATCGGGCGTCTCCTGCATTCCGCGGGTGGGATTCGAAGGCTTGCCGCGGCCGGGCGGCTTGTAAAGCGAAGGCGGACACGGCCGCCTATTTTGCGGGCAAGCCCGAGAGTTCGGCGACGAGCTCGACGTACCGTGGAAGCACGCGGCGGGAGTCGTATTCGGCGACTTTGGCGCGGGCCCGTCGGGCCATCGCGGTTCCCTCGCCGGCCGCCTCGAGGAGTCGTCGCATCGCACCGGCCAGCCCCGCCGTGTCCCCCGGGGGAACGAGAATTCCCTCCTGCCCGGACGCGATCATGGACGGCACGGCGTGCACCGCGCTGCTGACGATCGGAAGCTCAAACGCCATCGCCTCGAGCACCACGCGGGGAAAAGACTCCTCGAAACTGGAGCACACGAAGACGTCGGCCGCGCCGAAGTAGGAGAAAATCGCGGACGTCTCGGGCACGATCCGCAGATTGGGGTGTCCGAGGGCCGCGACGAATTCGGCCAGTTCGCGGTCGAAGGCTGTGTCGCGTCCGCCGATCATCCAGAACTCCGCGGCGGCCGCGAGCCCGGGACTCAGGCGCCACAGCAGGTCGACCGCCCGGGCGAACACGTGTTGTCCTTTCCGGTCGCAAACGGTGCCGGGATTGATGACGAGCCGGCGACCGGCGGGAAGCCCGATCGCGGAGCGCGACGCGTCGTGCGGCTGGGCGGCGCGGAACCGGTCGATCGCGCCGACATCGACCCAGCCGGGGATGATCCGGTGTCTTGCCCGATCCGAAAAAGGAAGGAAGTATCGCTCCGTGGCCGGCGCGAGAAACGACACGGCTGTCGCGCGCCGGAAACTTTCCTCGATCTGCCCGACGCGCGACGCCGGCATCCGGCCGCGGAAAAACTGCCGGGGCGTGGTGCTCTCGTGGATCAGGAAAAGCCCGCGGCGTCCCGCCCGGTGGGCGAGGGTGATCGCCCACCAGGTCGACAGCGTGTTGGCGATCACCAGCGTGGCGGACGAAAAGTCCGGTTCGGCGGCCAGTCGCTCGAGGACGGCGGGGTCCGGATCCTGCCCGGGATCGAGCAGCGCGGAGTCGTCGACGATTCGCACGGCGGCGCCGAGCGCCTCAAACTCCGTCCGGAGCGGCCCGTCGGCGCCGCTCGTGAGGACGAGGCGCGCGGCAAACGAGCGCTGGATCCGGCGCGCGAGCTCAAGCAGAAAAAGCGGCGCACCCTCGCGACCGAGATTGTGGCTGACGAGATGGATCGTCGGCGCTTCCGACGTTGTCGGAGAGGGAACGGGCAGTCCGATCGGGGCCTGGTCCTGCCGGGGTGCCTGCGCGGCAAAATCGCGCCAGGCGGAGACGACCCCCGGCCAGCGGGCTCGCGCGGACTCAAGCGGGAGCGGAACGCGGCCGGACTCCCGCCGCAGCGCCCGCCAGCCCCGCCAGAACGTCCGCGCCGAAAACCGTGGATACGGCTGTTTGGCGAACTCGACATCGGTGGTTGAAACCCGCACCACAAATGCCAGATGGCGGACTCCATCCGATGATTCGGCATAGACCCGCACGGATGCCGGCGCGGGCAACTGGCTCGGAAGGTCGAGAAACCCGTCAAAGCCCGAATGCGAGGCCTGGGGATGCCCTGCGAACCGCGTCGCGAGAAAACCGGTTTCCCGTCCCACGCGCATTTCCTGCACCGCCTGAAGATCGGCGGTCGCGAAAACGCGAACGATGCGGGCGGTCGAGTGCAGCAGCCAGCCCGTCATGGGAATCCGGCCAAAAATGGAGGATTCCCAGGCGCCCGGCTGGTCGAGATGCCCCACCAGCGGAAGATGCGCGTGCCGCAGGTAATGGGGGCTCGGCGTGACGGCGACCGTGGCGCGCGCGGCGGCGGCGGGATCGCCTCCATTGCCCGCCATGCGCCGCAGCACGACGCCTAGGGCTTGGCCGAATTCACGGGCCCGCACGGGCACGCCGACATTTCCGGCGCCGCGAGGCGCGACGCCGCTGGCATCGAGCTCAATCGTTGTGATCGCCTCCCAAGTCCCGTCGATGGAGCACGCCTCGATGACGGCTTCGTGCCGCCCCGCGTCAGCCAGGATCGCGATCTCGAAACCGACCAGGGCCCGTTCCGCGGACGAACCCAAAAATTCGGCGACATCCGGCCGGTGGAATCCGAGGATGCCCGGAAAACAGCGGGATCCGATTCGCGCGCGGACATCGGTGTAGTGCCGGCCCGGTTTGGCCTGGAGCCAGCCGAGCAGCGCGATGCGGCCGGCGGGCAGCACCTGGCCGGCACCCGGAACATCGAGATGAAAATAGGCGGTCGGGCATTCCAACATGGCCGGAAGAGGAGCCACGGTGGAAAACGCCATCCACCAGCTCAACCCAATAAGCCGGTCGAATTGCTTCCGCGTCGAGCGGGCCGGCGGGCGACATGACAAATCGCCGGCGGAAACCCGCCATCGGGCGAATGCATCTTCTCGCAGATTAAAAGTTTGCCCGCATCGGGCGGACAAATTTTTTTGACGCCCATGCATGAACCCCGTTCGTCTTCGCGAGATGACCGGATTCTCATGGCATTATTTGCCGTCGTCCTGCTGGCGCACGTTTATTTGGCTACGAGGAACTGGACGACGGGATTCATGCCCGGGCACGAATTCCGCCAGACGCAGACGGCGCTGGTCTCGCGCTACATCGACGAGGACGACAATTTTTCCCTCCGCTACGAGACCCCGGTCGTGGGCAAGCCATGGGTCTCGATCCTGCTCGAGGTTCCCTTGTACGAGTGGGCGGTCGTGGGCGTGCACCGGGCCACCGGAATGCCGCTTGTCGTGTGCGCCCGCACGATCTCGCTGCTTTCGTTCTATCTCGCGCTGCCGGCGCTCTATCTCCTTCTCGGCCGCCTCGGGCTGCCGCCGCCGCGGCGGCTCCTTGTGCTCGCGCTGGTCCTGGCCTGCCCGCTCTATATCTTCTATTCCCGTTCGTTCCTCATCGACACGATGGAGTTCCTCTTCTGCGCCTGGTTCTTGCTCGGCTTTGTGCGGACGATGGATCAGCGCGACTGGCGCTGGCTGGCGCTGACCGTGGTGGCCGGCACGGGCGCGGCGCTCCTCAAGAATGTTTTCTTTGCGATCTGGCTCGTGCCGGCGGCGGCCTATGGGGCGTGGCACGTCTGGTCGGACATTCGCGCCCGGCGCGGACCCTGGGCCACGATGCGGACGATTCTGTGGGGCCTGGCGACAGTGGCGATCGGCCTGGGCGCATTGGAATGGTGGATCTCCTTCTCCGACCCGATCAAGGCGGCCCATCCGTCCGCCTACATTTTCACGTCCAAGAACCTTTCGGAAGGAAACTGGGGCCTGGCGGACGTCAAGGCGCGCGTGTCGCTCAAGACCTGGGCCATCCTGCTGCAGCGCTGGCAGGACAGCATCATGGTTCCCTGGCTGCTCGGCCTGATTCTGCTGGCCGGACTCCTCTTCTTCCGACGCGAGCGCGGAGCGATCCTTGGGTTGGCCGGGGTGTTTTTCATCGCGCAACTGTTATTCCCGTTCGCGTACGCCTATCAGGATTACTATTTCTATTCCTGTGCCATCTTCGTGGTCGCAGCGATCGGCTTCATCCTGAACGGCCTGTTGAACTCGCGTCTGCCGCGCTGGTGCTGCGTGGTCCTTCTGGCCGTGCCATTTGCCGGCCTCTATGCGGATTATTGGACCGGATACCGACCGCTGCAGATCATCAGGTCCGCCGGCGGCTTTTCCTTCACCACGCTGCTGCGTCAGGCCACGGACCCCGATGCCGTCGTGATCATCGGGGGTGCCGACTGGGCCCCGATCATCCCGTATTATTCCCAGCGGAAGGCGCTGATGGTCCGAAATGGCCTGGAATACGACGAGACTTATTTGCGCCGCGCCTTTGCCGACCTGAAGGGAGAAAACGTGGTCGGCCTGATCGTGGTCGGCGATGTGCGCCACAATCACAGTTTCATCCGGCTGGCCCAGGACACCTTTGACCTCGCGGAGTTTCCGACGCTGACGGCTGAACCCACCGAAATATACATTGCGCGGTCGGAAATGTCGCGATTCCAGCGTTTCTTCGACGCCTCGCCCCACTTTGAAAACATCGTGTTCACTCCGGAAAAGGTGGAGCCTCCATCGCAGGGCAAGCCGTTTCAGATTTCTCCCGGAATGGGGCGCACGGCCTTCCGGATGGTTTCTCCCTCGCCGTTCCGGGCTTCCTTCCAGTTTGGTTTCAGCGACATGGCGATCGATGGACGCAGTGTCATTCCGACCCATCCGGACACGGATCTCTGGTTGACGCCGCCGCCGGATGCGAAACGGATCGATTGGGAGTTTGGCATGGTTTCGGATACCTACGAAAAGCCGAAGACGCACTCCGAAGGAGTCGCCTTCGTCGTCACGGGCGAGGAGCGCGACGGAAAAACGCGCGAAATCTTCCGCCGACCGCTGGATCCGGTCAACGAACGGGCCGATCGCGGTCTGCAGCACGTCAGTTTCGAGTATCACCCGATCGCCGGAGAGGTGCTCCGGTTCTCCACCCGGCCGCTCAAGGGCTATGCCTTCTGCTGGGCCTATTGGGCCGGCATCAACGTCCGCTGATCACCCCGGCGACGACTGGCCTTGGGCCACGGCGCACGCCAGGTTCCAGTGCCGGGGAAGAACCGCGGAGGCCGAAAACTCGGCCACCACCCGATCGCGCGCGGCGCGCGCGAGATCCCTGGCCCAGGCCGGGTCGTCGAGCATCCGGATGAGTCCATCACACCAGGCATGAGTGTCTCCCGCGGGAACAAGCAGCGCCTCCCGATCCGGCCCGACGAGCTCGGGAATGCCGTGGACGGCGCTCGCCACGATGGGCGAGCCGCAGGCCATCGCCTCGAGGACAACCCGCGGGGACGATTCCTCGTAGCTCGAGCAGGCAAAGATATCGGCGCCGAGATAGTAGGGAACGTAGTCCGCGGTCTCCGGCTCGACCCGGAGGTTGGGGAGTGCCAGTTCCGTCAGGAGGTCGCCCAGCATGCGATCGAACACCGTGTTCCGTCCGCCCAGCATCACGAATTGGGTGCGCCCCGCGAGATCCGGCCGGCGACGATGCAGGAGGTCCACGGCGCGGGCGAACGTGTGCTGTCCCTTGCGATCCGAGACCGTTCCGATGTTGCAAACCAGACGCCCGCCCGGCGCCACTTTCAGGTGTTCCCGCAGTCTCGCGGCGGCATCCGAGGCGCGATGACGGTCGAGCGCCTCGATATCGATCCATGGCGGCGTGAGCCGGTAACGATCCGGGGCGCCATAGCCTTGGTGGCAAACCCGGCTTGCGGTGGACGTGAACGACACGATGTCGGCCGTCGCAAAGGCATTCTCCGCGAGTCGAATCACGTCCGCGGGCACGCGAGTGCCGAAAAAAACCGCCGGCGTCGTGCTCTCGTGAATATAGAGCAGGACCGGGCACCCCTCCGCTTTCGCGGCGTGCACGGCCCAGAAGGTGGTGAAGCTGTTGGCCACGACGAGGTCGGCCTCCCGCCAGGAAATCCTTGACCGCAATTCCGCCAGTGCCGCCGTGACGGCGGCCGGGGACGAGGCGGCATGGACGGCGGCCGTGTCGACGATGGCAACCTCGGCCCCCAAGGCCGCAAAGCGGGCCCGCAGGGGACCCTCTTCGGCGGAGACGACCTGCACGCGGGCGCCCCGTTCGACATAGGTGCGCGCGAGATCGAACAAAAATCCCGGGGCGCCCTGCAACCCGAGTCCATGGGTGGCGAGCACGATTCGCCGCGGCAGGCCGGGCGTGGTCGCGCGGCACGGCATCTCGGGAATTTCCGGAGCACGCGGGCGGCCGGCCGTATCGAAGCGCACCCGCGTGAACGCGACCTGGTGCGCCCATTCGACGTCACGGATGACTTCCAGGCCATGTTCGGCGAGGGCGCCATCCCACGCCGCCATCAGGTGATCGAAGGTTTGAGGCTGCCAGGCGCAGACGGGTTTCTTTTCCTCCGCCTCGGTGTGGGCGCGGGCACGCACGACGTGGCTCAGGTGCACGGCGCCATCGTCCAATTCCGCGTAAAGGCGGAGCGCCAGCGGATTCGGGATCTGCGCGGGCACGTCGATAAATCCCGCAAATCCGCAGGAGGCGGCGTTCGCCATTCCGGCGTAGAAGGCCGCCGGTCCGGGCGACGGCAACTCGTGGGGAATCGGCTGCCAGGCCTGAAGGTCGACGCTGCCGAGGATGCGTCGGATCCGCTGCGCCGGGTGGAAGAGATGGCCGAAGGCGGGGATGCGGCCGAACCGGCTGCAGGTGACGGCCGCCGGCTCGTCAACAAAACCAACCAGCGGTGGCGGGGCATGGTGCAGCATCCGGGGATGGGGCATCTCCCGCGCGAGGCGGCCGGCGATCTCCCTCCAGGCCGAAGGCGGCTCGCCGGCGATCCAGCGAAGAAGCAGGTCGAGGCCATGACAATATTCGATCCAGCGGATCGGTTCGATCGATCGCGGGGAAGGGCCGTGAACACCGCCGGCGACGATCAGTTCCTGCGTCCGCACGCAACGCCAGGTGCCGTCGAGGTCGAGGACGTCGAGCGAGAGTTCGGTCGACCCGGGGAGCAGGAAAACCATCACCTCGAATCCGGCCAGGGCGAATGGCCGTCCGGTTTGAAAATGGGCCGCGAGATCGGCGCGGGGTAGGCCGAGGATTCCAGGAAAGACCCGCGAGCCGGCGCGCGCGCGAACATCGACGAACGGGGCGCCCTGTTTGGGCCACACCCATCCGCGCAGCGTTTGGGAGCCTGCGAGCGGCTGGATCTCCCCGGACTCGAGCTGGCAGAAACTGAAAGGAGTTTCGGACATCGCGCCGGCTCAGCCCAGCCACGCCTCGCGGATCATTTCGAGGTGCGGCGGCAGCGTCCGCGCCTGGTGGAAATCGCGGGTGGCGCGGGCATAGGCCATCGAGGTCATGGCGGCGTCACCGGCCGCGACCGCGGCGACGGCAGCCTTGAGCGCGGTGGCAAGTTTGTACGGATCGCCGGCGGGAACGAGGTGAGCCTCATCGTTGCCGGTGAGCATTTCGGGGATCCCGTTGACATCGGTGCTCACGATCCGCGCCCGGAAAACCATCGCCTCGAGCAGCACGCGCGGGAACGACTCCTCGAAGCTCGTGCACACGACCACATCCGCGAGCCGGTAGAAATCATAGATGTCGGGTGTCTCGGGAAAAATTTTCACCTGCTGCAGTCCCATGAGCTGAATGTCCTCGCGCAGCGTCTCCAGATACAGGCTCTCCCGGGCTCCGACCATGGCCCACTGGACCGATGGCCCGGCCGCGCCTTCGCGGGCCAGTTGATCGATCGCCCGCACGTAAATGTGCTGGCCCTTTCGCTCGCAGGTCGAGCCGACGTTGACCACCACCACGGCACCGGGATCGAGGCCGTGCTTGCGGCGCAGCGCGGCGCGATCGTGGGTTGCGGCAAATGCCTCGATGCGGTCGAAGTCCACCCAACTGCGCAGCGTGCGGAAATTGTCGTTGCCGTTGAAGGCCTCGAATATCTCCCGCGTGGCGCGGGCCGTGAAGATCACGCGGGTGGCCTGTTGCAGGGCGTCCTCGACCATCGGGACAAGCTGCGCCGGCAGGGAAGCGGCAAAGAAACGTCCGATCGGCTTGCTTTCATGGATGTACCAGGCGGACGTGCGTCCGAGATGCCGCGCGAGATGGACGCCCCAGAATGCGACCAGGGTGTTGCAGATGAAAACCTCGGCGTCGTCCCACGAGCGCCGGCCGGCCAGGGCTTCGATTTCCCGCTGCAAGGCCCCGGGCGTGGTCGCTCCGCGAATGCCGCTCGTGTCCCAGATCTCAACCTTGAGTTCGGCTTCCTCGAAACGCCGGCGGAGCGGACCATCCTCGGGCGAGGCGACCGTCACGGAAACCCCGGGCTGAGCCGCGAGGTAGCGCGCGAGTTCGAACCCGAAGATCGGAGCCCCTTCGAGGTTGAGATTGTGCGTCAGCACCAGCAGGCGCAGCGGACGGGCCACCTGCGCGTACCTCTGGTGATAGGGATTCAAGGGCAGATTGGCGGGCGGAAAATCGAGGGCGTCCGCATGGAACGGATCGCCGGCGCCGCCATGGCGGGCGAGAAAGGCGACATGCTCGCGTTCGGTGTAGACGTCACCGCGCGAGGCGCTGCCGGCGTGACGCAGCACGGCCCGGGGAGTGAACACGACGCGCTGGCCGGCAGCCGACGCGCGCAGGCAGAAATCGACGTCGTTATAGGCAACCTTGAGCGCCGCTTCGTCGAACCCGCGAAGACGGCGATATAGATCGGTGCGGGTCAGCAGGCAGGCACCCGTCACGGCGACGACGTTGCGGGCGGCCTGCGGCAGGAACAGATAGCCGAGTTCGGCGGCCGGTTCCCGCTCGAAAAGCACGTGAGGCAGCCCGTCCCTGTGCCCGAGGCTGATGCCGGCGTGGTTGATCGTCTCATCGGGATGAAGAAGCTTGGCGCCGACAATCCCGACGCCCGGGACGCTCAGCCAGCCGGCCATGTCCTCCAGCCAGCCCGGGGCGATCGCCTCCACGTCGTTGTTGAGATGAAGCACGAGCGGAGTCCCGGCGAGACGCGTGCCGAGATTGACCAGCCGGGAATAGTTGAAACCGTCGGGATCCGGCTCCGCCGCGATCACGGTGCAGCGGAGATCGGTTCGTTCGGGCAGGCGGAGCAGGAAGTCGACCGCGTCGGGATCCTCCGAGCGATCGTCGACGATGATGACGCGCACCGCGTCGCGCGGCGTGGTGCGGGCGATCGAGTCAAGGCAACGCTGCAACAGGTCCGTGCGATTCCGGGTCGGAATCACGATGGTGACGTCATCCCGGCGCAGGACCCCCGGCGGCCAGGCGAGCTGATGCAGGCAGAGCGCGTGGTCCTGCGCGAAAGGTGGCAGCACCGGGGTGGCGGAAAGCCCGCGGCGGGCAACGGCCTCCGCGATCGATCGGCGGGCCGCCTCAAACAGGTATCCTTTCTGATCACCGCGCGTCGCCGTGCTTTCGGCATGGGCGCGCCAGTGATAGCCGATGTACGGAACGTGAATCACGTCCGCGGGCGCGACCTGTTCAAAGCAGCGGAGGAAAAGATCCAGGTCCTGGGCGCCGTTGAATTCCGGACGAAGACCGCCGACCCGTTCGACGATCGCGCGGCGGATCACCGACAGATGGTGCGTGTAGTTGTGCGTGATCGCCATCTCCGGGCTCCATCCCCCCTTGAACTGCGGGTCGAAGCGCCGCCCCTGGTCGTCGATCTTGTCCTCGTCGGTATAAAGGTAACCGGCGGATGGCTGCGTTGCGATCGCCGCAGCGACGTGGAGCAGGGCGTCCGGAGGCAGCAGATCGTCGTGGTCGAGCAACGCCACAAAATCGCCGGTGGCCAGGGCGAGCGCGGAGTTCGTCGCGCGGGCGATGTGGCCGTTCCCGGTGCGAAAGACCGGCTTGATGCGGGCATCGCCCCGTGCGGCGTCCTCAAGCATGCGCCTCACATGGGGTTGGGTGGACGCGTCGTCCGCGAGGCAGAGTTCCCAGCGCGGATAAATCTGTCGCCGGACGCAGTCGAGCAACTCCTGCAGATACCGTTCGGGGGTGTTGTAGACCGGCACGACGACGCTGATCAGCGGCCCGCCGCGGGCCACCAGGGCGTCGGCGTCGCCGCGCAGGGCTTTTTCGAGGCGCGGCGTGAGCCGGTTGTGCCAGCACCAGCGCGTGTACGGATCCTGGTCGCGCCGACGCACGACCGCCGCCGGCAGCGTGGCCGCGCGGCCCCGTCCGAGGGTGCCGGCCAGATGTTCGCGCAGGCGCGCAATTTCCCGACGCGCCTCCGGCCAACTGTCGAAGCGATACCGGCGGAGGAGCGCGCCGCGCAGAAATGCGGCGGCAACCTTGACGAACAACGAGGGACGAAAAATCGGGATGGGACCGTTGTGCGCGTCATGGCGATCGAGATGAATGCGCCGCGCAAAAGCCAGCCGGCGCGTGCCGTCCGGCATCGTCGCGAAAATCTTCAGGTTGGTGGGACTCGGCGCGTCGGACTTGAGATCGACCAGGCCGTAAAAACCGGAGGCGAGTGCCTGGGGATGGTCCGGAAGATGCGCGGCGACGTCGGGCCGGTCCTTCGGGTACACGAGACGGTTTTCGGTGTCGACCGCGGTGGTCGCACTTAGCTGCCGGAATGATCCGCCGGCGAGGATGGTCCAGCCCGTCAGGCGAAACTTGTCGTAGGTGGCGTCGATCCAGTAGCCGGGATTCTCGATGAAACCCAGCACCGGCGGCTCGGCGAAGACATCGAGGGCGGGTGCGAGCACCTGCGCCAGGACGGCGTCGGTTTCCCGGCATAGTTCGCGCCAGGACGACAGGTGATGGTGCCGATAAAGATATTGGAGAGTCTGATGGACGACCGCTGCGCGCATGACCGGCTTCGGCCGGCGGGCGGAGGCGGGCAGTACGCGGGTGTCGAGCGGCGTCCGGAAGAATTCCCGCCAGGCGCGTCCGTCATGAAATTCGAGAGTCAGGCTCCGGGCACCCCGCCAGACAAAAACCCGCTGCACAAAACCGCAGCGCCCGGTGGCCGGCCCGCCGGAGGTGGCGAGGTCGGGCCGGTCGAGTCCGTAGAGTCCGTAATGGACGTGGCCGTCGACGAGACCCCGGACATCGAGGCAGACGCCCTCCGACCCGGCGTGCAGCCAGCCGGTGATCTCCATTGGCGTCCCGGTGGGCCGCCAGGAGC
This sequence comes from Candidatus Didemnitutus sp., assembly GCA_036499305.1. GTDB lineage: Bacteria > Verrucomicrobiota > Verrucomicrobiia > Opitutales > Opitutaceae > Didemnitutus. Next base: position 14,847 of record DASYDZ010000164.1, read on the forward strand.
CGGGACTGTCGATGTGAAATGCGGGCGCGGCCGGGTCGCTCATGAAGGCAGAAGCGAATTAAGCGGCGCGGCGAGGCGTCGAGTAAAGCAAGTTTCGGGGGCTCCGGCTTCAGCGGATGTCGACCGCGGCCCAGTAGGCCCAGTCGTTGGTCGTGTTTCCATCGGGTCCGGGTCCGATCGCAAGCACGAGGCGTCCGGTGAACGGCAGGACGGAGGCGGCCCGGATGGTCTGGGGACCACGGTCGGCTGGATTCCTGGCCGGATCAATGGCGCGATGGGCAAGCAATTCGCGGAGCCCGTCGGGGCGTTCCTCGAGGATATCGACCTCGATGCCGTCGGTCACCGCCGGATTCGAATGATCGTAGGCTCCGGACGGCAGGCCGAAGGAGGCTTCGATGCGGTGCGCGCCCGCGGGCGGTTCAAAGACCAGCTCGGAGGGTGCGTGCGCATTGATGACAGCTCTGCCATCCACCGTGGCCGCGCTGATGCCATAGCGGGTGCGGCCGACGACGGGGCGCGGATGCATCATCGGCAGCGCCAGACCGGAGAGATCCTGAACCTGGAGGGCGGAGGCCGCGGCCGGTGCCCGGGAGACGAGAATCCTGGCTGAATGGAGCGAGCGGGATGCGACCGCGGCGGCGGCTGCGGGCTCCATGGCCGACGGCAGATAAAGATCGGTTTCGCCTTCCTGCGCGAACGGCTTGCCCGCCAGTCCGAAGCGGACGGTGCGTTCGGCGATGAAATCGGGCCGGGCGCGAAATTTGGCGCCCACGGTGACCATGGCGGCAATCCGGCGCGGCGGGAGCCGGGAAAGGATCTGCTCGAGCACGGCGGTTTCGTTTTCGCGCTCGCCCGGGACCATCACGGCCCGCCGTTCGGCATAATAAGGAAGGAGCGGATTCCAGTCGGCGCCGTAGATGAGCACCACCCCATCGGCCGGCACGCCGGCCTGGATGATCGCACCCATCTCGGGCGGCGGGGGCGCGGGGCGCCAGTGATAGGTGCCATAGCCGCGGTCGAAGGAGAGGAGTTGCAGCGCCGTGGCGGCGACGAGGGCCGTCCACAAAAACGCCGGCGGGAGCCGCCCTTCATCCCACGCCGACGCGAGCAGGACGCCCGCGGCCGCCACGAGCAGCAGGCCATTCGCCGTGTAGTAATAATCGTGAACGTGGTAGAGATTCGAGAAGACGAGCGGGCCGGCGAAGAATCCGGCGAGGCAGGCCGCGGCGCAGGCCCGGGCGGCGGGGCGCGCCAGGGTGGCGGCCACCAGCGCGATGGCGAAAGCGCCTTCGCAGAGGACGAATTGGAAGACCGTTTCCTGAAGATGCCGCCAGAAACCAGCCTCGAAGCGGAGGCCAAACGATCCGTAGTTCCACGCGTGAAGATCCGTCGAGGTCAGGAAGCCCGAGAATGGATTCGAATGCTTGACGAAATCCGCGTGAAGGACCCACCACCAGCCCACGGCGAGCGCGGCTGCGACGGGCACCGTGGCGGATACCAACAGGCGGCCGCGCGAAGCATTGCTGGCGGGTCGTCCAAACCAGTGCCACGCAAACAGCGCGGCCGCCGGGGGACAAAACACGGCGAAGGTGGTGATTTTGGTGAGCGCGGCGAGGACACCGGCGCCGGTGGCGGCAGCGGTCCAACCGGCTCGCCCTGTCATCAGGGCGCGGCGAAGGAAGGCGAGGAACCAGGCGGCGAAGAAAACGGCCGCCGTCTCGATCATGAACGTGCGCGCATAAAACAGGTAGACCGGCGCGGTGATGACCAGGCAAAGCACGATCCAGCGCCGTCGCGGAGGCAATTGCGCGAGCGCCAGCAGGTCGTGGACGGCCGGCAGTGTGCCGGCGAAAAACAGGATGCCGACCAGGCGGCCGGCCGGTTCGAGACTCATCCCGGTCACCTTGACGACGAACGCGACGCACATCTGATACGTCGGAAACTCCATCGGAATCGACCACGGAGGTCCAAATAGCGGCGTGAGGTAGTTGAGGTGCCAGCCATCGTGAATCATCCAGTACGTGCTCAGCGCGGTCTGGAGCTGGCGAAACTCGTAACGATCCAGGATCGACGCGTGCCACGAGCGGGTCAGCTCCCACAAGGCCACGACTGCAAGCGCTCCGAAGAAGACGGGCAGTGCGCGATCCGACCGGGAGGCGGCGGTCTTAAGAGCCATTCGGAATCAGGGCGGAACGGAGCCCGCGGTCTCGCGGCGGATGCCCGCGGCGAGATCGATTTTGGGCTGCCAGCCGGTGGCGGCGACAAATTTGCGGTTGTCGAGCCGGCTGTCGTGCACGTCCCAAGGCGGCGCGGGCTTGGGGGCGAGGAGAATCCTGCGCCCGACCTGCGCCTCGACCTCGGAGAGCACCTCAAGGACCGAATAGGAGCGGCCGGAACTCACGTTGAATATTCCGGATACGGGGCGATCCACGACGGCCGCAAGCGCACCAAGCAGATCAGCGCAGTGCAGATAGTCCTTGATGGCAGTGCCATCGCCCCAGAGCGCAAGTGGCTGGCCATGCACGGCGCACCGAATCGCGTGCGGAATGATGCCCTGGGGACGGGCGCTGGGAACCGGATAGCCGTAGGGATTTGAGATGCGAAGAATGGTGAACGGCAGGCCCCCGCGTTCGGAGGCGCGCATGATCATTTCCTCCCCGGCGGCCTTGCCCCGGCCATAGTTCCCCAACGGCCGCACGGCATCCGGTTCGACGCTCGGTCGTCCCGGAGCGTTGCCATACACGGTGCCGCCGGAGGAAAAAAACACCAAGTGCGGTCGCTGGCCGGCCGGACAAGCCGCCTGGGCGGCCAGCAATCCTTCGAGGTAGGGCAGGTCGTGACGGGATCCCGAATCCGGATCGGCCTCGGCCGACGCGGGCAGGGTGCTCCACGCGAGATGCAGGACGATGTTGGCCCGGGCAAGGTTGCCGGCCTCGAGCAGCTCGGTCCAGTCGCGGCACGCCCCATCGGCCCGGCGCGAATACAACCCGAGCGGACGACCCTCGGCCTCCCATTGCCGGGCCATCAAGGTGGCGAGGCGCCCCCGGGCCCCGGTGATGAAGATCGTCGGCGACGAAGCCATCTCAGGTCGGAGGGTGGGAGCCGGTTGACTCATGGGTTCGCGTTGCCCGTGACCTGGTGCCGCAGCACCGCGTCGTAGAATGCGGAGAGTGCCGCGGCGCTGCGCGGCCAGCTGAAATTCGCCGCCGCAAACTCGCGCGCTCCCTGGGCGAGCCGGTCGCGGAGGGCCGCATCGGCCCGGAGTGCGCCGATGGCGCGGACAATCCCCGCGGCATCCGCCTGGTCGAGCACATAGGCATCGATCCCATGGCGGAGGCTGGCGGCGAGATTGGTCTTCGGCAGGACGACGGGCCGCCCGAGAGCGAAGAACTCCGGAAGCTTGGAAGGGAAACGATAGTCGTTGAACGCATCGGGGGCGCCGGGTTGGACAAAGAAATCCGCCAGCGCCATCAGGGGAGGCAGATAGCGGTGGTGCAGGATGTGGCCAAGGTTCAAGACAAACGGCGCGACTTCAGCCGCCATCGGCCCGAGAAAATCCACGGTATCGATGCCGGTTCGAATCAGCCGGACGGGCGGCCCCTGGCGATTGAGCGCGACCAAGGCGAGGTAAAGCTCGCGAACCTCCGCGGCGTTCGCTTCGTGCACATTGCCATGATAAAACAGGATCGACTCGCCCGGTGACAGGCGCAGTTCCCTCCGGAATTCATCGGGCAGCGGGCGGGAAAAGAAGTAGCGTTCGTCGGCGGCCGGCCGGATGACGTGGATGGCCCGGCCCGCCGGCACGAAATCCGCGAGGCGCTTCGTGATGACAGTGACGCCGTCGGCCGCCGCCAGCAGGGTGCGACTCCGCCGCGGGTGCGAGCGGTCGGCCGGCACGAGGCGATCGAGCTCCTCGTCTCCCAGACCCGCCAGGTCCTCCGCGCGCCGATGGAGAGTCAGGGCGAGGAGTTGCTGCTCGTTGTCCTCGAGGTGGACCACCAGGCGCGCGGCATGGCGGGACCGGAGCGTTTCCGCCGCGGGCCGCACATTCTCGCGGGTGGTCCAGCAATGAATCACGTCGGGCCCGCGTCCGTCGGGAAACACCAGGGCCGACAAGGCATCTTCCTGGGAAATCGCACGGAAGAGCGGTTGTTCATGGTGCGAGATGGTGGCGACATCGTGGGTGACCGCGACCGTGCACGCATGACCCAGCCGGGACAGCTCGTTGGCCAGCGCCGCCACGTGCAGGGCGCTGTTGGAGGCGAAGCTGCCGGGCAGGAGAAAGATGATGTTGCGAGGCCGCGCCGCAGGCGAGGCGGGAGCCGCGGGAATTCGCCGGGCGTAGCCGGGCAGCGGAACTCGCGGCGCCGTCAGGTCGATCTCCGGCCCGTGGAATTCATCGTGGGCGATGCTGAACGAGACCCGGGTCGGGGCGACCACGTTGCGGCCATCCGCGAGGCGGGCCCGCACTCGAACCGGACCATGGCCGGCCACGAGAAAGTCGGCCGTTTCGAAGCCCGAATTCGCAGCCTGCGGCACCGTTGCATGGGCGGCGGGAACGTCGCGGCGGGGCCGTCCGATCACGCAGTCGATTTCGCGATGTCCATAGCGCAACGTCAGTTTCTCGACAGGAGACGCGGGATCGAGTGCCCAGCCCCCGGCCTTCACCCGGTCAGACAGAGTGCCGGTGGCGACGGGCTCGTCGATGACGGCCATGAAAGGCAGGGGTTCCACAACCAGCGAGAGCTCCTTGAACGTCCGCCACGCTTCCGATCCGATCCGGGCTTCGAAGCGGGCCAGAAAAACACCGGCGGGCAGGAGGCCGGAGATCCGAAATCCACAATTCAGGGCGGCCGGGTGGCCCGGGAAAAGCCGGGGCACATCAGCGCGCACCTCCGACGTGGCCCGGCGGAGCACATGTTCGCCGGCCACGAGACGGACCTCGGGCATCTCGGGCCGGTCGGGTGCGAGGCACCAGCCGTCGACCGTGACGGCGCCGCCGACGAAGCGCAGCGGCAGGGGCGACTCGATTTCGCTGCGAAAATCCGCGGCACTCATCGTGGCTTGCGCACGAACGCGCGCTCGATGGATCGCCACCAGGAAGTCCACCGCCAGCTCCGCGACTGCTTCATCGCCCGAACCTCGCCATCGAGATCGCCGATGCGCGCGATGTGTTGGGCGAGAGAGGCGTTGGCCTCGCGCAGCCGGTCCTCGAGATCCCGGCGGCGGGTTTCCAGCGCGGCGCAGGACTCGCCGAGCCGGGAGGTCTCGACCTGGAGATCGGCGATCGTGCGGGTGGCCGCCTCGTGTTCGCGGCGGGCCGCCTTCAGGGCTTCATTGGTGGCATGCTGGACGTGCTGGAGTTCCTCGTGCCTTGACTGCAGATCAGCGCGCACTTTTCCGAGATGCACGGCTTCGTCGATTTTTCCATCGGCGACAACCTGTGCCGCGCGGAGCAGTTGCTGGCATTCCGCCAGCCGGCCCGCGGTTTCATCGCGCGCGTCCTCGAGTTCCATGATCCGCACCTGAACCAGGATCAACTGCTGGCGCATCCGGTGGACGAGCTCGGCCTGATCCGGGGCGGGATTCATGTCCGCCCCACTCAACGCCGCGCTGGAACCGATGTGAAGCCTATTGTCACCCGCGCGTTTACTGCAGCTCGATGCGGCGGACAATGTAGCTCAATGTCCGCTGATCGGAGGCGGTGGGCGGCAGCGCCTGGTCGGCCGTCAGCGCAAAGGTGTACGCTCCCTCGTCGGAGGGGATTCCGGCCAGCGGAAACGAGGCGTCGAACGAGCCGTCCGGTTTCGCATCCGAGGCGATCGTGCCCACGACGCGGTTGCCGACGCGCACTGTGAGCGTGACGTGATCGGCCACATGGCGGGCGCGATAGAGCGGCATCGGGATCCACCCGATCAGCCGCACGCTTTTCGGCACTTCCGCGGACAGGGTGATCTCCGCGGAGGGCCCGGTCCAAGCGAACCGGCCGCCGTCGGATGTTTCGATCGGAAAACTGCCGATCAGCGCATCGGTGCTGTCGTCGTCCTTCCATTCCGCGGCGGTGTCGAAGCTGTTGCGCTGCGTTCCGGCGCGGGCGAAGAACAGCCCGACGTTCCCATCGAGGCCGTGGGCCGGGTGGGCGACATCGCCGCCCCCGAAAAAGACGAGCAGACCGCCGCGGCCGTCCCGCACAATGCTCGGGTCGCACACCACCGCCCGGTCCCAATCATGCCGCATCGCCGCGGATACCAGCGGTTCGCGGGAAATCTTGCGCCAGTGCACCGGATCCCGGGCGACCGCCAGGCCCAGGTTTCGTCCCTCATGGGCATCCCGTCCCGTGTACAGCATGTAGAAATTCGGAGCGACAAAGACGACCGCGGGCTCACCAATGCCATTCTCATCGAAGCTCCCGGCCGGACCCGCATCGACAATCGGATTGCCGGCGTATTTCTGCCAGGCGACGCCGTCGGTCGAACGCGCCACGCCGATTCGCTGCGCGCCGGCGGCGTTCATGCCGAGATAATAGAGATAGTAGGTGCCGCCGTGCGCGATGACGCTCGGATCGCCGACGCCGACCTCATCCCACGCTCCCTTCGGCCCGGCGTCGATGACCGGCCGGGAGGACAGGATCGGGAAGGTCCGTCCATCGACGGAGATGCCCTCTCCGATCGTGGGTGTGCCATGTTCGTCCTGCCCTTGAAAGACATAATGCACCTGCCCGCCGACGATGAAGGCGTCACCGTTTGCGGCGATGGCGGTGCGGGCATAGCGGGTGGCGCCCGGTGCCAGCACGGGATTCCCGGGCTGCTTGGTCCACGTGAGGCCATCGGGAGAAGTGGCCACTCCGGTCTGCCAGATGGTGCCATTGAAACCCGAATAAAAGGCCTCGAAACCATCGGCGGTGCGCAGCACGGACGGATTGAGAAGATCCACATGGTCCCAGTCGGACTTCGCGGTGCCACGCGTCAGCACGGGGTCGGCGACCATCCGGGTGATTTCAAAATGTGCCTGGTGGGGCGGGGGCTTCGCCGGTTCGAACGCAAAGGTATCCTCGGCCCCGACGGCGAATGGCATCAGCGCAAGAACGATCAGGCCGACCTGGATGGCGGCGCCGAACCGGACGGACCCTGGGATGATTCGATGCATGGGCGCGACCAGGAACCACTCTCGCCCAAGGTCCAACGGCGTCAAATGCGATCAATCGCCGCCCGGCCCTTGGAGGACGCCGCCCGCGTCTGGATCCGGCCAACGACGGCGCATCGCCAGCATCTCATGCCGACATCCGTAGCGATAAGACTGTTTCTTGCCGCAGGGGGGTAGGGCGCGACCGCGGGGCGCGCCGTCAGAGCATTTGCGGACGGTCCGGCGGTCCGTCCCCCCCGGCGTTCTTGCGCCACAGTCCATAATACCGGGGCGTTTGATATCAGCCGATCTGTTGCCGTTACCGTGTGAAAGATGAAAGCCGACGCCGGTGCGCGCCGTCAGCTTCAACTCGATGGTCCCGGCTCAGGGCGCGATATGCCAGACGCCGGGAATACCCGCCAGATAGGGAGTGGAGGCCTCGTTGGTGCCGTTCATGATCCAGAACGCCCGGTCGCCGGTCGTCAGATTTTCCCAGAGCAGGTCCGGCTTGCCGTCGCCATCGTAGTCGGCCACGGCGGCGATATGCCAGGCGGTGGAAACATTGGCGCCGAACGCGAAGCTCGAGAGCGACGTGCCGTTCATCAGCCAGATGTTCCGGTCGCCGGTGACGGTGTCTTCCCAGACGATATCGGTCTGGCCGTCGTTGTTGAAGTCGGCCGCGCCGACGATCTTCCACTCCACGGGGATGCCCGCGAGGTAAACCATGCTGGAGATCGCACCGCCGTTCATCAGCCAGATCGTGCGATCACCGGTGGTGGAATTTTCCCACACGAGGTCCGGCTTGCCGTCACTGTTGAAGTCCGCCACGGCCGCGATATGCCACACGGTCGGAATGTTGGCGAGATAGAGGAAACTGCCGAGCGAGGTGCCGTTCATGAGCCAGACACTCCGGTCCCCGGTGGCGGTGTCTTCCCAGACAATGTCGGTCTGACCGTCGCCGTTGAAATCGCCGCTGCCGACGATGTGCCACTCGGTCGGAATGCCGCCCAGAGAGACGAAGCTGCTGATCGACTCGTGGTTCATGGCCCACATGCTGCGGTCACCGGTCGAAGTGTTCTCCCAAAGGATGTCGGCGCTGCCGTCATGATTGAAGTCCGACGGGCCATACGTCGTGGTTCCGCCGCCGCCGGAGGCCGGAGCGAAGGCCAGATTCAGCTTGATCTCGCCGCAGTCGGCGCCGGGACCGGTGGTGTCGTCGAAGCCGTCGACGGCGAAGTAGTAGGTCGTTCCGCCGGTGGCGTTGAACGTCACGGCGCTGTGCTGGACTATCCCCGGATTCACGTCGTCGTTCGAGGTGATCGTGGTGAGCGCATTCACCGCGTTGCCGGTGTAGACGCCGAGCGTGGTGTCGAAGACGCTGCCATTGGTGTCGAGGCTGACCCCGCCGTTCGAAGGAGCCGTCCAGCGCCACCAGACCGAGCGGCCGCCGGGATCGCCCGCATGGTTGGGCTCGCCGGATTGCTTGGTGGCGTTCGTGTTGAAGCCGGTCACGGTCGCGGCGTTGTTGGAAAGGACAAGTGTGATGGCGCCGCCAAAATTATCATTGGCCGGAACGGAACCCAAGGGCGCGGGACCGTACAGGCTTTGCGCGCCGGCGATGTCGTCAGCCGTCGGCGCGATGATGTTGCTGATCACGCTGTTCATGATCGCGCTGACGAACTGCGGCGGCGTGGCCTGGTCCGGGTGGTCGAGGCCGAGGTTATGGCCCAGCTCGTGCGTGGCCACGCGTTCAATGTCGATTGAGGAATTGTGATTGAACTCGCTGTCGCGGTAGGAATCCCACCCATATTTCGTGTTGAAAACCGTGTCGGCCTCGGCGCGCTCGTTGCCGCTGGCCCAGTCGGTGGTGACGGCGAGGACGTTGGTGCTGAACGCCTGCCCATAGATCGTGGAGGCAAACGAGACCTCGTTGCTGTGATTGCCGTCGCCCGCGGTGCCGGTCGGCGTGATCGTCCAGGCGAACTGTTCGTTGCCGAGCAGGGCGTTCCAGGTCTGCATCGCGGCCGCGACCGCGGTGGCGCGGGTGGTGCCATCGGACAGCTTGGTCGTGTTGTCGGCCACGATCTTCATCGTGATCGTGCCGGGCGCCCACTTGACCGGCAGGCCGGTGCTGTCGTTGGTGATGTAAGCGAAGGCGTCGGCGCGCTGCGCGAAACCGAGGGCCGCCACCGCGGCGAGCAGGAGGGAAAACTTAGTTTTCAAGCGTGGAGCGGCTGGAAGGGTTGTGCGCGGCCTGGATCTTCGCGACAAATGCGTCCGGGGTCAGCGGCGCGGCGGAGGCGTGCGCGGCGTTGACGGCGCTGGTCGACTCCATCGGGAGCGAAACGTCATCCTCGCTGTAAAGCGGCCTGCCATTGTTGCGGGCGACAAAGGTGCGGCCCGTGGAATCGGCCAGGATCGGGTAACGACCGTGCATCATCGCGACGAGCGGATTGAAGTTCGTGCCGTTGCCCTGGATGAACAGGATGTCCTCGTCGCCGACCGCAAACTTCGGCGCGCCATGCACCGTCAGCGTCTCCCTGCCGACCGTCCCGCCGAGCATGTCCAGCACGAGATGCGCCGGCGGCGTGCCGGCGATCACCTGCCGGACATCGATCTCGACATGCGTGACGATCCGCCGGCCCTGGGCATCCTCGATGAGTTCGGATGATACCGATTTCACCACGCCGCGGACGATGTAGTCGGACTTGTTGACGAGATCAGAAAACGACGGCGGGACCACGGAAGTCGCGCGGGTCAACGGGGCCGCCATCGCCAATGCGGTGATGGGCAGAATTCGAAGGAAAATGCGGGCGATGAGGGCGGGCAGGAATTTCATGAGCGAGGGGAAGGCGGCGGCCGAAAGGGGAGACGATGATCGCGCCAGGATTTGGCTGGCGCGTGACCCGACAAGGGGGGCCGAATCCATCGCAAAAAAACGGTTGAAACCACTGATCTCACGGATGGACGTGGTTGATTCTGGTTTGCGGCCCGGGTTCTCGCGTTCCACACGATCCCATTTGCGCATCTGGGCCCACCGGTGACCGCTTTCCATCTGCCGTGCGTTCGCATTCTTCTGCATCCGTGTTATCTGTGAAATCCGTGGTAAGTTGCATTACGGAATTAAGGCTTATACGCGGCGGACGCGGGCGCGGATTCGCGGCGCGACGTCTTCATGGACCGGAAAATAGGGAGCCGATTCGGGATCACAAATGCAAAGCCGGGACGGGATCGGTTTTTAGAGGCTATTCACGGCCCAAGGTTCCGAGCTCGCCGGCTCCCTGGCCGCAACGCGAACATGGGCAGGGCCTTCCGTCGATTGTCATCCCACCGTCCGATTGCGGGCGGAGAACCAAATCGGGCTCACGACCGGTTTCGAAGGCGCCAGAGGAATTCGAGGAACGCACTCCGGCGAAGATAGCGGAGCAACAGCGGGTTTTGTTCGAGCGTCACGACGGGAATGTCCATTCCGCTGGCCCGGGCCCGCAGCAGATCGATCTCGCGCCGACCGATATCATGCATCGAGGAGGAAGTCTTTTGGGCGGGATGCACGCGAAAGCACGCCAGGAAATACGGCACGCGCACGATCCTGGCGCCCGCGGCGGAGAAACGCAGCAGCAGGTCCCAATCCATGGCGAACTTGAACGAACGATCGAGTCCGCCCACCCGATCCCAGACCCGCCGGCGCCAGAAAACGGTTTCCTGCGGCACGAAGTCGTTCAGGCGCAGCACGGCGTCATCGTGGGGCGGAAGAAACCAGCGCGCGATTTCGCGGGACTGTTCGTCGACGACGATTCGGTTGCCGTAGATGACATCGACGTCGGGATGGGCGGCGAAATAGCGGGCGACGAACGAAAGCGCACCCGGCAAATAGAGATCGTCGGAATTTATCCACGCCATGATATCCTCCGGTGCGCCCGAGGTGTGCGCGAATCCGCGGGCGATCGCATCGGCCTGGCCGTCATCGCGTTCACTGGCCCAGGCGGCGAGGCGAGAATGCGGCGGCGTCCCGGCTGACGCCGGCCCGTCCGCGTTGGGTGAAGCCGGATGCTCCGCGGCGACCTGGCGAATCACCTCAAGGCTTCCGTCCGTGGAGCCTCCGTCCCGGACGACGTAGTCGACACTCACGTCGCGCTGGCCGAGGACGCTGCGCATGGTCTCGGGCAGAAATCGCGCCTGTTGAAACGATGGCGTGACGATCGCCAGTCGCGGGAGGAGATCGATCGCCCGGCGGGGCGGATAATTCTCCGGACGCACCGGCCGCGGCGGATGAGCCATGTGCGCGGGCATCTGGAAGAACATCAGATCGGTCCAGTCGCCCCCGCCGAGCCAAAGTGGAAGCCAGCGGCGCTTCACCGTGATCGATTTTTCGAGCAGGAGATGCCAGGTGCCATCGGCGGTCCGGGCCTCGATCCTCAGCACCTGTTTGCCGGGCGGCAGCGTGCCTCGAATTTCAAAACCCGTGTTGTCGTCGGGCGCCTCGGGCAGCGCCGCCTTCACATCGGGCCGCGGCAGCCCGACCACGCCGTCAAGCGTGCGATCGGAACTCATCAGCCGCACCGCGTCAATCGCCTCGCCCGGGCCAAAGCACCATCCGCGGATGATGATGCAACCGCTGATTCTGGGTTCGCGAATACCGGAATCGAGATGCGATCGCAGCCGGCTTGGGGTCTCGCGCGGGGTCAACCAATAGGCGGCTGACTCCGCCTCCAGGAAGCGTGGGTAGTAGGGATCGGCGGCGACATCAAAGAGCCGTGAGACGCGATCGCTGTTGTCGTGGATCGATTGTTCGACGCGCAACTGCGCTTCGCTGCAGACCCGGTGCCGGACTCCTTTTTGGGAGAGTTGGAGACAATAATCCCACCAATCCCCGCCGGTTGGTGGCGGCGCGAAACGCAGGAGATCGCACCGGATGGCCACGCACCGCGGGGACACGGCGGACACTTCCCGACTGCCGCTCAACGTGCCGTTGTAGCCGTCGCCCGAGGGGTCATAACCGCGCATTATCGGGGTCGCGCCGCGTTGCCAAATGGTCCATCCGGATTCGAGGACTCGATTCTCCGCGGACAGCAACAAGGGCGCCACCAGGCCGGAATCCGGCCGCCGGGCCAGAGCCGACAGCTCGTGCTGCCACTGCGGATTGCTCTGCGCCGGTTCTTCCGAAAGCAGGATGGCAACGTCCGAGCCGCTGGCGCTCGCGGCCCGGCGCAGGACGTCCAGCGGACCTTCGCCCGGAGCGGGGCGAAAGATCTCGCCGGCGCGGTTTTCGCGGGACGAGAGGTGCAGGCGATGTCCGCCCCGCGCGCTGACGAGCTCGGTGCGGCCGAGCCGGGCAAGATGCTCGCGAACCGCCGCGGCATGCTTGGTGTCCATGTCGCCCTTGGCATTGCCGTGGAGGGCGCTGGAAGTCGGGGATTGGCGCCAGTGATAAAGAATCGAGGAAATATGGCCGACGACGCGCGCGACTCCGGCGGCCCGCAGAAAGAACTCGTAGTCCTGAATGCCGTCATAGCGGGAATCAAATCCCCCGGCGGTCCGCGCCACCGTGGTTCGGACGACCAGCGCGTGTCCAATATACATCACCCGCAGGCAGAACTCAGGGGAATAGGCGGGCTTGAACAACGGGGTCAGCCTCCGCCCATCCGCGGTGATCTTGTCCTCGTCCGAATACACGACGTCGGTCTCCGGGTTCGCCGCCAAATGACGGACGATTTCGAGAAGCGCATGCGGGCGCAGGAGATCGTCATGGTCGAGCAGGACGACGAACTCGCCCCGGGCCATCGCGAGCGCATCGTTGGTCGCCTGGCTGATTCCCCCGTTGCTCGTCCGATGTTTGACCCGGACCCGGGGCTCGATTTGCGCGTAGCTCTCGAGGCACGGAGCCACGTCCGGCTGGCTGGATCCGTCGTCAACCACGCAAAGCTCCCATTGGCCGTAATGCTGGGCCAGCACCGAGCCCAGACAGGAATGAAGAAATGATACGGGCGGATTGAAAACGGGCAGGAGGACGGAAAAAAGCGGGCCCGACGGCATGGTGGCGGGTTTGGGCGGATCCGGATCGTGCCCGGCAGCCCAGGCCGGATAATCGTCCCAGGCCGGCGCGCCCAGCGCCAATTCTGAAGCCGAGACCGAATCGAACGGAAGCCACGAGCCGTCCGTCGTTTCGGCGGAGACGATCAATCGGGCATCGGATCGCACGACATCCGTGTGGAGAACGAAGCCCGATTTGCGGGCGGTGGTTTCCGCAGGGAAATGCTGCTGGACGTCGCTTCTCTCGGCGGGCCGGGCCGTCGCGACGCATTGGTCGCCGAAAAAGACGATGAGCCGGCGAACCTCGGCCGAGGGCACGTGGCACCAGCCGCTCAGGCGGATCCGAGCCTCGTTGATCGGGAACCAGGTGGCCTCTTCGAGGCGATGGTAGACCACGGGGGCGGGAACCGACCAGTCCGCGCAATCGACCTCGAGGACGGTCTCCGCCAGATGCCGGATGACTCCCAGCCGCAACGGACGCAGGCGCTCCCAATATTCCGTCGTGTTGGTTTGCGCCTCAAGCTGCACCTGGCGAAGCCAGAAGTAGAGGTGCCACACCAGACCCGGGCGCGGCAGATCCGAGACAAAAAGCTCTGGTTCGCGTGCGGCCGCCGGCGACAAGGCATAAAAGCGGGCGGCATCTTCGATAAAAAAATGCGTGCGGGTCGCAAATTCAAAATCAACCAGGCGCGGTTCGCCGGTGTCACCCACGAGCAGATTGGTGCTGAGGAAATCGCCATTGGTCCAGCGGGTGGTGCATGCTCCGGTTGACAGGCGCGTGAAAAGGCGGGGCAGGATGGAATGCTCAAGGCAGGCGCGCTCGGGCGCGGACCACCATTCCGGCAGGAGGAGGGCTGCGACCCACTGGCGCCACTCGAGTTCGCGGGCGGCCGGATCCGAAACGGACTCGGTTCCGCGAAGCGCCGAACACGCGAACGAAAAGGCCGACCGGATCCTCTCGGGAGGCTGCGTTCCATCGCGGTGCGCCTCTTCCAGCGTCACGCCCTCAAAAAATGTCTCGGCCAGGACCTCGACATCATCGATGAGCCGATGAAAAAGGATCGGTGCGACCAGCTCCGGGCATTCCTGGGCGAGCCGCGTGATCTGGGCGGCCATGACGGCCACGCCCTGACCAGCGGTGATCTTGGCGCGCCGTCCGTCGGGAAGGTCGGCGATCCACATCGAGCGTTGGAGCTCGGGCCGACGATCCCGGTTGCCGGTGGCAAGCGTTCGCAGGGGCGCGTGATCCGCAATGAGTCCTTCCGCGACGAGGGCGGCCAGTGGCGGGGGAAGGGGATCGGAACCGGCTGAACTGGAATACCTATCGGGCACGGACGAAGAAACTCGGGACAAAGTGATGGCCGATGCCCGCCTCGGCAAAGGTACGGTAGTGGGCAGCCAGCGTCTCCATCAGCTCGGGCGCGAGCGGCGAGCCATCATATCCATTGTGTTCCGCCGGTAAACCGCCTTCACGAAGCCACGCGTTCACGGTCGCACCGGCCTCACCGAATTCGATGATCTGTTCGGGAACCTTGTAGTCGGGAAACGCCCCGAAAAACTCGATCGCGGTGTAGCCGGCGCGGCAGAGCATCTTTTCCAACTCATCCTGGTTGTAGGTGAATGACTGCATGGCGGCGCCGGAATGTTGGCGCCACCGGCGGGCGGCGATCTCCGCGGGCAGACAGGCGATTCCGGCCACACCGAGATGATCGTCGGGACAGCCCAGCAGGTATTTCAATCCGATCCGGTTCTCGATTCCGATGACAAGCGCTCCGCCCGGCGCGAGGTCCCGGCGGGTTTTCTCGAGGAACCGCGCCTGGCGCTGGCGCGGATCCTCCCGGTCTTGAAAAGCCCCCGCCCACTCGAGCACGCCAATCGCACAGATCGCGGAGAATCGCTCGGCGAAGTCGACGTCGAGGTAGTCGGCTCCCACGCTCACGATCCGGTCGCGGACCCCATCCTGGCGCGCGGCGGCGTCGATGAAGGCGAGACGCTCCGCCACGGGCTCGAGGGCGACGACGGGCCGCGACGCGGCGAGGACCCGGGCGACCTGGCCCCAGCCCGATCCGATGTCGAGGACGGGGCTGGTTTCCGCGGGCAGGACCGCGCCAAGAAATGACGTCCGAATCGGAGCGGCGATGATCCGGTGGAGCCATGGTTTCGTCGTGGCATAGCGTTCCTGCACCGCCTCGCGCCACGGTCGCCCCGCATTTACCTCCGCGACCAGGGCGGTCAGGTCCGAAGCAGTCGTGTCGCGAAACCCCTGGTCGGAATTGAGTCCGAAGTGCTCCCCGGCCCGGACCGTGTGGTCTCTGCCCCGGTGACGGAAATTGACGGCATACACAGGCGCTTAGAAACGCGAGTTACCTCTCGGTTTCAACCACGTAACCGTTGGAACGGATGGTGACGGTCACGATGCCATTCACGCCGCTGACATAGACGGGGATCTTGCGATCGAGGAAATAGTTCCGGATGCGCATGCTTCGTGCGGAAACCCACAGGCCGCGGGGTGCAGGCACCAGGGCCGCCCGCGGTGCGACCCGGTCGAAAAACGCGTCCGGGGCCACCCCTTCGGTCCCGTGATGCGGCACCTTCAGCAGATCGGCGCGCAGGTCGACGCTGCTGGCGGCCAGGTAGGCGCCGAGGGGCTGGTTAAGATCGCCGGTGAAGAGCACGCGGATGGATCCATGCGTGAGGCGGGCCACGATGCTGGTGTCGTTGACGTCGGTGGGACCAACCGGGGTGTCGATCCCGTTGTAGCAGCAGAGAACGTCCAGCGACGTGATGGTTTTCCCATCCGGGGAACGGAGGTCGATCAGACGCTGGCCGGCGGCCGGCGTGAAAAAGGGCACCCCGCGGCGGCGGAGTTCCTCGAGGACGTGCTGAACGTCGTTCCAGTCGCAGCCCCACGGTTTCTCGCGGTCGGCACAGGCGCGGTCGGGCACATTGAGTGCGATGCGATCCACGGTGACACCGGAGTCGAGAAGATCGAGCAGGCGGCCGTAGTGGTCCCAGTGAAAGTGGCTGATCACAATCAAATCGAGGTGGGTCACCCCCAGGCGGCGCAATTGTCCCAGTGCCGCGCCGGTGGCGTCCCAGGCATCGGCAATGTCGATCAGGACGAAATGGCCGTTCGGCAATCGGATCAGGTGGCAATCCGCCTGTCCTTCCTTGGGCGTGACGTTCAGCATCGTCCAGCACACGTTCCCATCGTCGGACGGCCCGGCGGGCGACGTTTTCGTCCACGCCAGCAGCGTGACCGAAATTAAGAGGACAAGGGACCGGATCAGGGGCGGGAAACTATGACTATCACACAGGGGAATCGACTTTAATCCGGGTCGGGCAGTAGGCGATTCCAAATGACCGGTCGCAGGGGAGGACGTCGAAGCGCAGGACATCATATCGGCGGTGTATCACCACGACCTCGCCATCGACCAGGCGCACCCATCCCAGCGAAGCGAAATAGACTCCGGGCAGCAGATTCATCTGGATCTCGAACACGACGGCGACCTTTTTACCGGCGGATACGGGCGGACTGGTTTGGTTTTGGAAATAGGTGTTGGTGCCGAAAACTTCCTGGCCACGAACGTCCTTGAGCGTGATCGCGTAGATGGGGTCGGGGATTTCGGCCGAAGCCTCGCAAACGATGCGCACGCGCATCAGGCTGCCCGTCACAAAGCTTACAAACGGACGACCGCGGTCATCCGTCATCTCCACGGATGAGATGCAGCCCTGCTGGCCTCCGTAACTGTATTCCTTGTCCGAGATTTGCCGGTGCTCCCGTTCCTCGCTGACCAGCGCGGCGGAGGGCTTGTTGGCGCTGACTCCCGCCTCAGGCTCTCGCGGATCAAGCGACGGGGCAACCGGAGGCGGGGGATCCGCTTTCTGATCCTGACCCGTTTGCAGGGCGGCGAGGTCCTCGCGGATGGCTTCGATGCCAAGCGGACTCGCGATCAGCTTGGTGTAGATGTTGGTGACATCGTTGGGTGAGCCGCGGAGGAGGATCTCGCCGTGTTCGATCAGGATCGCGGACCGGCAGATCCGCTTTACGGAATTGGTGTCGTGCGACACGAAGATCACCGTCCGGCCCTGCGTGATCAATTGGTCGAGCGTCGCGTGACACTTGAACTGGAACCGGGCATCGCCAACCGCCAGGGCTTCATCGATGATGACGATATCGGCGTCGACGTGAACGCACACGGCGAACGCGAGCCGGAGGGTCATGCCGCTTGAATAGGTGCGCACCGGCCGGTCGATGAATTCCCCGATGCCGGAGTAGGCGACAATGGCATCGTACTTGGCGGCGATTTCGGCCGGAGAGAGTCCGAGAATGGCGGCGTTGAGATGAACGTTCTCCTCGCCCGTGAAATCCGGGTTGAATCCGCTGCCAAGCTCGAGCAGCGCGGCGACCCGACCGGTGACGGTCACTTTGCCGCTGGTCGGGCGGAGCGTGCCGGCGATGAGCTGGAGGAGCGTGCTCTTGCCGGCGCCATTGCGGCCGATGATGCCGAGGCATTCGCCCTGGGCGACCTCGAGATTCAAGGGATGAAGGGCGGTGAAGCGCTCCGCGCGGGTGTGGCGGCCGGAAAGCACCGCCGCCAGACGCGAATAGGGGCTGCGCCACGAATCATAGGCCTTGCTTACCCCGCGCAGCGAAACCGCCGGAATGGCGTCAGCGGATGGAGCAGTGGGGGGCATGGGCGGAAGGAGCAAACACCCTGCCGGCGGGGCGGCCAACAGGAAACGCGCCGGCTCGCGGTCGGAAAATCACGAGCGAGACGCCGCCGGCGGGTGAAACCGGGCATAGTGAACCGAGTCCCGAATGAGTCCGCGGTTTCCGACCAGGGCGGCGAGCAGCGCGAGCCAAACGATGAACGCGAGGCGCGAAGCGAGTTCGCGCGAGTTGGCGGGAGGCGCGACGACGAACAGGACCGCCACCAGGAGGATCCAGAGCATGCCGGCGAGATAGCCCGTCGAGAGCAGGCAGCGGCGAAGATTGCGCTCATTCATGCCGACCGGAACGAGCGGCGCCTCATGGTCGATCATCGTGAACGGATCGATGGCGTCGGGCGTGGAAGTGATGTTCCAGCCGTCCCCGTCGGACGTGATCGCGGCGATCTGGTGGTTGGGAAAGAACGAGGCGCGCGAGAAACGTCGGACTTCTTCGCCCCGGCGGTTCAGGATCCGCATCTGGTCGACATGCAGGGTGGCGCCATGGCCGATCGGATCGACTCGGAATCGCACGATCGGGGCATCGGGAAGGGGAAACGTATAGGTGTAGGATCGGGGGGTCGGTGTGATCGCCCAAGTGATGGCGTCCCATCGCCGCGTTCCACGCGTGGCGTCGCAATAGACCGAAACCGTGCCTGCCCGGTCGACATTGCCAGTGACCTGGAGGTACAGCACATCGAGTCCCGGGTCATTCAGCGGAAACCAAGCCAGCGGCACACTCTGGGGCGCGAAAAATCCCGCACCCGCGATCACGGTGAACCCGGCAGTCCAAAGCCAATGCTGTTTCACGACAGTTTCCGATGCGGACGGACCGGGATGCATCCAGCCGGCGCAAACCTAGATTCGGCTCAGGCCCTTCGGGTATCCGCTGTTCCCAGCTTCACGAGGGCGAAACCTAGGCCGCCGATCAGGCCGGTGGTCGCGCCCACCAAGGCGGCCAGCGCGATCCCGACATAGATGTTCAGGGTTTTGGCCTGCATGCTGACCCGGATCGCGTCGCCAAACTGCTGCCGCTGATAATCCTCATAGGTAAGCCGGATCTCCTTCATGAGACTGTCATAGGAACGGTGGAGCTCTTCGTAGGATTTTTGAAACTGCCCGAGCGATTCGGCCTTGTCCGTTATGTCGCTCTTGAGAAACGACTCCATGGAGGTACGCCGCTCCTCAAGCACCGCCTTGTTGGCCTGGATGCGCCGCGTGTTCAGGCTGGCATCGAGCGCCTTGCGCACGAGGAAATTGTAGGAGTCATTGGCGAGCAGCGAGTCTACCAGGCCCTGATCAACCACCATGGATTCCGTGCGCGACTGGGTCGCCTGAGTCTTGATGCCAATCGCATAGTTCTGTTCCCGGTCCTGCGCCTGCTTGAGCAACTCGCGAACGACCTTTTCGTCCTCCACCGCCTTGGACTCCTCATCATTGAGCGTCTTGAGGTAATAATCCATCTTGATCATCGCCACTTTCCGATCGCGCGAAAGCCCTTCGCGGCGGATCAGTCCGAGCACTTCGTTCATTCGAATTTCAGCGAACAGCTCGCTTTCCTTGAGCAGATCGCTGAACGAGAGGTTGGTGCGAGGAGAGCGATAGGACCGCGCATTGGTGGCCATTTGGGTCAGAAAACTCTCAATATTGTCATTCTCCCGTTTCAACACCAGGTCGTAGTCGAAATAGTCGGCGCCGTTCAGGGTCTCGAATGCCTTGCCAAAGTTCAAGGGGACCGCGACGTACGTTCGAACAAACTGCTCCTGGTAGACGCTGACGATCTCGTCCAGCAGCATTTCCCGCTGGCTTACCGGAAGAGGAAATCGACGAGGAAGAGAAAGTATGACGAGGTATTCGTCGGGAACGTACGGGCGAATGGCCTGGCCGGTCGCGCGCAGCTTGTCGCGTTCGCGAATAATGCTTTCCGGAATGATTCCCTCAATGCTCAGCGCCGAGCGCACCCGGCCTTGGAGGTCCGCGGTGGACTGAATGCCTTTGCGTTTCAGCGCCTCCGCGACGATTTCGGGCGAGCGAAGGTCCTCTGGCTGGAAGCGGGAACCGTCGGGGTACAATCCCTTTTCGAATCCGGGAAAACTGAAGACGACACGGGTGGTCGTATTCACATTCAACAGTCCGCCTCCGAGGACATAGGAGGCGACGCCACAGGCGAGTCCCAGCATGCCGGTCCCGAAGATCAACCGAAATGATCGCCGCAGGTGCCCGACCAATTCGGATAGTTCAATCCCGTTGTCGTCGCGTTGCGGCGCCTGGGTGCTCTGGTTCATAGGAGTGCAACAATCCCGGCCATGCGGCCCCGCATAGGCAATCCGAAATGTTGCGCCGGCGCAGAGGGTACATCGCGCCGCACCAAGGCGGCCGCATGGCGCCTTCGTCCTCAAGACAACCGGCGCGGCGAGGTCAGTGGACTCCCCGACGACTGGCGCGAAAATGCAGAACCTCACCGCCGCAAATGAGGTCGATGCCGTCGCCGTCCAAGGCGAAGCCACCGGTGACTGAATGTTCTGTCCGTCCGAGCTGCTGGATCTCGAGGGAATCAGGATCGATGGCGAAAACGCCGGCGCTGTTGAGGCCCCAAATACGCCCGTCCGGACCCAGGCCTGCGGCGTTGTAGATGGTGGATTGAAATTCCGGGGGCAGAGGCCGAGAAGTCTTGAGGGCACGGGCACGCAGATCGAAAACCAGCAGGTTCCGGCCCGAGATCGCAAAGGCGGTATCGCGAACGACGGTGACGTCATTGATCGCCCCATAACGAAGCGACTGTTGGAACAACACCCGGCGGTGCGAGGGATCCCACAGAAAAATAACGGCCTCCTTTTGCTGCGATTGCGTTCCCGATCCCCCGACAATCGAGGTGCCCGCGACGACAAGATTGTTCCAGTTCGCCAGACTGATTATGCTCTCCTCGCTGACCGGGTTCTCGCTGGCCAACGGCGCGGGCTGGTCCGACTTCCAGTCGACGAGGACACCTCCGAGCTTCCCGTAACCGAGATCGGATCCTACATACGTCGACCCGTCGGGTCCGGAAATCATCGCCTTCGGCCGCCAGTCCGCATCAGAGCCGGAATACGCGATCCTCTTGGGGTTGTTCGCTCCGAAGGGCAGGGCTGGATCATAATCGAGGAGAGGCGAACCGCAGCCGTAGGCGGCCATGCGCAAATGGGATCCTTGGAGAAGGAGAGAGTAGACCTCACCGTCGCCGAGGGGTCCGACTTCCTCGAAGGTGCGTGATCCCGGGCGAAGGCGCAGCAGATTGGCCGGCAGCTCCGAGCTGGCGTAGATCGTGCCATCGACGGCGCGAGACAAACGAAAGATCTTGAGTCCCCGTCCCTGATAGTTGAAGCGCCGGGTCGACTTCTGTTTGGTCTTCGGGTCGATGATGGTCAGGATCTGGCCCTCGGCCGACACCACGCGACCATCGCGCAGCTGATTTTGATATCGGGGGCGCGCGGCGCTGGCCTCGGCCACCCCGGTGGCGTCCCATCCGTGGAGCTTGAAATAGTGGTCGCCGACATTTCCATAGACCTCGCCATCAAGTCCGAGGAAGACGCGCGCGATGCCCGTTGTCTGGAATTCCGGCGGCAGGATTTCACGACGTTCACCGGAGGCGATCTCGTAAGCCGCAATATTGGCGCGACCGGTTCCCACGCCCGCGTAGACAAAGCCGTCCTTGCTGGCGGCGACGTACCGTACGATCTCCTCCTTGGGATCGAGTCTTCCCAAGTCTTCAAGCCGACCCGAAGCGGGATCGTAGCATACCAGCTTGGCGTGTGGGGAGGTCCCGCCGTAAAGCCGGCCGTCGCTGGCAAAGGCCAGACTCCAGATGAACTGTTCCGGAGTGTCTGCGGGCATGCCGAGGTCGACGAGGCAATCCGTCTTGGGATCGAGGCGAAGCAAGTGGCCATGCGGGTATGTTCCCAGGTAGACGACTGAATCAGGGCCGCGCACCATGCAGCGGGCGGCGAATTCGCCCGGAGCCGGATTGGGAAGGACTTCGAAGGCGCCCGTGTCGGGGTTCACCCCCACGACTTCAAGCGTGCTGTCCTCGTAAAGATAACTCAGGTAAAGCCATTCGCCCTCGCCGCTCCTCCCCGGAGCGACGACCGACGCAAACTGTCCTCCAATTCCGACATAATTGGCCACGGGTTCGAAACCATTGCCCGCCGCGTGCTGCGCAAAGCAGGTGGAACCGGTCACGGCGAAAACCAGCGAGGCCAGCGCCAGAAAAGGGCGATGCGGTCGAAGGGACATTCGATCGCCGACGGGGATTGGATTCAGCGCAGGAGACATGGAATGCCAGTGGATGAGCTGATGGATGGGTCGCTTGAGGCTCCGGTCGAGCATCATCGCGATCACGGCGCCTCAATCAATCTTCTCTCGACGAGGGAAATGACTCCGTGGTTCCCTCCAGACCGTAGGCAGTAGACCTACCCGGCGCCGATCATTCCCTCGAACGCGTGGCGGTCGCAGGACAACGGCCTTGGTGGGCGCCGACGTCCGGTTCCCTGCGGCGACCTTCACCGGACGGCCTTTGCCGTCAATTCTGCCAAAGCCAGGTTTCGGCAAACGGCAGACCGGACGATTCTCCGGTGGCGCTCCACAGGGCTCCCCCCCGAGGCGAGGTGATTATGAAATCGCAGCGCCCATCGCCGTTGAAATCCGCCGCCACGATGTTTTTGGCGTCAACGCCCGACCAGCCGTCGGGATTCCTGGACGGATTCCACAGGGAGACGGGATAAAAAGGATATCCCGCGATGCCGGTGCCGACAAACAGTGCTGCATATTCATTGTTGTAAATGATGAAGTCCGTCGTGCCATCACCGTCGAAGTCGCCTGGCACGATTGTGGCACCGGGATCGCCCCATCCGCCCAGACTGGACCCATCTGCCCACAGCCACGTGACCGTGAAGGGATTCGCCCGGTTTCCGGTGGCGGTCCACAGGGCCCCCTGCGTGGAATCATGCACGATAAAGTCGGTCTTTCCGTCGCCATCGAAATCCCCTGCGATAATTGCCTCGTCGCCACCATCGGCCCAGCCGTCATTGTTTGCGGAAGGATTCCAGAGAGCGAGGTGCGTAAACGGTGCGGCGGGGTTTCCGGTGGCGAAATATATGGCGGCATAGGCGGAATTGTGGATGATGAAATCGGTACGTCCGTCGCCGTCGAAGTCGCCCGGGGCAATCTCGGCACCGGGATCGCCCCATCCGCCCCAGGCAATTCCGGGTTGCCACAGCGCGGTTACCGAGAAGGGAGCCGAAGGATCGCCCGTCGCAGTGAACAATTCGCCTGCAATCGAGTCATGGATAATGAAGTCGGTCATGCCGTCGCCATTGAAGTCTCCGGTCACAATGGTGGCGCCGGAGTCGGACCAATCGCCATAGTGCACGGTGGGAGCCCACAACCATGTGGCCTGAAAGGGCTGGCTGGGATCGCCGGTAGCGGTGAACAGCGCGCCGTACTGTGCGTCATGGACGATGAAATCGGTGCGTCCGTCGCCGTTGAAGTCGCCCGTCTCGATTTTGGCGCCCGGCTGGCCCCAGCCTCCATAGGCGGCGCCCGGCCACCATTGGAGGACCGGTGAAAACGGTGTGCCTGCAGCGCCCGTCGCGAGATACGCGGGCAGACTGGCATTACCCTGCACCACGAAGTCGGCTTTGCCGTCGCCATTGAAATCCCCGGGGATGACGGTGCCGATGATGGGATAGGGCGCGATCGTCGCGACATGCGTATAGAGGACAGGAAGATTTCCATCGAATTCATTCCACAAGGCGTCAAAGCCGAGACTCGCCACGAGCGGCATCGTGACCACGGCATCCGCCGTCGGATCGTACTGGATCGCATTAATGTTGGCCAGTCGCTCCGGATAGACGAGCGCATGCTGCAGGTCGGCGGAGCTGAGCAGACCGACGTCCGGAAAATAAATCCCGAGAATGTTGTCGCACGGATCAATAAAGACCCACTGGTTCAGCTCGCTATCGAAGATCTCGATGGTGGGGAAAGTCTGATCCGTTCCCCGGCCTTCCCGGATGATTCGGGCGGGAATTCCGAGGGAGTTGCAGGCGTGGGCGATGATGGAGTTCACGTCATCGGGACCGGCCAGGTCGGCGCCGGTGATGATGCGCCGATACTCCACGAAGGGCGCCGTGCCCGGGAGCGTGGTTGAAGCGCCAAGGCGCCGGTCGAGTTGGTTGAGAATGGCGGCGGTCAACTCCTGGGCTTTGGCCGCGGGAGTTGCATCGCTGACCAGAAAGGCGCCCCAGGTCGCCGCAGCAAACGCCCTGTCATCGGAAGTGGGATGATCGACGATCCAGTCCTCCACCTGATTCTGACTGTAGGAAAATCCGAAAGAATCGACAACGAGCTGGCCATCGCTCGTCTGGCCATTCGCGCTGTAGAACTGGGGCGAATAATAATAAAGGGTGAGCCACCAGGAGCCGGCAAGGTTCCCGGATTCATCAATGGCATCGAACTCGTACTGCTTCGCCTGCCCAACAGGGGCAACGGCGTCATCGAACGTGAGGGAGAGCGTCGCTCCCGCAATCTGCTGGAGAGGGGCCAGGTCCGAATTGTCGGACGTATATGTCTGCTGGAAGACCACCGAGGCCGCGGTGCCAGTCGGTGCGATCGTGAGGTTGACGCCCACGGCTTGCGGCGAGCTCCCGATCGAGGCGATCGCGAGCTGAGCGCGACGAGGGAAAATTTCCGCCTCGTTCGAGTACAGATAGGTGGGCGCGCCGGCTCCCTTTGCATACAGATAAAGGATCGACTGGGGCATCAGGTACCATTCCAGGTCCTCCAGGTTTGCGGATTCGCTGGCCGGAACGTAGAATGCGTCCGATGTGTTCGGCCAGTACTGAGTCTCCATCAACTGCGCCAGCTTCCCGGGATCATTGAGCGATCGTTGGGCTTCCGCCACATTGATGGGCCCGCAGTCGGCGAGTTGCATGCCGAGCACATAGAACGTCAGGTCGATCCATACCCATCGGGAATAATCGGCATCGTAAATCTCGGTTGTCGCATGCGACGGGGCGAGCAAGAGATCATAGTCCTGGCCGGTCGCCTGGATGTTGGACAGGGCAATGATGCGGCAGGGGATGCCCAGGCAATTGCACGCGCGGCTAAAAATGGCGCACAGGTTGGAGCACCACACAAAGTCGTCTCCGGCGAGGGCCCGTTGATACTGGTCGAAAGGTGCAAGGGTCGCCATGGTTCCGGACGGCACACCCCGATGACTTTCCATCGCATCAATGATCGAACGTGCGATTGCCTGGGCCTTTTCCGTGGGCGAATCCAGATTCGCCACCACGCCCCCCCACGTCTGCACGGCAAACGCAACCTCATCCGACGTGGGCTCATCCTGGATCCATTTGGAGACGAGGTAATCCTGTTCGGAAAATATGTCGGACTCATCGCTGACAAAGGGATATACCTCATAGCCAGGCCCAGTGGAAACAGGGGGCACTATCGGGAGTGTCTGGCCAAAACCATGGGTACTAGTGGCTAGAACGAGGACTCCCGCCGCCAAAAGTTGCACCCATCGGCGGGGAATAGAGCTCGGAGCAGGTCTATCGACAGCGAACTGCATCAACTATGATGCTGAGCAATAGGTTATTGCGGTACAACCATAAAAATGGCCCATTTTGAGGTGACTAGAAAATACGGATGATGGTCATGCCGATTATAACATGTTGTATAAAAGATTGCTCCAGTGAGATTTATGATTTATTATCCCATCGACATCACGACATTTCGGCGCGCATTTCTCCATAGCGACGATACTTCGACAGTGATTAATACCTAGGCGCAAAAGCACGGGAATATATCTTGGACTCCTCCCCTCGAAATTGTTCCAGACGACCGGGCGGAGCAGTCAATCGACCCGCTGGCGAAACACGGAGTGAGCCTTATGCCCGACATCGAATGGATGACGACGGATGGTCTGCCCCAGTTGCGCTCGCTTTTAGGATTCGCTGCGGATGTCGAGCCATCCAAAAAGTAACGGCCACCGGCGGGCGCGCCATGAGGGCGCTTTTGTTCATTCTCTCTTGAACAAATAGGTGGGCTGGGTTGGATGCAGGGCATGCGATCTGCACGTGCGCCCCGGCGGAGCGGAGTCGAGGGCCCAGACTCGCTGACCTGCCTTCCCTTTCCGCCGTCGGGTTTTTCCGCGGAGTGCGTTGGTTTTTTTGGGGATGTCGTCCAGGTCCTGGGTGTGCCGCGATCGGTCGGCCAGATCTTCGGGTTGTTGTTCGCTTCGCTCGAGCCTCTGAGCTTTTCCGACATTGTTGAGCGCTTGGGGGCGAGCAAGGGCTCGGTAAGCCAGGGCTTGCAGGTGCTGCGGTCAATGGGTGCGGTAAAAGTGGCCCCTGGCGGGGATAGGGAACGGGAGCACGTCCCGACGCGCCTCGGACCGCGCCGCGAATATTTCGAGCCGGAACTCGGGCTGCGCCGGCTGGTCGGCGGAATCGTCCGGGGAAAGGTGGAACCGCTGGTGGCGCGGGAACGGTCGCTCATCTTATCGCTCCGACAGTTGGCGGACTCGGAGAAATCCGACGCCGTGCGCAGATTTCAGCGTCAGCGGATCGAGCAAGTGCAGACGTGGGGACTGCAAATGCGCCTGATGCTTCCGCTTCTCAAGGCGCTGGTCGGGGCGCGGAGTCGATGACAATGACGCACGAACATCCAGTATTCCTCCCACCTCCGCATGGCCTCGGCTCGTTGCTGCGGCGCGCCAGCCAGGTCGCGGTCGGAACGGTGGTGGGGCAGGGGCTTGTCTTGCTGGCGACGCCAATCCTCGCGCGACTTTATTCCCCGGCCGAATTTGGATCGCTCGCCCTGCTGACGACGGTCTGCAATATCGCAACTGCCGTTGCCTGCCTTCGATACGACCTGGCCATTCCGTCGGCGCCGACGCCGGATTCGTCGGGGCTGTTGCGGGTGGCGATCGGCATCGCCGGCGCGACGGCGATCCTGACGGCGCTTGTTCTCCTGGCGGCAGGGCACCTCTTGGGAAGAATTGGCCTGGGAATGGAGGACCACCCAGTGCTGACGGGAATTTGCGTTTTCCTGGTCGGGACCTATCAGGCCACGAATGCGTGGCTGCTGGCGCGCGGACGCTTCGGAGGAGTGGCATGGTTGCGCATGGCCCAGGGTGGGGGATTCTGCGTCCTGGCCCTTTTTCCGTCCGTTGGGCTGCTGTGGTCGCTCGCCTTGTCCTACGGCGGCGGGCTGCTCGGTTTACGCGGGCTGTTCCATCATCGTCGATCTGAGGCCGAGGCGGGCTGGCGGGAAACGGCAATACGGTACCGTGACTTTCCGCTGCTCAGCCTGCCGGGCGCCGTGCTGGACGTCTGCGGTTACAGCGTGTGCGTGTGGGTGGTGGCGGCGGCCTATGGATCCGGCGCGGCGGGAAATTTTTCCCAAGTCCTGAGACTGACGGGCGCGCCGTTGATGTTGATCAGTCTCAGCGTGGGCCAGATCCTGCTCAAGCAGACGGCGGATCTTGCGGCTCACGGAGCCGCATTGCGGCACCTGATCCACCGGATCCTGGGATTCATGGCGATCCTGGCCACGCTCGGCTTGCTGGCCTTGTGGCTAGTCGGACCGCCGCTGTTTTCGCGCCTGCTGGGAGCAGGATGGAACGTGGACCGGCGGTTGATCGTCAGCGTGGGCGTCGCGGTGTTTGCCCGGGCCTGCGTGTCTCCACTGAGCACGGTGCTCATCACGCTGCGGCGATTCGGACACGCGATGACATGGCAGGCGCTGTACTTTTGCTCGTCCCTGATTGTGCTTCCAATTCTGGCTCGCCGCCTGGCCTTCGAATCCTATCTGACGTATTATGGACTGCATGAAGCGGTGTTTTACGGCTTTTACCTGATGCTCATTTATCGCGCCATGAGGCTCGGACGGGCGGGTGTCTGACCAAGCCATGTGCGGAATATTCGGGCTAATTCAACCTTCACCGATCCCGCCACTGGAGCTGGTGGCGATGAGTCGCAGCCTCCGGCATCGCGGACCCGACGACGAGGGTTTCCTGCTTGCGGACCGGCAGGGTGTGACTTGGTGGGCGGGCGACGATACGCCGGAAGCGGTCCTGCGCAGCGGACTGAAGCACCTGCCGATGGCGAGGGTCGAGGCGGCGCCGAGGGCAAACTGTGGCGGCTTGGCGCTCGGGCACCGACGATTGTCGATCGTGGATCTTTCGGCTCGGGGGCACCAGCCCATGTGCTACCGCGATCGCTATTGGCTGAGCTACAACGGTGAAGTCTATAACTATCCTGAGTTGCGGGCCGAACTAGCGGACCGGGGCCACGTGTTTTCGAGCGAGACCGACAGCGAGGTGATCCTAGCGGCGTACGCCGAATGGGGTCCCGCGTGCCTTCCCCGCTTCAATGGCATGTGGGGACTGGCCATTTATGATGTGGTGGCGCAATCGCTGTTCGTGGCCCGCGACCGGTTCGGCATCAAGCCCGTTTACTTCTGGCCCGCCGGCGATCGGCTGGCATTCGCGTCCGAAATAAAGGCCTTCGCGGGACTGGCGGGGTGGCGCCCCCGCTGCAACCACGCAAGGCTGCTCGATTTCCTGATCTGGAATCTCAGCGACCATACGCCAGAAACGATGTTCGCCGGCGTCGTGCAACTTCCGGCGGGCCACTATGTGCAGATTGATCTGGCTGTCGTGCTGGCCGGCCGGGACGACCCATCGTTGAATTCGATTCGTCCGGTGCGATGGTATTCCCTGCCAACGCTTCGCGCCGGTCCGGCCGAGGCGGTGGCGGAGCTTCGCACGACGCTCGAAGATGCCGTCCGCCTCCGGTTGCGTGCGGATGTCACGGTTGGTTCATGCCTGTCCGGCGGGCTTGATTCGTCCGCGATCGTTTGCCTGATGAGCGGTCTGCTCCGACGAGAGGGGGTCCATCCTCGCATCGCCACATTTACGGCGGTCTCAGAGCAACCGGAGTTCGACGAGCGGGTTTATGCGGAGACGGTCGTAGAACGGGCCGGCGTCACCAGTCACCAGACGATGCCCCGTCCCGAACGACTCCTTGATGAATTTCCCCGGATCATCTGGCATCAGGACGAACCGTTTGTCTCGGCATCGATTTTCGCGCAATGGTGTGTCTTTGAGCAGGCCCGAAACAGCGGCGTTACGGTGATGCTCGACGGCCAGGGCGCGGACGAGATTCTCGGCGGCTATCGCGGATTCTTCGGCGCCCGCCTCGCGGGCCTCGCGCGACGCGGCCGGTTACTGGACTGGTGGCAAACGGCGGGAAAAATGAAAGAAACCAGCGGATTTGCCATGGGAAAATCGGCCGGCTACACGCTGGCCTACGCATTCCCCGGACTCGTCGGGACCTTGGGCCGCCTGCAGCGCCGCGCCTATAGCGATCGGGACTGGATCCGAGCCCGCTGGCATCCCGCGTTTCGCAATGACCCGGTGGCGCGGCTGGGTGGGAGGGCGGCCGACGTGCGGAAAATGTCCATGGCTCAGGTGACCGCCACCAACCTCCCCATGCTTCTGCGATGGGAGGACCGGAATTCGATGGCATACTCGATCGAAGCCCGCGTGCCTTTTCTCGATTTCCGGGTGGTGGAACTCTGCCTGCGCATCGCCGACGAGGATAAACTGGCGGGAGGCATCTCGAAGGCGGTCCTGCGTCACGCCATGCGTGGCTGTGTGCCGGACCTGGTCCTCGACCGTCGGGACAAGATGGGCTTTGTCACCGCCGAGCCTTCCTGGATGTCTGGGAAACTTGCCCCCCGGTTCCGGGCGGAACTTCAGGAAGCCCTCCAGGCTCTCGACGGTCTTGTCGACCCCCGCATCCTCGGACAATTCGACGCCATGGTGGCGCGTCGACGCCCCTTTGATCACCGTTATTTCCGGGTCATGGCCGCCGGCCGCTGGGTACGTTGCTTTGGGGTCGACTGACCTGCCGCCGGCCATCCACTGCTGTCACATGAAGACCTCATGCCTTCCCGATTTCGCCCCCAGTTCGGGCGTCGGGAGTCCGCCCCCGCGAGTTTGGTTGCTGTCCGCCGAGTTCACGACGCAATTGACAGGCGGCTTCCGTCAGCAGCGATGGTGCGAATACTTCCTCGATCGCGGACATTCGGTGCGGAGTTACAGCATGACCTCGATATTTCGAGTGGACGTGTCGGAATTCACCAGCACCGACGAGTTGCGGCGGCGCCGGGACGAGTGGATCAAGTCTGCCCCCCCGGGATCGGGTCATCGCCAAGGTCCGCACGTTCGAGTAGCGCGATTTTTTAAGCATGTCCTGCTGGCCGACCTTTTCTACCCCTGTGTCTGGAATCTTTTCTGGAAACTGTGGCGCGACTCCGGGCGCGAGCGCGGCCGGATTGTCCTCCTATGTTCATCTCCCCCATTTGCGCCGGCCGTGCTCAGCGCCCTGCTCAAGATGCTGGGGCGCTCGCATTTGGTGCTCGCTCTTGACATGCGTGACCACTGGAGCCTTCACGGGGTTCGCGCCCGTTTCCGCTGGCACAAGCGGGCCATCGAACGATTTGTCATGCGGCGCACCGATCACCTAACCACAATCGGACCGACCATGGCCCGCGATTTCCGCGCCGCATTCGGAATTGAAGCCGCCATTGCCTATAACGTGGCCACTCACGTCAGTCGCGCCCCCGGCGGCGGGTCCATCCCTGACTGGGCCCGCCTCCATCCGCGCCTGCGGTCCGAGACCCTCAAGATTGTCTATACGGGAAGTCTGCCGGAAGGTTACTATGACCTTCCGGCATTGATCTCGGCCTGCTCGGGGGCATGGGGACCCCAGATCCGCGAGGCGAACTGTCTGCAATTCATATTTGTCGGCCGGGCGTGGGAATTGCAACGGCAGCTGCCCGGCGGGGAGGGCTGGGAGGACCTCATGGTATTTGTGCCCCAGGTCAGTCAGGGAGAGGCAGCCGCGATTCAGGCGGCGGCTGATGTTTTGCTGTTTCTCGGATTGAACTCGCCGAACAACATGGGCCAGGTCTCGATGAAAATCTTCGAATACTTTCGCAGTGGCCGAGCCGTTCTCCCTTTGTTCGTGCATTCAGGAAGCGATGTCGACCGGCTGATCGCGGATTACTGCGGCCGGCCGCTAAATTTGATGAACGCCGCCGAGATCGCGAACGCGCTCAGGCGACTGGAATCCGAAGGGGCGGACTGGCTGCCCCGGCCCTCATCGGGTAGGGTTGATGCCGAACTGATGCGCGACTATGAACGGGTGGTCCAAATTCTCTTGGGCGAACTCGCGCGATCATGCTGAGGACTCTGACGTCACCCCGCTACGCAGGTCTCATTCTCGCCGGTGCGATTCTGGCGGAGTACGGCGTGCTCCCCCAAATAATCGCGCGAATCGATCCTGAGATCAGGGGCGCGACCCTCTTGCGTTTAAGTCTCTTGAGCACGGTGGGACTGCTTCTCGGGGCTTATGGGCCTTGGGGCGCGATCCGTTTGCACTGGCGCCGACTGGCGGTGCCTTCCATTGTGTTCCATCTCGCCGTCTGGCTGCCCTTCGTCGCATTTGTGGTTGTGACCTTTGCCTCGGCGCCGGCGATTCCGCTCGTGGCCGCTCTCCGCGGAGCGGGATCCGAGGAAATCTCCCTTCTTCGGGAGTCGTTCTTGAAGGCCCGGGAGGGATGGGCCTCCTCACTGGTTTACATCAGTGCGATCCTGACGGGTTCGATTCTGCCCTATTCGCTCGCGTTGATGTTTGTCCGGCGGGCTTGGTTCCGGTGGCCGTGCCTCCTGTTTTTGGTGCTGTATTCGGTAAGTTTTGTCGAGAAGGCATACTTCCTGAAGGTTGCGATTCCTTTCATCTATCTCGTTTCCCACCGACGCATTCGAATCGTTTTTCCGACTTGGGCGGTACTCGCGGCTACGCTGAGTGTGATCATAGGTATTACCGTGGCATCCAAATCCGACAAGATCGGGGCTGCCGATCGTCATGACTTCTTTACCGTGCGCTATGAGCCGAGCGGCCCCGTCGACCTCCTGATCTGGCGCGCGCTGGCGGTGCCGGTCATCACGGCGTCTGACGCATTGCGGCTGTTCGACGAGGATTTTGGGCAACGCCCTCTGCGCGGCGCGACGAGCAGCCTGCTGGCCGGTGTGACCCGCGTCGAACGCGTGCCTTACGAACGCATGGTCTATGCGATGGAATTCGGACAAAACGAAACCGGGACCGGATCGGCCAATTCGGTGTTCTTCACCGAGGCCTACGTGAATTTCGGCGAGGCCGGGGTGGTGGCGGTTGCCTTGCTGGCTGGCCTTGGCCTGTTCATCTTTCGCTCGTCGGACGACGAGGCGTTCCGCTCGCTCTCGCCGCTATTTTGCTTCGGATTGTTCGTGTCTGGCTTGACCGGATTATTGTTTAGCAACGGATTCATCGTCGTGTTGGGTGCATCATTGGTGCTCCGGGTGAAAGGGGGCGAGCCGGCGCGGGGTGCGCCCTCCGATGCGGCGTCCCCCCCTCACGTTGCCGGGGTTCAATCCAATCAGATCCCGTGAACCTTCCTCCATCCATGCATCTGGTGGTTGTTTGCCAGGTGTTTCACCCGGACGAACAATCGACGAGCCAGTTGCTGACAGACCTGTGCCGCAGTCTGGATGCACAAGGCGTGAGGGTAACGGTGGTCTCGGGTTTCACGACGAGCGTCGCGTCCGCTTTCCCCCCAACCCGGGAGCGCCTAGGCGGCATCGAGATTCGCCGGACTGGACTTCGGCTGCACTATAGGGGAGGGATTTTGCGCCGGGTCCTTCATTATTTTGCATTCCTGGCCGGGGCCACATGGGAACTGATGAAGATAGAACGGAGATCGATCGTTTTGGGTATATCCAATCCGCCCTTCATGCCGATCTGGCTCTGGCTTGCGGCCGCCGTCCTCGGACTGCGATTTCAACTGGTACTGCAGGACATTTATCCGGATGGTTTGGTCGCAGCGGGAGTCATTTCGGAGCGGGGCCTGACGGCCCGCAGTTGGCGCGCCGCGAACCGGCGCGCATTTGCGGCGGCAGATCGCATCGTGGTGCTTGGGCGCGACATGAAGCGGCTGGTCGAGACCCGCTACGGCATCTCGAAGGAAAAGGTGTCTTCGATTCCGCACTGGAGCGTGGCCTCCGACCCGCCGGCGACCGATTGCCGTCCCGGGCGGATGCTGGGTTCGCCCGGCCTGGCGGGAAAGTTTGTCGTGCAGTATTCCGGGAACATGGGCCTCTGGCATGACCTCGATTCGATCGTCGAGGCGGCGGCGATCCTGCGCGAACGGGATGACATTCACTTTGTGCTGATCGGCGATGGTCGTCGCCGCAGGGCGGCGGGGGATCGCGCCGGTCGCCTCGGCTTGACCAATGTCACCTGGCTTCCGTACCAGCCGCGCCGTGTCCTGGCCGAGTCGTTGGCGAGCTGCAATGTGGCCTTGATCTCCCAGCGGGAGGGACTGGAAGGAATCGCGGTCCCGTGCAAGCTCTATGGGATTCTGGGCTCGGGACGCCCGGTGATCGCCATGGTCCCTGCGGAGTCGGAAACGGGTCACGTGGTGCGGGAGGAAAAATGTGGTTTCGTCGTATCCCCTGGCGACCCCGCCGCGCTGGCGGCGGCGATTGTAGTCCTCGGGTCCGATTCCGATCGTTGTCAGACGATGGGAGCCAATGCGCTCCGGGCGGCGCGGGACACGTACACGCTGGCCATCGCCACCCGACGGTACCTCGATCTTTGGGGCGAGTTGGCTGGGAAGAGAAACGGAGAGAGCATGCCATGAATCGACCCGTCGTCCTGGTTACCGGCGGCACCGGATTCGTGGGCCGGAACCTGATTCCCGCCCTTGCCGCAGCCGGCTTCGCCGTGCGGGCCACCCATCGGAATCCGCTACCGTCCTCGGCCCCTGCGGCGGAGTGGCTGTTGATTCCCGATCGGCCGGAGGTGCGGGACTGGAAATTGCCACTGGCCGGCGCCACCCATGTCGTCCATCTGGCGGCCCTGGCGCATCGCATGGGAAGGGGAGGCGAGGTGGCGGAGTCCGAATACAATGTGGCCAACCACGTGGCAACGGCCCGGCTCGCCGAGGCGGTTGCGGCGGCCGGCGGCATTCAGCGATTCATTTTCGTCAGTTCAATCGGCGCTGTCTGCCCGATGTCCGATCAGCCGGTCGATGAGAATACCCCCTGCCGGCCCGTCACGGCCTACGGACGCAGCAAACTTGCGGCTGAGCAGGCGGTGAAGCGGGTGCTCGCAAGTTCAACCTCCGACTGGTGCATTCTGCGGCCCCCTTTGGTTTATGGACCGGGAAATCCGGGGAATCTGAATCGTCTCCTCGGACTTATCCGCCGGCGCTGGCCGCTTCCCTTCGGTTCGATCCGAAACCGGCGCTCGCTGATTTACGTGGGCAACCTGGTGGATGCCGTCCGCGTCGTGCTGGAATGTCCGGCGGCCTCGCGCTGTACGTTTGGACTTTCTGACGGCATTCTGATGTCGACTCCCGACCTGGTGCGGGCATTGGCGGCGGCGGAGGGTTTATCCCCGCGGATCTTTCCCTTTCCGGTATGGGCCCTCCGCTTCACGGCCTATGCCGCGCGCACGGCATCCGCGCTCCGCGGAGGCGACGGCGCGCGCGCCGCGGACTCCCTGGAAAAATTATGCACATCGCTGGCCGTGGACGACTCGCTGTTCCGCCGGACATGCGGGTGGCGGCCGCCCCATGCGATCGCGGACGGCTTGCGCTCGGCGGTCCGGCCGGCTTCATGATGCCGATCACGAGATCCCATCCGGACTGCGATCAGGAATGATTCCTTTCATCGTTTCTACCTTAACGAGCCTCTTGCTCTGCCTTCCGACTTCCTGGCTCTTGCGCCGCTGGCAGATCATTGACGTTCCCAACGCGCGTTCGAGCCACGTGCGACCGGTCTTGCGCGGCGCAGGATCGGCGGTGATCCTTACCATCGTTCTCGTCGGATCGGTCTGGCCCGGTTGGGCTGACAGGCGGACGATCGTGCTTGGAGGTTCGGCTGCGGTCTTGGCCGCCGTGTCATTCCTGGACGATATCCGATCCCTTTCGCCGAAGATCCGGTTTGCCTTTCACGCGGGCGCGGCCTGCGCCTGCCTGCTGACGCTGTCTCGTGGCCAGGAGGGAAGAGACGTCGATTGGCCTCTCTTTCCGGTGGGTTTCCTCTGGCTGGCAGGATATCTGAATGCCTTCAACTTCATGGATGGCATCAACGGGCTGGCGACTTTGCAGGCCCTTGTCACCGGTATGGGCACGGCGTTGATCGCGTGGATGGCCGGGGCTCCGGCGAGCCATCCCGCCGTGATTCTTTCGCTCGTCGTGTCAGGCGCGGCGGCGGGATTTCTTCCTTATAATTTTCCCCGCGCGCAGATGTTCCTGGGAGACGCAGGCAGCGCGCCCTTGGGATTCCTGCTCGCGTTCCTCGGCTGGTGGCTGGCCCACGACGTGGGATGGTGGCTACTCGGGCTCCTGGGCCTCATTCATGCCAATTTTATCTTGGACACCGCGATCACTCTCGCACGCCGCGTTATCCGGAAGGAACGATGGCTCGAATCCCACCGGGAGCATTTCTACCAGCGGCTGGTGCGCGCCGGCCGCAGCCATGGAGAAGTGACGGGATGGGAGACGATCCTCCAGCTGATCGCCACGGGCGCCGCGGCCGCCGCCGTGCGAAGCGGTTGGACGGGACGCTGGGTGCTGGGAATTTGCGTGTGCGGCATGTGGGGGCTTTTTTTCGGACTCGCCGAACGCCTTTTTCGCCGATCCGGTCAATGAAAGGGATTCCGCGCTATTTTCGGACCGTGAACAAGGAGGCACCGGGGATCGAGCCCTGGCCCTCCCCTCGCTTTTTGCCGAATTCGATCAACTCCGGCTCCCCCGTCTGGCCTTCGGCGACAAACTGCGCAGGCCAGTGGCCGGACATCATCCCGGACGCCGAAGCGGCCGTAACGACCGACTGCCAATTGCGCAGGACGACCGTGGTCCCGGGCGCCAGCCGGTCTTTCCAGTCGTCGCGAAATTGCTCAATCAGCTGAGGGGGGCTCTCGCCTAGAATCGGCCGCCAGGACTTTTCGTAGGTGCGATGGCCGGTCGCCCGCAGGATATAGTTCATTTGTTCCGGGGCCGCGAACAAGATTGGTGTCGAGGCGGGCGGCCGGGCGGCGCCCACATCCGGTGGCAGGCTGACGAGATCCGCGGCCGGGCGGCTCAGGAGATTGTAGAGGCGATTGCAGATGGGGCTTTCGGGGGGAAGCACGACGAGCGCCAGGAGCGCCAACACTCCCGCGGCGATCGCGCCCGCGCGAGTTATTCGCCGCCGTCCGCCGTCCTCGAGGAGGGCCACGAGGGCAAGCCCGCTGGGGATAGCGAACAGAAACCGGTGGAACGTGAAAATGGGCTCGCCATGCGCCGCGAGTGCCTGAAGGGCCGGAAGTGCGGTCAGCGGCAGGCACAGCAGGACGACGGGCGTCAGGGCCAGCCATGCCGCCGGATGATTCCGCCGGACGAGCACGACAGCAGCCAGGAGGTCAAATCCGCCGAGCCAGCCGACGATGAGCCCGGCCCGCTCGAATGCCGGGCTGCCGATGGAAAAAAGATTGAAGCCGAGCCAGCCGGACAGCCAGCCGTCGGAGCGGGCCGCGGCGATGGCTTGCGGATCGCGCGGCCAGAAGGCTCCCGCGGCGACGCTCGCGACGACCAGCAGTGCGGCGAGCCCCGCCGCGGCGCGACGGCTCCGTCCGGCGACACGCCATCCCGCAGCAGAGGCCACCCCGAAAACCGCAATCACCAGACCTTGGGCATGGTTGCAGGCGATCAGCGTGAACAAAAGGACAACTGGGACGCACAGGGGCACCGCCTGCCGCCATCCAGTGCGCATGGCCAAGAGAGTCCGTGCCGGGAAACCGGCGCGCGCCCATTCCCACGCGAGACGAGTCAGGGTGACTGCCCCCAACTGGGCAAACAAGGAACTTGAAATTCCATAGTACCGGTAAAAGCCAAACAGATTGTTGCCGAGCAGCAACGCTTGAACGATGGCGAATCCAAGGCAGGCACGATGGCGCAGACCGACGGCCGCAGCCAGCCTGTAGTATTGCCAACACAGGAGAAGCGAACAACCGCTGCCGTAGAGATCGAGGCGCCATAGGTTGCCGGGCTCGGCGCCCACGAGGCTGTAGGCGAGGAAATATGACGCCTTTGTCCAATGGGGATTGTCCGTGACGCGGAGGACTCCGCTCCACTCGTTGATCCGCGCAAAGTGGTCCCAAGGATCGGCCGGAAATTCCAGATAGGTTCCCGGAATCCAGAAGATCAGGAACAAGACGGCCCACGGAACGATTTGAGCAAGCGAGTCCCACGGCGAGGCCGGAAATCGCCGATGGCGGAAAAGCGCGATCGCTCCGAGAGAGAGATTAGCAGCGTGCATTGTGCGAAATACCACCAGCAACGAAATCCCTCCACCTGCGGAAGTCGCCGGCCACCCCCGCCAGGCGTAAATCAGATAAACGAGAAAATAAGGCACAAGGAATACCCAGCCACTGGCAAAATACGCCTCGACCAATCGGCTTCCCTTCGCCGCGGCGCAAGCGGGACCCTCCGCAGCCAATTCATGGGGCGCAGCCTGCATCCAACACACGCTGGCCGGCGGTTCCCGCCAACGGAAGCGCAAATCGTCCGGAACCTTCATTCGCCACGCGAGCGCTATCCCACGTGCGGTACGTATTCTGGAATCAGTCGCTTGAGGCGTCCGGTGAAGTCGCCTTTGTCCGTTTGCAACCCATTCGTTTCGAGCTCCCGGACGGCGGATTCGATGTCATCGAGCGGCCTTGTTCTCGACACGAAACGAAGGATCCGTGGATGCGGGGTCGCCTTGTAATCCTCGGAATGGTTCTGGAGCTCTTCATGCATCTTTTCCCCGGGACGAAGGCCGATGTACTTGATCTCGATGTCCTCGCCGAGACGGAGTCCGCTGAGCTCGATCATCTGTCTGGCCAGGTCGAAGATTTTCACCGGCTTGCCCATGTCGAGGACGAAGATCTCGCCGCCGGCCCCGAGCACGCTGGCCTCGAGCACCAGGCCGCATGCCTCGGGAATCGTCATGAAGTAACGGGAGACCTCGGGGTGGGTGATCGTGATCGGACCGCCCGCGGCGATCTGCTGGCGGAAGATCGGCACCACGCTGCCGGAGGAACCGAGGACGTTGCCAAACCGGACGGCCATGAGCTTGGTGGTCCCGTTCGCCCGGGTCTGGAGCGCCTGGAGCTGGATCTCAGCCAGTCGTTTCGTCGCACCCATGACGCTCGTCGGATTGACGGCCTTGTCGGTCGAAATGAGAACGAAGGCCTGTGCGCCGTGCCGCACCGCGAGAGTGGCCACCTGCGCGGTGCCGAGCGTGTTGTTCTGGAACGCCTCGAAATGATGACGCTCCATCATGTACACGTGTTTGTACGCTGCCGCATGATAGACGATCTGCGGCCGATGTCGTGCGAAGACCGACTCCATGCGCTTTTCGTCGAGGATGTCGGCCACGCAGGGCGTCGCAAAACTTGAATACCCGCGCCCGGCCAGTTCCTGCTCAAGATAGAACAATCCATTTTCCGACTGGTCGACCATCAGCAGTTGCGCCGGGCTGAACGAGGCGATCTGCCGGCAAAGTTCGCTGCCGATGCTGCCCGCGGCACCCGTGACCATCACCACTTTGCCGTGGAGAAAATCGCGGGTCATCGCCTGGTCAAGATGCACCGCGTCGCGGCCGAGCAGATCCTCGATCTCGATGGGGCGGATGCGGCTGACCCGGACTCGTCCCGAGGCCATCTCGTCGACGGAAGGAATGGTTTCCGCCTTGAGATGCAGCGAGGCCAGCAGTTGCACGATCTCCCGGATTCGCCGGGCCGGGGCGGACGGCATCGCGATCACGACTTCGGTGAACGGGTGCTTCCTGACGGTGGAGCTGATCAGTTCCGGCGGTCCGACCACCGGCACTCCATGAAGCAACTGGCCGCGCTTGGCCGGATCGTCGTCGAAAAAGGCCACGGGCTTGAATCCGCGGCGGCGGGCGGAAAGGAATTCCTTGGCCAGCGACGCGCCGACCGCGCCGGCCCCGATGATCGCGATCGAGGTTGCGGGCTTGAAGCCATTCGTCCGCTCCATCAGCACGCGTTCGCGGAACAGGCGGGCACCCAGACGGAAGGCGCAAATCGCGCCGGTAAAGACAAGGAAGTCGATGAGCACGGCCCCGCGCGGCGCCGCGACCGGACTGCGACCGAAGGCCCGTGCGATCAGGAGCAAAATAGTAACCGAGCTTGAGCTTCCAAGCACCAGCAGGAGGTCGGGCACTCCAAAAAAGGAGATCAGCGACCGGAATTGGCGAAACAAGGCCAGCGCCAGGAGGCTCAACGCCATGACGGGAAGCAGCAGGCGCAGACGGGTCTCGATCTGGTCCGGCGGAACGGCAAAATCGAACCGGATGTCGAAGGAAACGTAGAACGATACGCCCGCGATGGCCGCATAGACGATGGCCAGAAAGATCGCTCGGATCACAGCTGCTTGCGCGTGTTTGGGCATTATGGGAGCCTGAGCCCCGGCCGCCGGCCCGTTGGCAGCAGGGGAAAGGGTGTCAATTAGGTCGCAGGACGGGGACGGTGGGAAGCAAATAGAACCGGCCGAAAAACTTCGATCCCGGCGATGGCGGATTCCCCGCTGTCCGTTGTCCAGTGCGTGGACACTGGATACGATGGCCGGTGTCGGGGCTCAGGCGCCTTCGCTCCCGGGTTCCGGAATGCCGAGATGGCGCCGGCGAACGACGAGCTGCTCATTTTCCGCGACGATCCGGGGTGTGTCGGAATTCGCGGCTACGCCTTGGAGATGCAGCCAGCAGAAATCGACGAGCGGAACACCGATCTCCCGAAGGTGGAGGGACAGGCGGTGTTCGTTGATGATCGCGAGCACCTTCGACTGGAAACGGCGAATCTCGGCCTCGCCGGCGCCGACCGGTGAATGCCAGCGATGCCCGCCGATCTCCGCTCCCGTCAGCCAAGCTGCGAGATGTTCACGATAGGCCGGCGACAGAGGGGCATCGGGACGAAATGTCGCGGCATCGGCGTGGGAGAAAAAGCGGTCGGTTGCGCGAAAGTGGGCCCATTCCGTCACGGACCGGGCCGTGGATCGCGCGA
The DNA here is from genome assembly GCA_036499305.1 of Candidatus Didemnitutus sp. Classification (GTDB taxonomy): domain Bacteria; phylum Verrucomicrobiota; class Verrucomicrobiia; order Opitutales; family Opitutaceae; genus Didemnitutus. Next base: position 54,905 of record DASYDZ010000164.1, read on the forward strand.
GAAAGAAAAAGCAGGTTCGGATCCAGCTCTTAAATTCCCGGTCTTGCAGGCGAAATCCCTTCGGATGTCCATCGATGTGTCCGAGGCCGATTCCCTTCTGAAGCACCATTTCCAGCATCGGCGGCGAAAAATGGTCCAGATATCCCGTGTAAAGGGTGTTGAAGGAGGAAGTGACAAAATGCACGACGTCGTAAGCGACCCCTTCGGACTCGGCTTCGTGCAGGGCCCGGGCCCACGCGGAGAATTCCCAGGCGCGATTGTCTCCCGCCCGGATCCATGTTCTCCCATCCTCGTGGCGCGGAATCGAATCGGGCGACAGGGAGTTGTCGAGCACCCAAAAGGTTACATCGAGTCCGGCGCCATGGCGTTCATACCAGGCGGCCAATTCCTGGCGCGCCTCCGGGTGGTGGTTTTCGCCGAAACGAACGAGAAGGCAGAGGATTTTCATGGGCGGGAGACCCGATCCGCCTGCGAAAAGTGGCCGTCATGCACGGACGCATAGATTTCCCGGGTTCGCTCGGCGAACACCCGCCGGTCAAACCGCAGAAGATTTCGGCGTCCGTTCTCCCGCAGGCGCGCTCGCAACGCGGTGTCTCGTGTCACCGACAGGATCGCGCTGGCCAGCGCGTCGGGCGATGACACCTCGGCATAGAGGGCGGCATCGCCGGCAATCTCCGGGATGGACGAATGATGACCGCACAGGATGGGGCAGTTTTGCTGCATGGCTTCGACAAGCGGGAGGCCAAACCCCTCAAACAACGACGGGAAGACCAGCGCTTCCGCCGCGCTGAACAGGGCGGCGATCTCCGCCGGGGTGCGGTATCCGAGGTGCCGGACCCGGTTGCGCAATCGCGGATGGGACAGCAACGCGCTGGCGGGATGGCTCTCGGGAAACGGCTGGCTGGTCAGGACCAGGGTGTAGTCGCTTGGCAGGACCCGATACAGCAGCGCCATCGCTTCGAGCAGGACCCGGTGATTCTTGTGCAGCCATGGATGAGCCGGATAAAAAAGGAAGGGAGCCTTCACTCCCATCCGTCGCAGCAGGTCGCGCGCGGCCGTCGCGGACACGGGGCTTCCGGTTACGCCGGGGGGCAGATTCCAGATCGTGGTCATCTTCTCCAGTGGAATGCCGTAATGGGTGTGGACGTCGCGCCGGGTGAATTCGGAGGTGCAGATGATGTGGCTCGCCTGCCGGCAGGAGGCGCCGTATTCGCGTTCGCGCGTTGAAATGTCCTCGGCCGAAAAGAAACGAGGAAGATGGAGATGCTGCAGGTCATGGACGGTGAGCACCGAGGGAAAGCGGCGGAGGTCCGGATGGATTGTGCCCGAAAGTCCGTGGACGACGGTGAAATCGAGTCCGGCGTACCATTCCAAGGCTCGTACTTCTGGCGTCATCAGGGGAGGCAAGGCCAACCCTTCCGCGATTTCGTTGACGGCCGCATCGCGCCGCGCCTTCAGGCGCCCGGCCACCCCGTCTGTGGCGATGATCCGGTGCCTGAAGGTCGGGGCGAAGTTCCATCCCTGAAGGGCGGCGGCGGAGCCAAACAAACGATATTCAAATACGCGGTCGTAGGAACCGAGTTCCCCGACGAGTTCCCGCGTCATCTGCTCGACGCCTCCCACTTGGCCGGGATTGAGCCACCGGAGGTCAAACAGCACGCGCGGCGCGGTGAGGCGCGAGCGCTCTGCCGCCACATTGATCTGGGCCTGCAGCCGGGGGGATGAACCGCTGGAGCGGTGTTTTGCGACGGCCTCGGCGCGGGCCTCGGTCAACACCGGTCGCGGAGCTGGATGCCGGAGCAGATCGGCCACCTGCCTGGCGAAATCCTCCGGCGCATCCGCGATCCAGCAGTTCCCGCCATGCCGGGCTTCCAAACCGTCCGCGCCCATGGCCGTGGTGACGACGGGGACACCCATGGCCCATGCTTCAACCATCTTTTGTCGCACCCCTCCTCCGTAGCGCATCGGAATGACAAAAACGCGGGCGGCGCGAAAGTACGGCCGGATATCGGGCACATCGGCCGCCAGTTCAGTTTGCGGGGCCCGTTCCACTGCGGCCACGACTTTTGCGCTGGGCTGCAGGCCAACCACGCGGCAGGTCGCCTCGGGCACCGCTGCCAGAATGTCCGGCCAGATGTCTTCCAGGAAATGGACGATCGCGTCGATATTGGGTGGATGCGAAAGATGACCGGTAAAAAGGACGCACGGCGCCGCTGATTCGGGCGGCGGCTCGAAGGCGAAGTAGTCCGGGTCGACGCACACGGGCACGACGGCGATCGGACAGCGCGGCGCCAGAAGGCGGATGGCCCGGGCGCGGTCGAGTTCGGAAATCACGGCGAGCGACTGTACTTCCCGCACGGCCAGTTGTTCCTCCTGGCGAATTTTCCGCCGCCAGCGATGCGGCGGACGGGACGGGGCACGGGCCAGATAGTCCGAGCGGATATCGTGCAGGTACAGGCAACGAGCGAGGCTTCGCGGCAGGAATCGGAACCAGGCGGCGGAATTCGACTGCGACAACAGCACGGCATTCCATCGTTCGGCGGCCAGGGCTTCGAGGACCTTGGGGGCAATTTGAGCCAGGGCGATTCGCCAGGCCAGGGCTTCGTTCGAACGGGATGAAAGCCCGGCCAGGAGCTGCAGCAGCTCGCGCCGCACCGTTACCGGAAGGAACCTCAACCAACCGGATTTTCCGGCGCGCAGGGCGGCAAGAGCGGGAAGATCTCCGGGGGCGGCTGATTCCGGCCACCAATATGACCGCGGCACCGCCCGCCGCAGTTGTCGGACCGGCTCCTCGGGGTACCGCGCATAGCGAGGACCAACGATTCCGAGCATGCCCTGATGCGCCAGGTATTGCATGTGGAGGCCCATCAATCCCCCCTGGCCCGGGAAGTAGGGGAGCTCGGTGGTGATGAAAAGCGTGCGGGGCATCGGACGCGCGGCGGAATCCGGCGTGTTTTCCGCGTCCGACCCGCCCGGCTGATCCGGTCCAGATGAGGGTTGCTCGGCGGACATCGATTCCGGTGGCAGCGGGCGCGGCGAACTCCTAGCGACCATGGCGGGAATTTTCCCGGCTGACGGAGGTTTGCCGGCCGATTTCGTGTTGAGCCCTCTCCAGATCCGCCGGCACGCCAATGTCGACGAAATACTCGTCGCAAGCCACGTATCCCAGCATTCCTTCCGCCGCCCAATTGGGAAAGATGTCGTGCTCGAGCGAGAACGAGGGGCGAGGCGCGCTGAGGAGCAGCGGTGACGTGCGAATCAGATAAACCCCTCCATTCACCAAGCCGGGACCCGCGGTCGATTTTTCATCGAGCGTGCGGATCCGGTCCTCGCCGATCGCGACCCGGCCGTAACGTCCGGTGTCGGTGACGTGGCGCAGCGCCATGGTGCCGGCTGTGCCCAATTGCGCGTTCCTGGCGGCCAGTGCGGCCAGCGAGACCGGGAAAAAAGTGTCTCCATTCAACACGAAGATCGCTTCATCGGTCATCGCGTTCATCGCCCTGGCCAGGGCGCCCCCGGTTCCAAGCGGTTCGGTTTCGACCGAGTACGAGAGCGCCAGTCCGCGATAATGGCCGCCGAGAACGGATTCGAACTGGGCCGCCATGTAACCGGTTGCCAGCACGACGCGGCGAATCTCCTGGACGGCAAGATAGTCCAGCAGATGGCGGATGAAGGGGTGACCGGCGACCGGGAGAAGGGGCTTGGGGGTGTTTGCCGTGAGGGCACCGAGACGTGTGCCCGCCCCGCCGGCGAGAATGATCGCGGAGTCAGGCGACGGGTTTGGAGAAGATCGCATAGTGCGCGAAGCCGAGGATCGACCAAAGTCCGTAACTGCCCAGTTCCTGGTCGTCGTGGGTCACGGCCTTCGAGAGCAGCGCGACCTCGAGGTACGGATGCTTGATGGTCCCCGCTTCCCGAAGAATGAAGCCTTCATGCTCGAACATGCGGCGGAGTTCATCGCGCCCGATCGGCTTGGCATGGGTGTCGTCGTCCGCGAAATTGGTGGTGGTGGTGGGGCAGCCGTGATCGAGGAAAAAATGCCGATCGGGAAAATTTACCGACTCCGCGGTCGGCGTCTCAATGTAAACCTGTCCGCCTGGGGCGATCGTCCGGGCGAGTTCGGCGGCAAGCCTTCCCGGCCGTTGCAGGTGTTCGATGAGGTGGGACGCGATCGCGGCGCCAAAATAACCGTCGGGGTGGGGGAAACGCGCCCCATCGATGTTCATCACGTGAAACGACGCATATTGGTCGGCAAACCGGGCCGGGAAAAGATCGCACCCGTGCATCTCGAGATCGCGCCGGTCCGGGCTCATCCATTCGCGCCAGAACGACAGCCGGCCCCACCCGGCGCCGATGTCGAAAACGCGGGCGCGCGCGGAAGCCATCTTGAGAAAATGAAACCGGGGATGGTGGGTCCAGTACAGCGAGGCGATCTCGTCGTGCGAAAACGTCCCATCATCGGGAGGAATGACAAGGGGACGCGGAAAAACCGGATGGTCGATTGTGACCGGGCCCGTCGGCCGCGTTCGGGGCGCGGTGGCGGAGGCCGTCAGGGGCCGGGCGCGCGTGCGCCGGACGCCGCGGCGATCAGCGGATGCTCCAGGTTTCGAGGCCATGGGGTGTGAACTGGAATCGCTGAACCGCGCCGGGAAAGCCCGCGAGCGCGCGGGCGACCTCCTCGCGCTTGCAGGGGTCGATCATGAACATGATGTAACCGCCGCCGCCGGCGCCGGTGACCTTGCCGGACAATGCGCCGGCGGACAGGGCCTTGGCGAACACGGCCTCGATCTGGGCATTGCTGATCACGGCGGCCATGCGCTTTTTGGCCTCCCAGGACCGGCCAAGGGCGTGCGCAAAGGCCGTGAGGTCGCCCTTGAGCAGGTGCTCCTTCATCTGCCCCGCGTCGGCCTTCAGAATATGCATCGCCTCCACCGCCGCCGCCGCCTTGTCGGCCACGTTGCGCATCTGCTCGGAAATGATCTTGGCGGAATCCCGCGAGGCGCCGGTAAAATAGAGCAGCAGGCTGGCCTGCAGTTCGTTCAACACCGCCGGACGGATCCGCAGCGGATTCACGATCACGCGGTCGCCGGCCCGGAACTCCATGTAATTGATCCCGCCAAAAGCGGCCGCATATTGGTCCTGCTTGCCGCCGGCGAGGCCAAGGTCGAGGCGCTCGATTTCATAGGCCAGGTGCGCGATTTCATATTCGCCGAGCGGCAGTTTCAGCCATTCGGCAAACGCGCCGAGGATCGCGACCACCATGGTCGACGACGTGCCCAAGCCGGAGCCCGCGGGCGCGTCGGAAAACGTCGTGAGTTCGCAGGGCAGCGGACGGCCGCCGTTGAAGTCGCGGACGATGCGGTTGTAGGCGGCTTTGTGAAGGGGCAATTCGCCGTCCACGGGCAGGAGCGGCGTCGCGGCCGCGACGAAGGTTTCGCTCCGGTCGGCCGCGACAAAGCGCACCTGGTTTTCGGCCGAGGCCGTCACTGTGCAATAGGAGTAAAGGTTGATCGTGCCGTTGACGACACATCCGCCAAACTCTTCGCTATAGGGGGACACGTCGGTGCCGCCTCCGGCGAGGCCCAGACGCAGCGGCGCTCTGGATCGGTGCAGGAATGCCATGGGTCAGGAGAGGCGGATATCCTGACTGTAGGCGTCGTGCAACGCTTCGGAGGAATAATACCGTTCGATGACTTCGCCGCCTGCCGCCACAAGTTCCGTGAGAATCTCGGGGGAACGGAGCAGGTGTTCGAGCTGGCCGGCAAATTCGTCGAGGGATGAGATACAGAGACACTTGCCCGCCTCCGGGATTCCCTCCGCGCCCACCGCCGTGGTAAGGACCGGCAGACCGTGCCACAAGGCCTCCACGATCTTCCCTTTCACCCCGCCGCCGAAGCGGAGCGGAATGACGGCCAGACGATGGGAGGCATAGAGGGAGTTCAATTTTTCCTCGGAGACATAACCGGTGACCGAAACGCGGTCGTCCGCCAGGGCCAGGATCTCGTCGGGGGGATTCGAGCCGGCGATGGTGAGATGAAGGTCGGGGAAACGGCGGCGAATCACCGTCCACACCGTGCGGTGAAACCAGAGCATCGCGTCCGAATTCGGCGGGTGATTGAAACCCCCGACAAAGAGAAGGCCGCTCCGGTGTTCGAACGAATGCGCAAAGCCGTTTTTGGGCGGCTCCTTGTAGACGTAGGGCGGAAGGACCCGCGCGACCAGCGACGGATAATGTTCGGCCAGATAGCGCACCTCATCGTCCGATGGATAGTAGGCAACGTCGACGTCCTTGAACACCGTCTCTTCCATCTGGCGCCATTTGGCGGCCGATTCGAGCACGGCCTTGTTGCCGGTCGTCGCGTATTCCCGCTCCATCGAGCGCGAGACCAGGTCATGCCCGTAGAACAAGACCTGAGCCTTCGTTGTCCGGCGGATTGGGCCCAGATAACGCGGCGAGATGTGCGCGCGGCTGAGCAGCACGTAATCGATCTGGCTGCCGGCGGCCTCGAGCCAGCGCTCCCAGTGCTGGGCATACCAGGGGCCGTGCAGGACCTCGATGCCCTTCTGCTGCATCTCCGTCAGATAGGGTTCGTGGGGATGAAAATTGTCCCCCATGAACTTCACCGAAAAACCCTGGTCGACGAAGAATTCCAGATAAGCCCAGATCGTGCGCGAGCCGGCGTCCCGATCATAATGCGGCAGGTAATGATCAATAAACAGGATCACGCGGCGCCGAAGGCTGCGTTCGCGAGCCCGAAACACATCCAGTCCGTTGGGCCGGTGCTCACTCGCGAGAATCTTTTCCCAGCGGTCGAACAACTTTCGACTGTTCGTGACCTGGTGGCTTTTCAATCCCGATCCGACATCGGTGCCATTGCTCGTGCCCTCGTGGTGAACAACGACGGCGGCGGGCTGGTAATAGACCTTTTTCCCCGCCGCCCGCACCCGCATGGCCAGGTCGGAATCCTCGCAATAGGCGGGCGCAAAAACTTCGTCGAATCCCCCCAGCTCCCTCCAAAATGGCGCCGGCAGCATGATGCATGCCCCGGAGCAGTAGTCGGTCTCCCGAAGATAGTTGAATTCGGGGCGGTCGGGATCCTGTCCGCGGCCATAGTTCCAGGCCGATCCATCGGACCAGAGGATGGCTCCGGCCTCCTGCAGCGTTCCGTCTGGATAGACAAGTTTGGCCCCGGCCAGTCCGACATCGGGCCGCCGGGCAAACGTGGCCAGCAAGGCCTCGAGCCATCCGGCGGTCACCTCGGTGTCATTGTTGAGCAGCACGAGATACTCACCGCGGACTTCGTGCGCCCCGCGGTTGCAACTGCGGACAAAGCCCAGATTTTGTTCATTCCGGACGATTCGAAGTCCGCGCACCTGGCGCAGGCAATCGTAGGTGAATTCGTCCGAAGCATCGTCCACGAGGAGAATTTCCTGGGTCACGCCCGCGCCGTGCCTGGCAATTGACTCGAGACAGGACAACGTGACCTCGAGCTGGTTGTGGATGGGAATGATGATCGAGACCGCCGGCGCCGCCGGACTGGGCAGCGCCAGGACATTGGCCCGTGCGCGCTGGACCTCGGCCCGCGCCCGCACGACATGCATGTCCGTCAAGGAAACGCCCGCATGCAGGAGCTGACGAATGACCGCGCCGTTGGCGAGGGTGGCCGTCAAGGTCAGGGGTCCGGATCCAGCCCGCACCGGAAGGTGACCGTGAAATCCCGAGACCCGCGCCGTTTGGAGCCCGGGATACAGTTCCCCGACGTCACTCCTGATTTCTCCCGTCGTCAACGCCACTTCGTGGTCGAAGAACTGGATTGAAAGCGCTTCGATTTCGCACTGCGGGTGAAAGCACCAGCCGCTGACATAGAAGTCGTCCGCGGTGGGAGCAGGGGTGAATTCGGACTCCAGGCGGCAAAGAAGCGGACTTTGTTCGACCAGGATGCTGATCGTGCGAAAGGGTCGCCAGGCTTCGTCGGGCCGTCGGTATTCGAGCGTCCCGATCTGCAATCCCGGCGGCAGATAGGACACCAGCCGGTATCCGGAAAACGCCGCGCGCGGGCGGTCCGGGTACTGGGCGGCGACATCCGGCCGGGGAAGTCCGGATTCGCAGTCAAAAACGGAGCTGTCGGCAAGCCGAAGGCGGGTATCCATGTGAGACCCATCTCCCGGACAGATCCAGCCTTCGAGGCGCAGCAGGCCATGGGAGGCCGTCAGCCGGCCCTCGCGGTCGATGCTGTGAAGAACTTCTTTCACGCCGAACGGGTCTCGGAATGCATGGCGGACGGATTGCCTCCAAACCACCGGTAAAGAAGTCGACAGACGAAAAGTTTTTCGTAACCGGATAGAGCAGCCCCAAAATGCCGGGCCTCCAGAGTGCGAAGGGCGAGTTCCCGTTCGGTCTGGCGGTGGACCTGGTCGCCTGTCACCCGGGAAATCTCGCGGTCGTTGAGCGTTTCCTGAAGCTTGCCGGTCTGGCCCAGCAAATTGTCGAGATGGACCTGGGCGTCCGACAGCGCCGCCGCCAGGCGGCGACTCTCCGTTTCAACCGCGGCGCGGTTCAGGTCGGCATGGCGTTCGCCGGCCCGGACGGCCCGCAATTGGTGGTCCTTTTCCGCAAGTTCGAGCCGCTGGGCCGCGATCAGGCGGGTGGCACCATCGGTCATTGCCGCGGCGGAAGCTCCACTGGCGACGCCGCCCAGCAATGGCGCCATCCTCTGGCACGCTTCGCGGACGGCTTCCATTTCGCGGACGGCGGACTGCGTCTCGGAGGAAATGCGGTCGCGATCGTTTTTGGTCGCGGTCAGCTCGGCGTCGAGGGAAAGCGCCCATTGCGTGCGGTCGGCAAACTCCCCGTTCAGACGGGCGAAGTCCTGCTGTCCGGTCACCACCTGGGCCTCGAGCGAGCGCCCCCAGTCGATCGTCTCGTGATGCACCTGCTGCAACCGCTCCACCTCGAAGCGCATCCGGGACAGTTCCTGCTCCAAGGTGCGGATCCACCCCGTGCGCTCCTCCAGAAGCTCGTCGCGTTGGGCGACGACCTGGTGGGATTCGGCGAGGTCATGCTCGAGGGACTGGGCCCACTCCGTCCGCGCGGCGATCTCGCGATCGCGCTCCGCGACAATCGAACGTTCGCGGGCGATGTCCTGTTCGAGTGACTTCGCCCACTCCGTCCGCGCGGCAATCTCGCGATCGCGTTCCACCGCGATCGAACGTTCCTCGGCGAGATCGCGTTCGAGGGAATTGGCCCAGGCGATGTGGGTTGCGATCTCGCGATCGCGCTCCGCGACAATCGAACGCTCGCGGGCGATGTCCTGCTCGAGGGACTGGGCCCACTCCGTCCGCGCGGCAATCTCGCGATCGCGTTCCGCCACGATCGATCGTTCCTCGGTGAGATCGCGTTCGAGGGAATTGGCCCAGGCGATGTGGGTTGCGATCTCGCGATCGCGCTCCGCGACAATCGAACGTTCGCGGGCGATGTCCTGTTCGAGTGACTTCGCCCACTCCGTTCGCGCGGCAATCTCGCGATCGCGTTCCGCCGCGATCGATCGTTCCTCGGCGAGATTGCGTTCGAGGGATTGCGCCCAGGCGGTGCGTTCGGCAAGTTCGGCCGAAACCCGGGCAAAGTGCGTCTCGGTTTTCCGCAGCTCGCTTTCGAGGGATTGGGCCCACGCGGTCTGCTTTTCGGCCAGCTTGGTTCTTTCGATCACCAACTCCCGCGCTTTTCGGACATCGCCCTCGAGGACACGGGCCCAGTTTTTCAATTCGATCGCCTCGTTCTGCAGACGTCCGGCTTCGGCGCGCGCTTTCACTATATCCGTCTCCAGCGAGCGGGACCAGGCCGTGCGCTCGGCGAATTCGGCTTCGAGGCGGACGAGTGCCGCCATGCTATCCCGATGCTCGGAGACCAGGGTGTCGTAGGTCGCAGCTATTTCCTGCGCGGCGTTGTAGAAACTGGCCGGCATCGGCGGAACGGTTCCGTCGGATGCGAGCGCAACGACATACGGCGCGCCCTCGCCGGGAGCCACGCGTTCGATCCGCGCGAAGCCTCCGGAATACTCGGTCGTGGATGCCGCATTCGCCATGGCCGGCACAAACCACGAGCCACTGATCGATTTTTGCTGACCAAACGCGACATGCTTGAAGTGCCGCGAGAGCAGGGAGTGAAAACCTTTCCGGTCCAGTTCCCTGATGTGAAATGGATTTGTGCGACCGGAGACCTGCTGATACGGTGTGGCGTCCGGCGTGGAGATCAGCAACCGGCCGCGGGGCCGAAGCAACCTTTTGATTTCGCGCAACATCGCGTCGTGGTCATCGAGATGCTCCAGGGTCTCGAAACTGACGACCAAATCGATCGAGGCGTCGGGCAGTGGAATCTTTTCCGCCTTGCCCACGACAAACCGAAGATTGGAGGCACGATACTTTCGCGCTGCATGGGAGATGGTTTCCGTGTCGCTATCGACGCCGATAACGCTCTTTGCGACCGACGCCACGAAGGCGGAGCCATATCCTTCTCCGCAGGCCACGTCCATCACGTCGAGGCCCGCCGCAATATCGGTTGCAAGCGCATATCGGTGAAGATGTTCCGCGACGAAATCGCCCCGAGCGGATGGCACCAGGCGTTCGCCCGTCCAAGGCAATTCCTGGGCGCTGTTGGCAGCGACAATCTTTCTCTTCGGGTCCGGTCCACTTTTGGCCGGCCCGGCATTCACAGGGGATGCGCTCATTTCAGATGTGTCTGTTCCGACAGAGGATGATCTTGAACAGCAAAACTCAATACTCAGGTGATGGCAATCGCGCCGAGCGATCGACCTGAGCTGGATCGGGTAAGCGCACGACGGCGACCTCCAGCATCGGCAAGCCGACCAGGCCGGCGTGGGACCAGTCCGTTTGTGACGTGACCACCAGCGCCTCGTGCAGCCAGTCCTGCTGCCGATGATCCTCCGGCGTGCCCGAAGCGACCGCGGCCGTGATCGTATAGTGTCCGGCATGAAGGACTGGCATTTGAAACGTAAACCGCCCTTGGTGGAATTCCCCGGCCCGCATCGTCACTCCCTGGATGTCGGCTCCGCGAAACGTGTTTTCGCCAAACAGATGCTGCCCCAGGCGATCCTTGAGATTGAATCCGAAGATGACGTTGGCGGTCGATTCGAGGCCACGGACGGTGAGCGCCAGGCAGACCACCTCGCCGCCGTGGACGGTCTCGAGGCGCCGGCCCTCATGGTCGACGAATGCCACGTCCGCAATCTTCACCCGTCCATCGCCGAAACCGGCGGATCGCGCGTTGAAAGTCGAGATCGAGAGCGGATTGGCGACGGCGGCGGTTGGAAGGCGCCGGGTTTCAGGATCGGACGGTTGTGAACGCGGGGCTCGCGGCGGTGGCGCAGGGGTGGGCGCGGCCTCGACCACCTCGTGATTGGCCTGACTGAGGTTGGCTTCCGCCAGGAAGGCCGCCGCGACGTCGGCCGCCGAGCCGCTCAGGCGCACCGCCCCGTGGTCGAGCCAGATGGCGGTGTCGCAAAGTGCCCGCACGGCTCCCATGTCATGGCTTACAAACAAAAGGGTGCCATGCTCGCGAAACTCGCGGAGGAACCTGAAACACTTTTGCATGAAATACACATCGCCCACGGCGAGCGCCTCGTCGATGAGCAGGACGGAGGCATCGATGTGGGCGATGACCGCGAAAGCCAGGCGCAGCGCCATGCCGGACGAATAGGTCTTTACCGGCTCGTCGAGAAACGCGCCGATGTCGGCGAAGGCGGCGATCCGATCGAAACGTTGCTCAATCGCCTCGCGTGAGAGCCCGAGGACGGCGCCGTTCAGAAAAACATTTTCGCGGCCCGTGAACTCCGGATTGAACCCGCTGCCGAGTTCGAGGAGGGCCGCCATCCGCCCACGCACCGTCACCGCTCCCGAGCTGGGTTGCATGGTTCCAGCCACTATCTGCAGGAGCGTGCTTTTGCCGGATCCGTTGCGTCCAATGATCGCCATGGCCTGGCCCACGGGAATGGTGAAACTCACCTGCCGGACGGCTTGAAAATCACGATAGCCGCGAGGGGAGGAGGCGCCCGGCAGGATCCGGCCGAAAAGCTCGCGCAACGGGGCGAGCAGCCGCTCGCCCGGGGCGGCCCACATCCGGTAATGTTTGCTGACCTCCTCGACGGAGATGGCGTATTCATTCTGATCGGGGCGGATCATGATTCCGGACGGGCGGTTCAGCGAGGGTCCGGAAACCTCAGGGAATCAAAAAGGTGCGGGGCCTCAAGCGCGATGTTCGCGCTGATCCCTGCCCGTTCTCGGGTCGCCGGAAGTGCGGCCGGGAAAGCACCGCATCAAACCGTCCGCCGCGGAGCCGCTTCGACTCAGCGTGGGCGAATGACCGGCAGCCGGGGCCCGACAAATGCCAGCAGCCGCCTGAGCGAAGCGTCGGCGTTTTCGCGGTCGGTTTCGAGGGCCAGATCGGGCGCCTCGGGCCGCTCGAATCCGGAGGACACGCCGGTCATCTGCCGAAGCTCACCGGAGTGAGCCCGGGCATAGAGGCCCTTGACGTCGCGCGCCTGACAAACCCCCAGCGGGGCATCGACAAAGATCAGGACCAGCCGATCCGGTCCGAGAATCGTGCGGATCATCGCGCGATTCTTCTCAAGCGGCGTGATGAAACTGGCGACCACGCTCAGGCCCGATTCGATCCCGAGCCGTGCCGCCTCGGCGGCCCGCCGGAGGTTTTCGGCCCGATCATCGTCCGAGAATCCGAGCTCGCGGCACAATCCGCTGCGCAGAACATCACCGTCCAGGGCCAGCACGCCCCGACCTTCGCCGCGGAGCTGTCCGGTCAGCCGGTTCGCAAGCGTGGACTTCCCGGCGCCGGATAATCCAAAGAGCCAGAACACGCATCCAGGCGCTGGATTCATGTCACAGCACGTCGGCGAATGCCGGTTTCATGCGCCGGAAGGCCAGGTGGCCGAGGTAGCAGGCCAGCAGGCTGCTTGCATAAAGGTAACCCAGATAACGCAGGTTGACCGGGCGATGCCACAGCGCGGCATCGCGCGACAGCTCGATCGCGAGGAGGAGCGGGTTGAAGCGGAGGACCTTCCAAAATGCGGCCGGAATGCGATCGGCGGAAAAAAACACGGCGCTGGCATACATCAGGACCATCGTCAGGAACCCGGTGAGCTGGCCGACATCCCGGAAAAACACGCCCAGGGCGGAAATGAACCAGCCGATCCCGAGACAGAACAGGACGATGGGGGCGACGATGATGGGAAGCCAGAGTGCGCCGGCGTCGATCCCATGACCGAGAAAGGCAACGCCGAGCAGGGCCAGCGTCAGGCTGATCAGGCCATGAAAAACGGCGCCGCCGACCGCGGCGGCCGGGAGGATTTCCAGCGGGAAAACCACCTTCTTCACGAAATTCGGGTTGCCCACGATGATCGCCGGCGCGACCGCCATGACCTCGGCCACGATCTGAAAAATGCTCAGCCCGAAAAATATGCCGAGCGCATAGTCGATTTTGGTTTCCCCGGTCAAGACCCCGAATTTGCCGCCAAAGATGTAGCCAAAAACCACGACATAGCACCCGAGCATGAGGATGGGATTGAGCACCGACCAAACCAGCCCCAGATGGCTGCCCTTGTGGCGAAGCTCGACATTACGCTGGGTGAATTGCCACAAGAGGCTGCGATGACGCCAGAGATCCGAGGCAAAGAAGGCACGTTGGCGGTCCATGGAGGACGGAGGTCCGGCGGTTGATAAGCATCTGGTCGGGAACCAAGTCAAAAGCTTTTAGTCTGTTCCCGAGGGTGGAATTTACCTGTTGCCTTGTCATTCCTTTGACCGGATTTATCAAAACTTGCGTATGACCCATTGGAAAATGCTCGCGGCGCTGCCGCTGTTAGTCGGCGCCATCTGGGCCGCCTCGCCGGGGACCAACGAACTGGTCCTCCCGGAAAACCTCTTTCCGGATCTCGATGGAATCCTGAAGTCGGCGGTCAAGCAGTCGCCGCGCATGGTGGATCGCGCGATCGACCTGGAGATCGCCGAAAATGACCGCATCGCCGCCCGGTCGGCGATTTTGCCCTCGGTGGGTGGCAGTTTTTCCGCCTACGAGTCCCGAGATAAGCGGGCGGATGTCCAGGGCGACCTCAACGTTAAGAAGGTATATTATTATTTCTCGGCCGTGCAGCCGGTGTTCTATTGGGGCGAAAAGACCAATACCAAACGCATGGGCGAAATTCGGCAGAAAATCACCCAGGGTCTCTACCATGAAGCCTACCGGTTGCTCGCGCAGGACCTGCGGGCGCGATATCTGGCTCTGATCTCGCTCAAGATCATGACGGAGCGGGCGCGATTCAACCAGAAGTTCGCCCACGACCAGCTTCAGCTCGCTGAAGATCGCCTCAAGAACAAGATCATCTCGGAAAACGACATTTTCCCGACGCGACTCAATGCCGAGCGGGCGGATATCGAGGTCGAGCGATCGCAGTTCGAACTCGAAAACTCGATTCAGGCGCTCGCGCGTCTATCCGGCGCCAACCCGCTCACAGTCGAGTCAATCCCTGACGCATTTCCCCCGGTCGCCTATCTCTCCGATTCGGTCGAAAAGCTCTTGAACGACTATACCAGCCAGAAGGACCTGCCTTCAATCGAGGCGGTCAATTTGCGGCATCAGCTCGAGGTGCAGGATCTGGATTACGCCATCCAGAAAGTGCGGTTGTATCCGAAGTTCAGCCTCGCGGCCGGTGTCAGCCAGGACGAGCAGGCTTATACGGTGAACACGGCCCAGAAGTACCAGTTGAATTCCTTTTTCGGCGGGGTGCAGATTTCCTGGTCGATCTTCGACGGCTTCGCCACGCGTTCCGCCCAGCGCAGCTCCCTCGCGCGGAAACGGGCGCTCGAAAACGACTATCAGGACACCAGCGCGCGGCTGGTCCAGGACGCCAAGGCCAGCAGCCGCCAAGTCTATTTTGCTGCGCGAGCGATGTCCATCGACGACCGCTTCCTGAGTTCCAGCGAAGGCTACCTGAAGACGCGGCACGATGAGTTCTCGCGGGGAATCATTTCCGAAGCCGACGTGAGCCTGGCCCAGCTTTCCCTTTTCGACTCCCGCGCGGCGGCTTATCGCTCGCGGGCCGAATACCTCGCGCGATTGGTCGATTTCCTGGGCATCGTCAATGCCGACCCGGTGGTCGACAACGCACCGATTCAATAAAAATGGCCGAGAATCGGAAGAAGCCGCGCTGGGGTGTCCGTTTGGTCGTCGCCGTGGCCGTTCTGGCCGGCGGGGGTTATGCCATCCTGTTCGCGATCCGGCCGGTCGCCATCGTCGCGGCCGCCCATCGGGGCCGCGCGATCGATTCGGTGCCCGGCAGCGTCGAGGTGCAGGCGGAATTCGTCAGCGAGATCAAGAGCGAGGTCGGCGGCCGCATCATTTCCTCCATCCTCGATCCGGGCCTGAAGGTGAAAAAAGGCGACGTGCTGGTCCAGATTGACACCGGGGACGCCGACCTGGAGATCGATCGCATCAAGAACGAGATCGAGGCGGCCCGCAAGAAGGTCGATCTCGGTTCGCCGGCCCGCGCCGAGGCCGCCAACATGGAGGACACGATCGCCAATCACGACCACATGGTGAAGGCGGGCAGCTATTCGGCCGGCGATCTCGAGAAGGAACGCCGTCTCCTGCAGCAGGCGCGCAAGCGCATCGAGCTCGACGAGGTCAATCTCAAGCTCGATCTCGAAACCGACGAAAACGAACTGCGCACGAAGGAACGCGAGCGCGCCAAGATGACCATCGTCGCTCCGGTCGACGGCGTGATTTCGGTGGTCGAACTCAATGCCCGCACCGGTGACCTGATCGGACGCGACACCGCGATCGCCACCCTTATTTCCAGCAGCCGCACGGTCGAGGCCAGGATCAGCGAGGAGAACTTCGCCGGCATCCGCGTGGGCCAGGACGCCTCGGTCACCTTCCTCGGCTACGGTCAGAAATTGTTCAAGGCCAAGGTCATGAAGGTGCTGCCGACCGCAAACGCCGAGACGCAGCGCTACCTTGTCCACCTGGGCGTGGACGTGCCGCTCGAAATGCTTGTGCCCGGCCTCACCGGCGAGGTCGCCATCATGATCGGCAGCCGCGACGCCGCCACCATCATCCCGCGCCGGGCGCTCCGCGGCAACGAGGTCCTCGTGGTGAACGATGACACGGTCGAGGTGCGCAAGATTCGCCTCGGCTACGTGAGCATGAACGACGTCGAGGTGCTCGAGGGCCTGCGCGAGGGCGATCAGGTTGTCGTCGAGGACCTCGACCAGTTCCGGCCGGGCTCCCACGTGCGGGTCAGGCCGGTCAAATAGGCCTGGGCCGCGCCGCCCGCCGCGAGCTCGATGTCACCGACTCTCCGGATCGCCTTCCGATTCCTCACCGCCAAGAAACGGGCGATGCTCATGAGCCTCGCGTGCATCGTGCTGGGCGTCGGCCTGTTCGTCGTGACGCAGGCGACGACGAGCGGCTTCGAGGAATTCTTCATCAAGACGATCCTCGGCACCAACGGGGCGATCCGCGTCGAGGACCGGATCCAGGACACGATCCGAACCATGGAGGCGGGCGGAGGTGGCAGCGGCTCCACGTTTCAACTGCAGATGAAGGAGGGCCAGAAATACATCGAGGGCATCGAGGAACCGAAGCTCGTCATCGACGCCCTTCACCAGTTTCACAACGTCGCCGGCGTGTCCGAGGTACTGACCGGTTCCGCGATCCTGCGCAGTTCCTTCAAGAGCGACTCGGTCAAGATCTTTGGCATCGTCGTCGAAAACCACCTGATGGTTTCCGAACTCGGCAAGCAGATCGTGCAGGGATCGATCGACGATTTTCGCAAGACGCCGTCGGGGGCGCTGATCGGCAAGGTGATTGCGGACCGCCTGCAACTGGGAGTGGGCGATTCGTTCATTCTCGATTCGGCCCAGCAGTCGCGCCGCTACCGCGTGTCCGCGGTCTACGAAACGGGCATCAGCGACATCGACAAGGAACGGGTTTACCTGCAGCTCCCGGAAGCGCGTTCGCAGCTGAAGAAACCGACGGGCGCCAGTTTCATCCAGGTCAATCTCTACGACAAGGATCGGGCCAACGAGGACGCGGCGCAGATGCAGGACGTGCTTCACCACGGCGTCCGGAGCTGGCAGGTCCGCGAGAAATCGTGGCTGGCGGCATTCCGCGCCCTGCGCATTTCCTCGGCGATCACGGTCTCGGTCTTCTCGCTCATCGCCGCACTCGCGATGTTCAACACCCTCGCCATGATCGTCATGGAGAAAACGAAGGAAATCGCGATCCTGCGCTCGATGGGCTACACGCGGGAGGACATCTCGGGGATCTTCATCTGGCAGGCGGCCATCGTGCTGAGCATCGGCACGTTCATCGGCTGGGTGCTCGGGGCTGCCGTCACCTACACGGTCTCGCGCATTCCGCTGCCGATCACCGGCATTTTCAAGACGGACACCTTCGTCGTCCAGTGGTCGATCTGGCATTATGTCGCCGCCACCGTCACGGCGGTGGTGATGGTCATGGTGGCATCGCTCGTGCCGGCCCGCCGCGCCGCCCGGCTCGAACCGGGCGACATCATCCGGGGGACGGCGCAATGACGGCCGACCGCAACGAACCCGGCGTCGCGCTGCGCTGCGTCGATCTGCACCGGTATCTCGGCCAGGACGAGGGCCGCGTCCACGTGTTGCGCGGGGTTTCCTTCGAGGCGCGGACCGGCCGGGTGTGCGCCATCGTCGGCCCGTCGGGCTGCGGCAAGAGCACGCTGCTGTACCTGCTCGGCCTGCTCGATCGTCCGGACGACGGCTCGATCTGGATCCGCGACGAGTTGATGTCGAACAGCAGCGACCTCGACCGCACCGCCGCCCGGGGCGAGCACATCGGCTTCGTCTTCCAGTTTCATTTCCTGATGCAGGAGTTCACCGCGCTGGAAAACGTCATCATGCCGATGCGCAAGCTCGGACGCCTGGCCGAGCAGGCGATGGTCGAGCGGGCGCACGGCCTGCTCCACGCCGTGGGCCTCGGCGAAAAGACGGCCCGCCTGGCCACCCAGCTTTCCGGCGGCGAACAGCAGCGCGTTGCCATCGCCCGGGCGCTGGCGAACGAGCCGGCGATCATTCTCGCGGACGAACCGACGGGCAACCTCGACCAGCGCAATTCCAGCCTCGTTTTCGACCTGCTCACCCGCCTCGCCAAGGAAAATGGCCAGGCCGTGGTGCTGGTCACCCATAATTCCGAGATCGCGAACCGCTGCGACGAAATCCGCGCGATGCGCGACGGCGAGTTTATCAGCTGACGCGGCCGGGCCCGGGTGGGCGGCGCGAATTCACTTTTGCGCCCCGCCCGCGAAACCGATTCCCGGCCGGCGCGTCAAATGGCAGGTTGGAGGAATGAAAGCGCCGCAGGCCGGCTCTCCTTGTTTTTCTTCAAATCGATGGCGCTAATCCCGCTTTCGATTGTCTGAAGAGGGGAGAGGGCGGTCGTTCCGCCACCCGGATCAAATGATTCTCAGCATCCATATTCCAAAAACGTCCGGGCTCAGCATCCGCAATCTCCTGAAGCAGCACTATGGGGCGGGATTTGTGCTGGCCGGCGGCATCCCGGCCGACGTGCCCGCCATGGCCCGCTGCATTCATGGGCATTTTGCCGCCGCGTCGCTGATGGCCCGGTTTCCGACGGCCCGGCTGATCACATGGGTGCGTGATCCCGTTGACCGGGTGATCTCGTCCTATTATCATGGTCCCGGCGAATCCAACGGCGCACATCCGGACGGTGGCGCGGAGCGTTTTCAGGGACTGCCGCTGCTGGAGTTCGCCGCCTTGCCGCAACAGCGAAACGAAATGACGCGATGCTTCGGACGAATGCGCCCGTCGGATTTCGCGTTCATCGGCATCGTTGAGCGCCCCGACCGCTCGCTGGCGCGCCTGCGCACCTTCCTCGGGGGCGGCCTGGCCCCATGGGCGGACGCCGGTTCGGAATCCGAACCGCTGACGCCCAGATATGCCGTCGATTCCGGGACTCGCGCGGCGATTGCCGGGCTCAATCATCCCGACATCGAGTGGTATCGCGAGTGCGTGGAGCGCGACGATCGTGCGCCGGCGAATTCCCCTTCGTTGTCGCCGTGGGCCGGCTCATGGCGCGAGGCCACGGGAACGTGATGACACGCGAATCCGCACGCCATTGCGGAAATTAGAGACGATTCGCGTGTCGGCGCGCCTGCTAATAGCGGCGCGGACCCGAACTCAACGGGAATTTTTGTTTTACATCCGGCGACTGGGTTCTTTTGGTCGTTTTGGAACCTGCACACCAATTGACCGTCAGTTCGCGCAAATCCTTCCTCGCCAAGTTGGCCGGCCTGATCGGCCTCGCAGGGATTGCCCCACGGATGCTGCTCGGGGCCCGGCGTTCAACGGCGTCGTCCACTCCATTGCGGACCGCCGTCAAAACCGATCCCCGCGCCGTGGCGCGCCGGGAAGACGCCTCCTGATCTCCGCTGCGCCGCCCCCGCCCTAAAGGTCCATGTCGAAGATTTTCCCCAAGTCCGCCAACGCGCTTCCGATGCAGATCGTGATCTTTCTCACGGTCCTGACGGGGGTGGCAACGGCGGCGGTGACGTATTATTCGACGCCGAAATACCTGCGCGTGGGCTACCAGCCGATCCAGCCGGTGCCGTTCGACCACAGCCTGCACGCGGGCAATCTGGGAATCGACTGCCGCTACTGCCACGCGGCGGTGGAAAAGTCCGCCACGTCCAGCATCCCGACCTCGCAGACGTGCATGAACTGCCACAGCATCATCAAGACGACCAGCCCGCTGCTGGAACCGGTCCGGCAGAGCTTTGCGACCGGCTCGCCGGTTCCATGGGTGAAGATTCACCAGGCACCCGACTATGTTTATTTCAACCACTCGGTGCACGTTGACCGCGGCATCAGTTGCGTCGAATGCCATGGCAAGGTGAACGAGATGTCGGTCGTCTACCACGCCAAGTCGCATTCGATGGGCTTCTGCCTCGACTGCCATCGCGACCCGGCGGCCCATCTCCGCAATCCGCAGGACGTCTTCAATCTCAATTCGCTCACCCTCGCCGACCAGGGCAAGCTCGAGCAGGCCCACCAGATGATCAAGGATTGGAAGGTCAACCCGCCGCAGAGCTGCTCCGGCTGCCACCGCTGATGAAACGCAAATTCGATCATTCGGCGCCCGAGGGCGCGTCGGCCGGACCGCGGTACTGGCGCAGCCTCGATGAACTGGCCGAAACGCCCGGTTTCCGGGAGCAACTGGCGCGCGAATTCCCGGAGGGCGCATCCTCGATCGAAGGGGTCGACCGGCGCCAGTTCATGAAGATCATGGCGGCCTCGTTCGCCCTGGGCGGACTGGGGCTCGCCGGCTGCCGCCGCCCGGAGATCAACATTCTGCCGTACGGGAAATCGGTCGAGTACATCGTCCCGGGTCTGCCGCTTTATTACGCCACGGCCATGCCGCTGCGCAAGTGGGCCATCCCGCTCCTCGCCGAGACGCACCAGGGCCGTCCGACCAAACTCGAGGGCAACCCCACCTACGCGCCTCATGGCGGATCGACTTCGCTGCTCGCCCAGGCGTCCGTGCTCGACCTCTACGATCCGGATCGCGCCCGCGAACACACCAAGGGCGGACAACCGCTGGCGACCGCGGATGTGAACGACCTCCTCGCCGGCATCCACCGGCAGCATGCGGGCAACGGCGAGGGCCTGGCGTTCCTGGCGGACGAGTCGTCCTCTCCCACGCGCGCCCGCCTGGTCGCCCGCCTGAAGGCGCAGTTTCCCCGCGCCGTGTGGGCGGAATATGAGCCGGTCCGCGACGAGCCGCCCGCCGAGGCCGCGCTCGCGTCGTTTGGCCGCAACGTCAAGCCGGTCTACCGCTTCGCCTCCGCCAAACGCGTCCTTTCGCTCGACGCCGATTTCCTGCACGCCGAATCGGGCAGCCTGATGTTCGCCCGCCAGTTTGCCGGCGGCCGCAGGGTGGCCAAGGCCACCGACCCGATGAACCGCCTGTATGCGGCGGAGAGCAACTTCACGCTGACCGGCAGCATGGCGGATCACCGGCTGCGGATTGCGAGCAGCCAGATTCTCGCCCTGACCGCGGTTCTCGCAAACCGGATTCTCGGGACCACCGACTACGCCACCCTGGCCCAGGGATTCACGGACGGGGCGGCCTGGATCGAACAGTGCGCGAAGGATCTCGTGGCCAACGCCGGCGAGTGCCTCGTCCTCGCAGGCGCGCATCAGCCGGCCGCGGTGCACGTGCTGGTCAACGCGATCAACGCCAAGCTCGGCAACCTCGGCCGCACCGTCGACTTCGTGGAGATTCCCGAGTCCGGCGCGTCGACGCTCCCCGCGCTGGTCACGGCGATGAAGGCCGGAGCCGTCAAGACGCTCGTTATCGTCAACGGCAATCCCGCCTACAACGCGCCGGCGGACCTCGAATTCGCCTCCGCGCTCAAGTCCGTGGCCGACGTCATCCGTTTTGGCAGCCATGTCGACGAGACCTCCGCGATCTCGGGCACCCATCTCGCCGCGACCCATTACCTCGAATCATGGGGCGACGCGCGCACCGCCGACGGCGTGGTCGTGCCGGTGCAGCCGATGATCCTGCCGCTGTTCGGCGGTCTGATGGAAGTCGAGTTGCTGGCCCGGCTGGCCGGTGAGGAGAAGCCCGACGCCTACGAGCAGGTTTATGCGACGATCGCCGGTCTGACGGACGGCAGCAGGAAGGCCTTCGAGAAATTCCTGCACGACGGCATCCTCGCCGGGTCGGAATACAAGGTGGCCGCAGCCGGCTTTGATGCCGGACGCGCCGCCGCGGTCCTCGCGACGGCGAAGGCGCCGGCGCCCGCGACCGAGGAAAACATCGAGGTGCGATTCGTCACGGACCACAAGGTCGACGACGGGCGCTTTGCCAACAACGGCTGGCTTCAGGAATGCCCCGACCCGATCACCAAGCTGGCCTGGGACAACGCGATCCTCGTCAGCCCGCGACTCGCGAAGAAGCTCGGCATCTACCCGCACGGCGCGAGCGGACCCCAGGTCGCCCGCGTCGAACTCGCGGAGGATTTCCATTACAAGGAGCGGGCCTTCATCGGGGAGGTCACCGTCGGCGGCCGCACCTTGCGCGGCCCGATGCACATCCAGCCGGGCCTCGCCAATTTCACGGTCGTGATCCCGATCGGCTACGGCCGCCCGCGGTCCGGCAATGTCGGGACCAACTCCGGAGTCAGCGCCTACGTGATCCGCGGCAGTGACGCGCCGGACATTGCGAGCGGCACCATCCGCAACACGGGCGAACGCCTCAATATCGCGACCACGCAGGAACACTGGTCGATGGAAGGGCGCGACATCGTCCGCGAGGCCAATCTCGAGGGTGAGGAGGGCTACCGCAACCAGCGCGATTTCGTCAAGGAAGCGACCATCGACGCCCATTCCCCGCCGGTCTACGGCAAGGACCAGGGAGCTTCGCTGATCTACAAGGCGACGGAGACGCCCCGCGGCAATTCCCTTTACGAGACGCCGAATTTCGAGGGCCTGCACCAGTGGGGCATGTCGATCGACCTGAACACCTGCATCGGCTGCAACGCCTGCGTGGTCGCGTGCCAGGCCGAGAACAACATCCCGATCGTCGGCCGCGAACAGGTGAAGCGCGGGCGCGAGATGCACTGGATCCGGCTCGATCGCTATTACACCGACGGCCAGCTCGACGCGGGGGCCTTTGGCGGCCCCGGCAACAAGGAGATCCCGGAGGATCCCCAGACGGTCGTGCAGCCGATGACCTGTCAGCATTGCGAGCTCGCGCCGTGCGAGATGGTGTGTCCGGTCAACGCCACGGTCCACGATGACGAGGGCCTCAACGTGATGGCCTACAACCGCTGCATTGGCACGCGGTACTGCGCGAACAACTGTCCGTACAAGGTCCGCCGCTTCAATTATTTCGACTGGAACAAGCGGGCGCTGGACGCCCTGTACATGGGCCCGCTCGGCCATCAGGACGAGATGCCGGAGCTCGTCAAGATGGTGAAGAATCCGGACGTGACGGTGCGCATGCGCGGCGTGATGGAGAAATGCACCTACTGCGTGCAGCGCATCCAGCAGGCGAAGATGGCGCAGATCCGGAAGGCCGGCGCCTCGGGCAATGTGCTGGTGCCGGACGGTGCGATGAAGACCGCCTGCCAGCAGGTCTGCCCCGTCGATGCCATCGTGTTCGGCAACATCCGGGATACGGACAGCGCCGTTTCCCGCGCGAAGGCGCAGGATCGCGACTATGCGGTGCTCGGTTACCTGAACATCCGCCCGCGCACGACCTACCTGGGCAAGCTCCGCAATCCCAATCCCGACATGCCCGACTACCGGCCCCTTCCGTTCAGCCGCGAGGAATACATGAAGAAGAACCATCCCGGCCATCACGGCGGGGCCGAGGGCGACGAACATGCGGGCGAAAAGAAAGGCGAGGGTTGAAATGAGCCTCCGTCGAACCGCTTCTGAAGGGGGAATCCGCTGATGGGCGCCCATACCAGCGACGAACCTGTTCCCGCGATCCTCCACGAGGTCCACCCGGCGGTGATGCCGCGGGCGGCGCTCGTCGAGAACCATCGCGACTTCAAGTGGATCACGGAGAAGATCTGCGGCATCGTCGAGGCGCCGACCCCGCGCTGGTGGTGGATGTGCATGGGCATGGCGCTTTTCATCGCCTCCTTCACCGTCAGCGGCCTGATCTATCTCGTCGGCACCGGCGTCGGCGTCTGGGGTCACGCGAGCCCGGTCAACTGGGGCTGGCCGATCGTCAACTTCGTCTTCTGGATCGGCATCGGCCACGCCGGCACCCTGATCTCGGCCATTCTCTGCCTCCTGCGCCAGAAATGGCGCACCTCGATCAACCGCGCGGCCGAGGCGATGACGATTTTCGCCGTGGTATGCGCCGGCATCTTCCCGGTTTTCCACGTGGGACGCGTGTGGATGGCCTGGTATCTCTTCCCGCTGCCGAACTCGAACTACATCTGGCAGAATTTCCGCTCGCCGCTGGAATGGGACGTGTTCGCCGTCTCCACCTACGGGACGGTTTCGGTGCTGTTCTGGTATGTCGGCCTGATCCCCGACCTGGGCACGCTGCGCGACCGCTTCACCGCGGTGGGCAAGATCTGGCGCGCCCGCATCTACGGATTGTTCGCGATGGGCTGGCGGGGCTCGAACCGCCACTGGAGCAACTACGAGATGGCCTACCTCATCCTCGCCGGTGTGGCCACGCCGCTGGTGCTGTCGGTGCACACGATCGTGTCCTTCGACTTCGCCGTGTCGCTGATCCCCGGCTGGCACACCACGATCTTCCCGCCGTACTTCGTGGCCGGCGCCATCTTTTCGGGCTTCGGCATGGTGCTCACGCTCATCCTGCCGCTGCGTGCGATCTTCCGCCTCGAGGACCTCGTCACGCAGTACCACATCGACTGCATGTGCAAGATCACCTTGGCGACGGGGACGATGGTGGGCTACGCCTACTCGATGGAGTTCTTCATCGCGTGGTACGGCGCGAACCCCTACGAAGGCTTCACCTTCATCAACCGCGCGTTCGGCCCGTTTGCCTGGGCCTACTGGATCATGATCTCGTGCAATGTGATCACGCCCCAGTTCTTCTGGTTCAAGAGCGTCCGGCAGAACACGACGCTGGTCTGGGTGCTTTCGATCTTCGTCAACGTCGGCATGTGGTTCGAGCGCTTCGTCATCATCTGCACGTCGCTCACCCGCGACTTCCTGCCGACGAGCTGGGGCTATTTCAGCCCGACCGTCGTCGACGTGTTCACCTTCTTCGGGACGTTCGGCGTCTTCTCGACGCTGTTCCTGCTGTTCATCCGGTTCGTCCCGATCATGCCGATGTCCGAGGTCAAGGCCATCATTCCGGCCGCCGACCCGCACGGCGTCGGCGCGGAGCACGGTGAGCCGATCCGTCCGGAAGTGGAGGCCGCGGAGTCATGAAGCGGATTTACGGACTCATCGCCGCCTTCGACACGGCGCCGGACCTCTACCACGCCTGCGAGCAGGTGCGGGACGCGGGCTTCCGGCGCTGGGACGCCATCACGCCGTTTCCGATGCACGGACTGGATGCGGCCATGGGCCTGCCCCGTTCGAAGGTGCCGCGCATCTCCCTGATCGGCGGCATCACGGGTTTCTGCACCGGCATGTCGCTGATCTGGTTCACCGACGCCTACGCCTACCCACTGATCGTCGGTGGCAAGCCGTTCTTCTCGCCGCTGTTTGCCTTCCCGGTAAGCTACGAGCTGACCATTCTTTTCACCGCCTTCGCCACGATCTCCGGCATGTTCTACCTGAACGGCCTGCCGATGCATTACCATCCGCTGCAGAAGGCGCCGCAGCTCACGCGCCTGCTCGACGACCGGATGCACATCGTGATCGAGTCGGCCGATCCGAAATTCAATGCCGCCACGACGCGCGAGTTCCTGGCGAAGATCGGCGGCCAGGACATCGCGGAACTCGAGGAATAAGATGCGCTACGCCTACTTCACGCTCATCTTCCTCTGCCTCATGACGGTCTCGATCATGGGGCTGCGGGGCCGCCGTTCGACCGAGCCGCCGGTGATGGTGTTTCCCGACATGGACTTCCAGTCCAAGTACAAGCCCCAGCGGGCCTCGAAATTCTTCGCCGATGGCCGCACCGACCGCATGCCGGTGGCCGGGACGGTGCCCTATGGCCGCGAGACCGAGGACATCGGGCCCGACGGCAAGCCGATCCTGGGCGATCCGGAATTTCTCAAGGCCGATGACGCGATGTATGCCGGCAAGAACGCCGACGGATCGTTCGTGCACGGCTTTCCCGTGCCGGTGGACGCGGCGCTGCTCGAACGGGGACGCAACCGTTTCCAGATCTACTGCCAGCCCTGCCATGGCGCGCTCGGCGACGGCAACGGCGTCACGCGCGCCTATGGGATGGTCGCGACGGCGAACTACCAGGATGAACGCATCCGCAAGATGCCGGAGGGCGAGATCTTCAACACCATTACGAACGGCAAGAACACGATGATGAGCTACGCGGACAAGCTGTCGTCTCACGACCGCTGGGCCGTGGTGGCTTACGTCCGCGCCCTTCAGCGGGCGCACAACGCGACGCTCGCCGATGTGCCGGCGGACCATCGCGGAGACTTGAAATGACATGAGCACCCGCGCCGCCACTGCTCCCGCCGCCGCTGCCGTCCCCGCCTCTCCTCCGGTGAACGCCAATCTCGCGCTCGGGATCGGCCTCGCCGGCCTTGCGGTCACGGCGCTCGGCATCCTCGTCAGCGGAGGCACCACGATCGCTCTTTCCTGGCTGCTGGGCCTGGTCTTCTGGACGGGCATCGCCCTCGGCTCGCTCTTCGCGGTGATGCTCCACCACATCTTCGATGCCGGCTGGTCGACCGTGTTCCGACGGCAGTTCGAGCACCTGATCGCCGTGTTCCCATGGCTCGCGCTGCTCTTCGTGCCGCTGCTGGTGGTCGCCTGGGGCGATCCCGCGCTGCTTTGGAAGTGGATGGATCCGGCCTTCGACCTGTCCACGATTGGCGGTCATGGCACGGTCGGCACCGACGTCCTCTGGTTGAAGAAAAGCGGTTTCCTGAACCGGAATTTCTTCACTTTCCTGACGCTCTTTTCGTTCGGCTTGTGGTGGCTGCTGGCTTCGCGGTTCCGGCGGAATTCGTTCCGCCAGGACGCCGACGGCTCGCCCGGCTGGACCATCTCGAACCGGAAATGGTCGGCGGCCGGCCTGCCGCTCGTCGCGCTCACCCTCACCGCCTGCATCATCCTCTGGGTGAAGTCGCTCGAGTACCACTGGTTTTCGACCATGTACGGAGTGTGGTTCTTCGCCAACTGCATGCGCGCCGCGCTTTCGCTCTGCGTCGTGCTCGCGGTCTGGCTCTCGCAGCGGGGCGACTACCGGGGCGTGCTCAACAACAATCACCTGCACTCCATCGGCCAGCTCATGCTGACGTTCACGGTTTTCTGGGCCTACGTGACCTTCTCCCAGTACTTCCTGATCTGGAACGCCAACGTCCCCGAGGAGACCTTCTGGTACAACGTGCGCGAGATGAACAACAGCAACGGCGAGTTCAATCAGTGGGGCTACATCGGCATGATCCTCGTTTTCGGTCACTTCCTGCTGCCGTTCCTGTGCCTGTTGTCCTACCGCTTCAAGATCGTCCTCCCGATCATCCGGCGCATCGCGCTCTGGATCATCGGCATCTATTTTCTCGACCTCTGCTACAACGTGATGCCCTCGCGGAAGCTGCCGAACGGCGATCCTTATCCCTTCCTTCAGGCCGGCCTCTTCTGGGATCTCACCGCCGTGGTGGGCATCGGCGGCATCGTCTTCTGGGTCTACCTCCGCAGTTTCTCGTCGACCAAGCTGATTCCGATCCGCGATCCGCGCATCATCGAATCGCTCACCCATCACGAGGCCAACGCGCCATGAGCACGAATCCGCCGTCCTCCTCCTTTCCGCAGCGCGCCCCGGTCGTCACGGCCTTCCTGGTTCTCGTCGGCATCGCGATCTTTGCGTGGTTCGTGCGCCGCTATTACCATCCGGCGCGGCCCGTGAATCCGCTCGCCTTGTCCAATCCGGCCGATTTTTCGGCGGACCTGCGCTGGAAGACGACATCCGATGGCCGTGCCCGGCACCTCGCCGATCTCCGGGCGCATGAGGCCGCCGCCGCCGCGACCTATGGCTGGGTCGACGAGAAAAAAGGCGTCGTTCGGATCCCCATCCAGCGGGCGATGGAACTGATCGTCGAGGAGAACGCGAAAAAATAACCGGCGCCGATGAATCCCCCCGACAATCAACGGACCGAGCAGCTCGACATCGACGCTTCCACGCGCTGGCCGGTACTCCTGCTGTTCGGCTCGGCCCTGTCCTGGCTGCTGGTCGGCGGACTGCTCGAGATCTTTGCCTCGATCCAGTTCAATGTGCCGGCCTTCCTTTCGGAATGCGCCTGGTTTACCCACGGACGTCTCTCGGCCGCCGCGGAAAGCGCGCTGGTCTACGGCTGGGGGATGAACGCGGGTCTGGCGTTTGCGCTCTGGCTGATGGCCCGCCTCTCCCTGTCCACGCTCCGTTCCGGCGGCTGGATCATGGTCGCCGCCGTTTTCTGGAACAGCGCGCTGACGCTCGGCCTGCTCGGCATCTTCGGCGGGGCCAACACCTCCTTCGAGTTGCTGGAAATGCCGCGTTTCGTGACCCTGCTGCTGCTGGGCTCCTATCTGCTGATGGCCGTCTGGATCATCACCACCTTCAGCATCCGGAACACCGAGAATGTCTTCGCCTCCCAATGGTACCTGCTTGGGGCCGCCCTGTGGTTCCCCTGGATGTACTTTGTTGCCCGGACCATGCTCTTCACCGCCCCGGTGCATGGCGTGGTGCAGCCGATCGTTGACGCCTGGTACGTGAACGGCCTCTACGGGCTCTGGTTCACCCCGCTCGCCCTGGCTGCCGCCTACTATCTGATCCCGAAGATCCTCGGCCAGCCGATCTACGACTACTATATTGCACCGATCGCGTTCTGGTGGTTCGCCATCACGACCGCCTTCGCCGGCGGCGCGCGCCTGATGGGCGGACCCGTTCCGGCCTGGGTCTCGACCATTGGTTCGGTCGCCAATTTCCTCGTCCTCGCCGCCGTGATCATGATCGGCGTGAACCTGCTCGGCACGCTGGCCGGCCGGGTGGGGGCGGCGCAGAAGAGCGTGACCCTCCGCTTCATCCTGCTGAGCGTGGCGGCATTTTTCGTGGCCGCGCTGCTGAATCTTCTGCTGGCGTTCCGCGGCTTTGCCCAGACGGCGCAGTTCACCTTCATTCCCGTGGTCCGCGACTGGACCATCTTCTACGCGTGCTTTTCCACGGCGATGTTCGGCGCCGCCTATTTCCTCCTCCCGCGCGTCACCGGCAAGGCCTGGCGTTACTCGTCCCTCATCAGGATCCACTACGGCGCCACGGCCCTGGGCACCATCGGCCTCGTGGCCGGCCTGGGCTGGGCGGGATGGCATCAGGGGCAGATGCTCAACGACGCATCCGTCTCGTTTGATGCCATCGTCAACACCCTCGCGCCCTGGCATGCGTTCCATACCGGGGCCCTGATCCTCCTGGCCTTCGGTCATCTCGCCTTCGCCATCAATTTCGTGTTCATCGCCTGCCCGGTCAATTCGCGTCGCACTCCGGCCGCCGTCATCCAGGCGCCGCCCGCCATGGAGGGAGCGAAGGCATGAGAAACGGCCTCGCCATTTTCTGCGGCGCATTCCTGGTGCTCGCCCTTTCCTGGGCCGGCGTGCTCCTGACGGCCCACCGCCAGCTCACCGGCCTCGCGCAGTACAAGGATCCCGCCGAGGACACGCTCTTTCCCGAGCCGCTCAACGGCCTCGCCGACCAGGGCCGCGCCGTCTACCAGGATCTCGGCTGTGCCTCCTGCCATACCCAGCAGGTGCGCCGCGAGGGTCTCGGCGGCGACATCGCGCGCAAGTGGGGCGACCGCCAGAGCGTGGCGCGCGATTACATCCGCGAGAAGACCGTGCTGATCGGCACGACGCGTTTCGGCCCCGACCTCCGCAACGTCGGCAAGCGGATTCCCGAGGCCGATTATTTCTACAAACTCCTGTGTGCCCCCGAAGCGACAGTCGGAGGAGTGGCGCTCGCCCACGGCATGCCGTCATTCCGGTTTCTGTTCGACCTGCATCCCGCGATCGCCGGCCAGCCGTCGGTCGATGCCGTGAAGCTGCCGGGCGCCAGCGCGGTTCCGGCCGGTTATGAGCTCGTCCCGACGCTCCGCGCCAAGGCGCTCGTTGCGTACCTCATGGATTTGAAGGACACCTACGAGTATCCGGAAGCCCATCCGTTCAGCGAATCGGCCAAAGGCGAGGGGGAGCACGCCAAATGAGCGACGACCATTCCTCCTTCGTCGAGCAGTCCGGCGCCTCCGACGACAGCCTGCAGCAGGTGCATGCACGGCTGCAGGAGAACAAGCCGGAAAAGCCCCAGGGCTACGCGGCCTTCCCGCTCGTCATCCTCGGCGTGATGTGCTCGCTGATCTTTTTCAGCTCAATCTATCTTGCGCATTACTCGGCGCACTTCGACCCGCAGATCTTCAACGAGCACCAGGAGCCCTCCAAGGGCGGCCCGGTGGTGCCGGTGCTCACGCAGCCGATGCGCGGCAAGAAGGTCTTCAACCAGATCTGCATCACCTGCCATCAGGCGACCGGCCAGGGCGTCCCCGGCACCTATCCCCCGCTGGCGGGTTCCGAATGGGCGCAGGGCGACGAACAGCGCATCATCCGCATTGTGATCGACGGGCTTCATGGCCCGATTCACGTGGAGAACAAGGATTTCAACAACGCCATGACCGCGCTCGGAACGACGCTGCGCGACGAACAGATTGCCGACGTGCTGACTTATGTGCGCCAGGAATGGGGCAACAAGGCTCCGCCGGTGGACGCCGAGACCGTGACCAAGATTCGCGCCGAACTGGGCGGTCGGACGGAATCCTTCACCTCCGAGGAACTCCTCAAGATCGGCAAGTAAGAGTGGGTGATGGGCGGATCTGACCCCTGTCAGATCGGATCGAGCGGCCGGGCCAGGACTTCGCGGCACAGGAAAAGAATGGCGGCGAAGGCCTGGTTCTGGGTGCGGGCGGCGACACGTTTGCGTGCGGCCAGGTCGGAAAGGAACGCCTCGATTTTCCTTTCGGGAGCCAGTCCGGCAGGAAGCTGGCGGCAAAAATCGTAGTAGTGGCCGATCCACCAGCAGTAGAGATATTCGGTGTTCAGCGAATAGTGGCGGAGCCGGATGCGGTCTCGCACGAGGGCAACGACTTCGGGGCGGGATTTCACC
>DASYDZ010000165.1:0-32180 GCA_036499305.1 Candidatus Didemnitutus sp.
TGCGAGTTGAAGTAACGAACCGTCGAAGATGACGTCGGCGCAATCATGCTGGCCACCCGCGACAGGTTCGCGCCGGCGGGGCTGGACGCGCCCGTGAGGCTGGAGCCGATGTAGTCGACCCAATCGAATTGCCGATAGGAGGTCAGCGTGTTGGCCGGAAAATTGAGAAGGGACGTCCAGTCCGGCGAGGTGGCATACTGGCTCCACTGCATCGCGAGCGTCTTCTTGTTGTCCTCCGCCATCAATCCCGTGAACACGTGGCGTCCCAGGATCTTGGCCAGCGTGGTATGGCCCAGAAAATCCGAGGCCCGGATTTCCCCGGTGGCGGTAAATCGGAGGCTGTTGCGCGAAATCTGGTTGGAGCTGCTGCTCGACCAGAAGGAGTTGGCGACATAAGGGCGCCCGACATTGGGATTGGGCGAGCCATCCGAGAGGGTTTCGTTGACGTCGACGCTGATGCCGTAGTTGGCGCCCTGAAGGAAGCTGACCTGGCCGTTGTTGTAGTCCTGCTGGTCGTAGACTAATTCGAATCCCAGTCGGTCATGAAAAAAGGTCTGCGACAGGGCGAAATTCGAGGCATGCCAGCCCTGCCACTCGCGCTTGTTGTTTCCATCCAGCAACTGATTGTAGAAGTCGAAAACCGACGGGTCGGTCAGGACCCGGTCGGCATAATAGGAGCCGCCCGGGATGGGCACGGGCGCGTTGGCGGCGTATTGGCTGAACGGAGGAATTCCCAGCGGCTGATAGTTCGGCAGGCCGTCGATTCCGCCGTCGATCGCACCGGAGGCCCCGATGCCAAAGCCCTTGGAAATCTGGCCGGCGATCACGTTGGTTGGCGCACTGCTCGAGGCGGCCGGCACGGTGCCGTTGGTTGCCCCGTTGAAGTAGCTCAGGACGTCCGGATAATAGGTCCGGCCTTCGTACCAGCTTCCAAGGTCATAGGTGCTGGTGGCCTGCGCCGAGGCGCTGTCGTGTCCCGGCGAGTACTGGTTGATGGTAAGTTTGTTGTACCCCGCATTGCCGTAGGCGTTCGTCCCGGACTGGAACCAGGGGGTGATCTCATCCACCGGCGGAAGCGCCCGCGGGTTGTCGGACCGCACCCTTCCGTTTTCATATTTCGCCCGGAACGAGGTATGGTTGTCTTCGCCGAAGAGATTGGGGTCCCAGCGCAGGGCGGCGTAGACGCGGCTCTCGTTGTTGAACGCCGGCTTCTGCTGGAACTTGCGCTGGTCATCCAGCGCCGAGACATTGATCGCCAGTCTCCCGGGAATGATGACCTGGTTGAGCGAGACCGAATTGCGGATCGAGCCGTAGCCGTCGACGCGGTTTTCGATCCGGTATTCGTTTTTGAATGTGGCATCGTTCAGGCTCGCATTGATGATGCCGGCCGGGCTGCCCACCCCGAAGAGAATCGAATTGGGACCGCGTTGGAGATCGATTCGGCCGGTATTGAACGAGTCCCACGGAATGTCCGTCAGGAAATAATCGCGGGTGTTGTCGGCCGTGTCCAAGCCGCGCACGCGGGTGGTGTTGCCCGGATTGATCAGGGCCTCGTTGTAGGAGGGAATCCCCGCCTGTCCGGAAAAGTTGCCGTTGATCCCGCCCACCTCGGTGTTCGGCGTGTAGACGAGCAGGTCCTGCGCGTTGACGGCGCCGACGTCGTCGAGAAACTGTTTGGTGACGACGGAAATGGCGCTCGGCACGTCCCGGAGCTGGGTTCGGACCCGCGTGCCGGCGAGGGTGTCCCGGGCCGTGTAGCCGCTGTCCTCGGTTCCGCTCACGACGAAGGGATCGAGTTTAACCACGGGGGCCGAGTCCGTATCGGTGGTCGTGGCCGCCGGCGAAGCCGCCGTCTGGGCCGTGAGGATTGATCCGCCGATCAACGGTCCAAGCGCGAGCATCAACAGAGTTCTTGGTACGGTGCGATTCATGGGTCTTGCTTTGGGTTCAGAGGTGGGTGGCGGGCCGATGATCGGGTGATCAACGGCCGGCCATGGGGGTCCGAGCTGGTTGGTGAGGTTGGTCCTGATTCAACGATGGTGGGCCCGTGCGATCGCGCACGAGGCGCCGCGAGAATACCGAAACACGCCAAAACACGTGAGGATTTTACCGAAGTCCGTTGGGATTTTTTCGACCCTCATGACCGCCCGGCGCCCCCGGCTCCGGCGAATCGAGAGCGTCTGGTCCGGCTCCCGCCCGATCCGCCCTCCGCGCGACGAAATCCCTGCTCAGGTGCGATCCCCGTGCTCGCGCGCGCCCCGTCGCCGTCCCTGCCAGAGCATCAGGGCACCCACCGCGATGACGACGGCGGCCACCGCATTGATTTCCCACGCATGCCCGCGGCTGCTTTCCGGAATCAGCAGCAGCAGGATTCCGAGGCCGAGAACCAGGCTGAACGCCCCGATGATCACCAGTTGCCGGCTGTCGTTGGCGGCCCCGATCTCGAGCTCGAAATCGACCGGGCGGTCCCGGCGCGCAAAAAACTCCTCCTCGCGCGCCAGAGTCGCGCGGTCCGGCGGACACAGGCGGCGCACGATGAAAAAGCAGGCCGTGGTGACGGCCAGGACGGCGCCCACCTGGGCCTGAAAGGTCCAGCGCTCCAGATCGTAAACGGCCGGGAGCACGATGATCGACAGCGATGCGCCCAGGCCGCATCCGATCGAGACAAAAGGAACGATCGGCGCCACCCGCCGGACGAACAGTCCATAGAGCATCGGCAGCGCCACCGGCGGCACCACGGTCGCCAGGACGTCGAGGAGAATCTTGAAAATCCCGCCCTGGCCGAAAACGGACATGATGAGAGCACTGCCGATGATGACCACGGCGCAGAACACGTTGACGAATTTCGCGAAGATCAGGCGCGGGCGCCCCTGCCACGGCAATACTCCCAGGAGCCGGCAGATCGCGGGATAGATGTTCTCCGTGATGTTGGCGGCCAGCGAGGTGAGACCGGTGTCCAGCGTGCTCATCGTCGAGGCGCACATCCCCACCAGCACGACGCCGACCAGCCCCGGAGGCAGGAGACGGATCGCCATCGCCGCGTAGGCCCCTTCGACCGGCTTCGCGAGCGGCATCGCCGCGACCTGATCGGGAATCAGCAATCGGGCCGTCATCGGGGGAATGTACCAGATGAACGCGCCGCCCAGGAGCAGAACGCCGGCAAACCAGGCCGCGCGCCGCGCCTCCCGCCCGTCCTTGGCGCACAGAAAACGCGGACAGGATGCGCCGTTCAATGAATTCGAATTGACGAGGTTGTTGGCGTACCAGGCCGCGAAAAACGCCGGGGTGAACCAACTGTGGTCGACTCCATCAAGCGTGGCCATGACCGCGGCCGACTTCACCGGAGCGAACGCCGCCGAGAGCCCGGCATGCCGGATTGCCGCCAACAGGCCTTCGAGGCCACCAACCTGCTGGAGGCAGACCACGCCCAGAAGCACCGAGATCGGGATCAGGATCAGCCCTTTGATAAAATCCGCGGCCAGCACGGCCCAGGCCCCGCTGAGGGCGGCGTAGAAAAGCACCACGACGCCAAGCAGCACGATGGTCGGTGCGATGGGCACGCCGAGCAGCACGGAGGTGAAAATCGCGAGGCCATACAACTGGACTCCGCCATAGATCGGGCCCATGACCATGCCGAGATACGCGATCACCTGTTCCATGCCCGGCCCAAACCGCAGGCGAACCACGTCGGCGCCGGTGATGCAGCGCAATTGCCGGAACCACGGACCGGTCACGAGCGCAAAGCTCACAAAGACCAGCACATTTGAGAGCTGCATCGCGGTCAGGCTGAAACCCGCCTCAAACGCGGCGCCGGCGGCGCCCGTAAAGGTCCACGCGCTGAAACTCTGCATGAACATGCTCCCGCCCAGCAGCCACCAGGTGACCTTGCCGCTCGCCCGGAAATAGTCGTTGGTGTCCTTGCTGAATCGGCGAAAAACGATCCCGATGACGATCAGCACCAGGAGATAGCCCGCCACGACGGCGAAGATGGTGGTCTTGTCCTGGATGATGGGCACGGGAGAGCGCAGCGGACGGGCGTCAAAAAGAGAGCGGCGAAGCGGGAAAGATTGTCGGGGCCGGCGGACAGAATGAATTGAACGCTGCCCTTTCGCCAGCGCTACTCCCCGGAGCAAGCTCCGGGGATTCTACGCGTGGCTTGCATTGCCCTCCAAGCAGGGCAACGCCGGGCAGCGTCCTAACTCGCATGGAAATCCCGCAGCAAGCTGCGGGGAATGTTTCAGTATTCAAATGCAGGCGAGCCCACCGTCGATGCCCTTCGATTTCCCCGGAAACCTGGGCCAGGCGGTCCGGGAGGGTTCGAACTTTACAGTGACGGCTGCAAAACGCGTGAGGACTTTTGCGGAAGCCATTGGGATTTAATCGACTCTTGAACCGGAGGAGCAACGCATGATGTTACACGGCGATTCCCCCCATCCCGCCTCGGGCGGGCTCATGCAATTGAGGGTGGAACGCGTTGTCTCAACACGTTCTTCTCCAAGGCCGCGAAGCAAGGCGCGTTGAGGACAACACACTCCACCATTTGATTCGCAGCTTGACGGGAGGCTCCCGCTTGCGGCGGTCAAACACGACCCGTGCGCGCGCGGACCCCACCGCGAAATGCGATCGGAGAAGATTCGGATGGAGTGCGGGCGGGATTTCGAAATCCCGCCCTACATTCCGATCCACTTCAGCGTGAACTCCGGCGACTCGTTCCGCACGTCGCCCACTTTGGAATTCCCGAGGAGCAATCCGCCGCGCGCGTCCGCGCGGAGAAACAGTCCGTGATGCCCGGGGCCTTCCAGCCCGACATTCTCGATCGTCATGTTCTCGACTTTGGAATCCGAGAGCGTGCCCTGCCCTTTCGCGCTGCCGGGACCAACGATCGTCAAGCCGTCCGAGAAGCTGTCCCGGATGTCGATGCCGCTGATCCTGAGGCCGGAGATGCTGCGGCGGTCCATGCAGATCTGAAACGATCCCCGCCACGCCCAGCTATGGTCGTAGCCGCCGCAGCGCACGAGGCGGCAGTCGCGCACCACGGTGGCGCCGCTGAAATTGTTGTCGATTTTTCGCGCTTCATCGGCCGTGGGAAACGTTGAACTGATCAAAATGCCGCAGCCCGGCGTGATATCGGCGAAGAGGCAGTCCTCGATGCGATTCCCCTCCCCGCCGTAGAGTGCTCCGCCATTGGCCAGAAATGGAAGCTGGCCGGTGCAGTGCCGGATCACGTTGTGGCCCGGCTTTCGCCCCTCGATGAATCCCTGGTCGGTCGGCACCGGCCAGATCGCGAAACAATCGTCGCCCGTCCCGCGGGTGCTGCAGTTCTCGATCACCGTGTCGCTCGTGCCGACGCAGAGGTTCACGCCATCGGCCAGCAGGTCGCGAAACCGGCAGCCGTCGAGGCGGAGACTGGTGCCGTTGTAGATCCACGCCCCCACCTTGGTGTGCTCGATCCACACGCGCGCGATCGAAGAATCAGCACAATTCGCTCCGACGATGCCGTCGTTCGGCTCGCTGTCGTTGCGATAATTGAGCCGGCCGAGAATGGCGAAATCCGCGAGGCGGATTCCCGAACCGGCGAGCTTGAAACGCACCCGGCGAGCCGCATCGGCATAAAGCCTCTCGTCACCGACGAATGTCGTGTACCACATCCCTGCGCCCTGGATCGCCACGTTCGACGGCACCACGATGTCACCGGAGACGACGTAGTCTCCGGGCGGCACCCAAATCGTCCCGCCGTTCGCCGCGACGGCAGCCACGGCCGCCTTCAAGGCGGCGGTGTCGTCGGCCGTTCCGTTTCCCCGGGCGCCGAATTCGACCACGGACCGCGCGCCCGTTGGTCCGGCGAGTGGCGCCGGCACGTTCTCGAGGTCGACCAGATCGACCATGCATGATTCCGCGTCACCGGCTCCTTTTCGAAGCTGCACCGTGTCGCCGCGGCCAATGGTCAGTCCCTTCACGCGCGCCTCGTCGTAGAAATTCCGCGGTTTGCCCTGCGCCGGATCGTTCGAGAACGGATAATTCCCGTAGAGATGGGAATAGCGTGACGTCAGTGCGAGCGAACGAATCACGCGGCCGTTGACGAGCAGATCGAGCGCCGTGCCGGTGCCGCCTTTTTCCGCGTCCGGCAGACTGTAGCGCACGATCATGGCGTTCGCCTCGCCCGCGGCCTTGAATTCGACGTATTGCCCGCTCGCCGACAGCTTCACGCACTGCTGATGGGAGGATTCCGTCTCCACGAGAAAGGGCGCGTATTTTGGGCCGAGCACGGTTCCCGTCGTTTTCATCTCCTCGGCTTCATAGGTCGTCCAGGGCAGGTCGGCGCCGACCGCGCGGGCAGAGACCGGCGCGAGCGACCCGAGACCAAGGACAAAAGACCAGAGACGAAATGCCTTGATCGACCGGGAGCAGAAGGCGCGAAGCAACGCGATCATGATGGGGGAAAATCTGTTGGCGTCATCTCTCCCGCGCTGCAAGGGCTATCGGCGACACCAATCAATGGCCTGCGGGGTTCTGTTTCCCAAAGTCTTCCGTGGGTTCCGTGGGTGGATTGGTCCGGAGGGTTTGGCGTTCTCGTTCTTCAGGCGGCCTTCGCGGCTCGATACTTCACAGTCACCTGCTGGCCGGGCCGGCATCCGGTCGTGCGGCCCGCGACGATGATCGTGCGCGGGCGCCGATTGGACGGATCCGAGTCGATTGTGACCGCCCCGGCCGTGATGGCCACGCGGAATCGGTCCCCCTTGTAGGCCAGGTTGAACTGCAGGCTCGTCCATTTGGCACAGAGTCGCGGATTGATCGCGATGCGATGTTCATCGGCCTGCACGCCGCCGAAGCCGAAGACCGCGGTCATCCAGGCGCCGCCATTGGCGGCCGGGTGCGATCCACCCATGAAGATCGTGCCGACATAGACCTTGTACTTGGCCTCGAGATCGATCTTCGCGGTCTTCAGGAAATACCTGTAGGCGAAGTCGAGGTTGCCGAATTCCGTCGCGACCATCGCGTAGGCGCATGCGCTCAGGCTGGAGCCGTGCTCCGTGCGCGGTTCGTAATAGGCCCAGTTGGCTTGCTTCACCGTGGCGGAAAACCGCGTCTTGAACAGGTTGAGCATCATCACCACGTCCGCCTGCTTGATCACTTGGGTCGGCACCGCGAGGCCCTGCGCGGCCCCGAGGTATTCATTCGGATGGACCATGCGTGACTTCACCTCGGCAATCGAGCTGTCCTTGAGCTGGAAGTAGCCGTCGAATTGCTCGATCAGGCCCGTCTTCGGATCCGGCGCCGGCACGTGGAGCTTCCGGGCGGCGCGGAGAAACTCGGGCAGCTCGCGCGCGATGCCGAGTTTCCTGGTCAAGGCCCGGAGCGCCGCGGGATGTTTCCGCCGGAAATGCGTGACCGTCGCCTGCGCGATCGCGAACGTCTCCTTCACGACCATGTTGGTGAAGGCGTTGTTGTTGACCCGCTCGTGGTATTCGTCGGGACCGGTGACGTCCGTGACCTCGTAGCGATTCTTGTCCGCCTTGAAATAGATGTACGACGAATAAAAGCGCGCGCACTCGAGGATCACCTCGGCGCCGCCCTGGAGCAGCAGCGAGTCATCGCCGGTCAGCTTGAAATGCTCCCACAGCGCGATGGCCACGTCGCCGCTGATGTGAACCTGCTTGTCGCGGAAATAGGTCCGCAGCTCCCGGCCCGTGAACGGATCGCCGACGTTGTAGTAGGTGCACGCCTCGTCTCCGGTGTCCTGGCTTTCCCAGGCATAAAAAGCGCCGCGATAGCCCGGCACCTCGGTCCGGGCCTTGCGCCGCGCGCCGTCCAGCGTGCGGATCCGGTAGCGCAGCAACTCCACCGCCTTCTCCGGATATGTGTGAAGAAAGAACGGGAACATGAACATTTCCGTGTCCCAGAAGATCGCACCCTTGTAGACCTGCCCCGACAGCGCGCGGGCCGGGATGGAATTGGCGCTGCCTTCGAGCGGCGCCGCCATGAGCAACTGGAGGATGCTGTAGCGCAGGGCGAGCTGCGCCTCCTCGTCGCCCTCGATGACGACATCGCTGCGCTGCCATTTGCCGGCCCATTCGGCATTGTGGCGGGCGAGACAGGCCTCATAGCCCAGCGAGCGGGCGCGCAGAACCGTGGCGTCCGCGGTCGCCGCAAGCGGCTTTGCCGCCCGGTCGTTTTCCGTGAACACGGCGAAATATTTCACGAACGTGTAGGTCCGGCCGGCCTCCGCATCAACCGTGATGACCCGGAGATTGCGCCGGTCGCGCGACTCGTGCGTCTCCGCGCCGAAACCGAGATCGACCGCTTCCGCCACCACCACCTCCTTGCCGAGCTCGCCGGTGCGCCCCTGCGCCCGCAGAACGTCGCCGCTTCGCTCCAGCTCGAGGTGGGGCAGGTGCGGCCCGTTGAGATCCCAGATGTTGCCGTCGATGCCGGTCCGAATCACCACCCGCGCGGCCTTGCTGGAGGTGATGCTGACGCGAACGACGCCGAGGTGGGGAGTATCGGCGCTGAGGAAGCGCTCGGATTGAAGCGTGAGGGTCTTCGTCCGATAGCCGAAAACGGTTTCCCGTTCGGCGAGCGCGTTGGCGAAATGAAGCGTCTGTCGATGATGCCGGACCCGATCGCCGATGGCCGAGAGCTCGGCGCCATCCAGCGAGACCCGGGTGAAGCCGCCGTTCGGCGCATTAACCGGCTCGCGCCACGCCGTGCCCACCTGATCGAAAAGCCCCGCGAGCATGAGTCCCACCGACTCCTCCGGTCCAAACTCGTCCAGCGTTCCGCGGTAACCCATGTAGCCATTGGCTATCTGATAGACGTTGCCGCGCCGCATGACGCGCTCCCTGCCGCCGTCGTGCTCGTGGGTGCTGATCGACCAAAGGTGTTTCATGAGGAATCCGGTCCGGGCACGTCATGCACCCGCAACATCAATCCCGCCGCGACGATCATTGAGGCGCCGCCCAGCAGGAGCGCATCGATCGCGTGGCCGTGAAAAACCGTGCGGACCATCAGTCCAAGCACAGCCGCAGCGAGGATCTGCGGGATGACGATGAAGAAATTGAACATGCCCATGTACACGCCCATCTTGCGGAAGGGCACCACGCTGCTGAGGATCGCGTAGGGCATCGTGAGCAGGCTGGCCCAGGCGACGCCCAGGCCCGCCATCGAAACGATCAGGAGCTGTGGATCGCGAAATGCGTACATCGACCCAAGCCCCAGGCCCCCGACAACCAGGCAGATGACATGCGTCGTCACCCGGCTGGTCAGCTTGGCGAGCACCGGCAGCAGGAAGGCCACCAGGGCGGCGACTCCGTTGTACACGGCCATGAGCACGCCCACCCAGTTGGCTCCCTGGTTGTAGGCATCGCTGCGCGGATCGGTGCTGCCAAAGTGGTAGCTGGTGACCGCCGCGGTCGCGTAGATGAAGAAAGCGAACAGCGCGAACCACGTGGCCATCTGTGCCAGCGCGAGCTGGCGCATGGCCGCGGGCATGTTGTTCAGGTCGTAAATCAGCTCGACGAGACCGCGTTTCCTGCCGGCCTGGTATCGCAGGGCGGCGATCACCTGAAGCAGCCCATAGAAGCACGTGCCGAACGAAAGAATATAGAGCGGCTTGTCCCAGCCCAGCTGCCAGATGACCGCGCTGAAGATCAGTCCGGCCGCGACGAGCGTGGTGCCGACCGCGTAGTACCGGCCTGTGTCGAGGACCAATCCGGAGCCCTCCGCCGCGACCGCATCGGACTCGTCGCCATGGAACTGCTGCTGCTCTTCCGGCGAATATTCCTTGGTCGTGAAGATCGTCCAGAGCACGGACAGCAGGTAGACGACGCCGCCCGAAACGAAGGACCACTTGACCGAGGCCG
This sequence comes from Candidatus Didemnitutus sp., assembly GCA_036499305.1. Classification (GTDB taxonomy): domain Bacteria; phylum Verrucomicrobiota; class Verrucomicrobiia; order Opitutales; family Opitutaceae; genus Didemnitutus. Next base: position 9,861 of record DASYDZ010000165.1, read on the forward strand.
GGATCTGCCCCGCCGGCGCGGTGTTGGCGACATGAAAGACGTTCGCCAGGAGATAGGGCATGAGCGAGCCGATGACCGAGCTCGCGCCGATGAAAAACGTCTGGACCGCGAACCCCGTGGTGCGCTGCTCGTCGGGCAGCATGTCGCCCACGAACGCGCGCATGGGCTCCATCGTGACGTTGATGGAGGCATCGAGGATCCAGAGCATGCCCGCCGCGAACCACAGCGTCGGCGAGTTCGGCATGACAAGCAGTCCGAGCGACGCGAGGATCGCGCCGGCCAGGAAGTACGGCTTGCGGCGGCCAAGCCGGTTCCACGTCTTGTCGCTCATGTAACCGATCACCGGCTGCACCAAGAGGCCCGAGACCGGGCCCGCGATCCAGAGAATCGGAATCCTGTCCACCTCGGCGCCGAGGGTCTCAAAAATGCGGCTGACATTGGCGTTCTGCAGGGCAAAGCCGAATTGGATGCCGACGTAGCCGAAGCTCATGTTCCAGAGCTGCCAGAAGTTCAGGTGGGGTTTCGTGCGCATGGCGGGGGTGGACGCGGTGGAGCGATGTTCAGACACCCGCCCGCTGGGCCCGCACGAGCCGGTTGATTTCCTCGAGACTCGTTTCAGCGAGATCCCGGACCACGAGGTTGGCCCCGTTGTGACGGAGCTCGCTCTCGTTATTCTCGCGCGCCAGCCCGATGACGAGCCCGAACCCGCCGCGTGCCGCTGCCTGGACTCCGGAAACGGCGTCCTCCACCACGATCGCCCGGCCGGGAGCCACTCCCAGATTCCGCGCCGCCGTGAGAAAAATGTCGGGGTGCGGCTTCCCTTTCAGTCCCAGCAGCTCGGATACAATGCCATCGACCACCGTCGCGAACAGCTCCGCGGTCCCGCTGCGTTCCAGCACCTGCGCCGAATTCCGGCTCGAGGTCGCAAGCCCCACCGCAATACCGCCGGCCTGCAGATCGCGAATCAAGGCGACCGTCGAATCGTAAACCCCCACCCCTTCCATTTCGAGAATGCGGTTGAAATACGCGTTCTTGCGATTGCCCAGTCCGCACACGGTCTCGGCCGACGGCGAATCGTCGGACGTGCCCATGGGCAGTTCAATTCCCCGAGAGGCCAGGAATGTCGCCACGCCCTGATAACGCGGACGACCATCCACGTACGAGCGATAGTCGTGCTCGTGGGTGAATTCACGGAACGGTTCGCCGCGGTCAGTCGTCCGGGCGCGAAGAAACTCGTCGAACATCCTTTTCCAGGCGAGCGAGTGCACCGCTGCGGTCCGGGTGACGACGCCGTCCATATCAAAGACGACTCCGTCAAATTCCCCCGCCTCGCGCCCGATGGACGCGGAAGAGGGAGCGGAAGGTTTGTCGGCCACGATCAAGGACGAAAGACGATTGGATATTAAAGCGCGAAGCGGCGCGCGGCGAAGAAGCTCACGGAAATGAGCGCCCGGCGCGCACCGCTTTCGGAAAGTCGCGGGCGCAGCGAGCGACCGGCAACGGGAGAAAGACCCCTTGACCTGAAGTGGCCGCGCCTGGCCCCTAACCTCCAGGCGCGGCCTGATGCATCAGAAGGTGAGGGTGTTGGTGAGGGTGAACGTCTGCGTCGGACCGATGCGATAGAACGCCGGCTGGGTCACGCCATTGATGGGTGCCTGATAGCTGACCGGGATCAGATAATCGCCCTTGCCGACGTTGGCGACGTTGAGCTGGACCCGATATTCGATCTTCCTGGTCAGCTTACAGTGATACCCAACCCAAAGGTCGAAGTAGGTCTCACTCGGGCCGTTCTCCGGCTTGGACGGATCAACGTTGAACGGGGGCGAGGCCAGCGTGCCATCGGCATTAAGCCCAGTGCCTTCCGGAGCATAGCCGAGGATCTCAGCCGACGAGTAACGCACGCCACCACCCACGTTGAAGCCCTTGAGGCGACCCTCCGTGAAGTCGTAATTCGTCGTCAGGTTGAAGCGCCATTTGGCGAGCTGCGGAACCGGAACGCCCTGCTGCTGCTGGAGCCCGGCATAAGTGGTGCCGAGCGGGGCAAAGCCGTTATAATTGTTGTAGTAGGCATCCTTGACGGCCGGAACGCCGGGGCTGATCGAATTGCCCCAGAACCACTGCGTGTTGCCACCGGGGCCTTTAACATAGGCCGTCGTCTCCGCCATGAATTTGGCCAGGGCCGGGTCACCGACTGCCGTGATCATCGCGTCCGTCTTGGTGGCGTTGATTGAAATGCGCCAATTCTTGGTGGGGTTGGCGTCGAGTTCCATCTCCCAGCCCTTGGATATGGAGTTTTCGGTCAGCGCGAAATTGGTTTCGCCGGGGGCGCTCGTCAACTGGGCGCGCAGGACGGTGCCGGCCTGCACCTCAGCCAGACTGTTGAAGCCCCAATTCTTGAAGTAGTTCGGGAAATCCGTGTTAATCTGGGTTTCCCAAGCCCGCGTGGCCGCGGTCGAGGCATTCTGCAGATCCTCCATTGCCTGGGTGTGGGTGCCGCTAGCATCGAAGTAGTAACCCGGGGCGGAAGCATCGGTAACAGCACCGTTGATGCCCGGATTGGTTGCCCTTTGGGCCGGGTCTGATTGAGCGAAATTGCCGTTCTGGTTGTTGTGAAAATAAAAGACGTTGCCGAAGTAGAATGTGTTGCCGACGAAGTTGGCCAGGTCCGCCGCAAAAGCTGTACCGCCAGCGTACTCGCCGTTTTGGATCGTGGTCACATAGCGGTTGACCTTGAGGGCGTACTTGCCGTCACGCGTCTCGAGCAGAATGCCCCGCTCGATGGTCTTGCCGGACGGAGGGGCGAGAGGAGAACCGTTAATGTCGACGCGGCTGGAATCCGGCTGGAAGTTGCTCGAGACGTTGTACGCCAAGCTGACCTTGACCGGAAGCTTGCTGGCATAATCTTTAATGAACGGGAGTTCGTCCAGGTGGCCTACAATGCTATAGGAGCGGGATTGAACTTCCACCCGACCCCGCGTTGCGCCGGCATTGGCCAGGCTGACGTTCTGGAGGTTGATGCTTTGCGGGTCGTTCGCATCGCCGAGGGTGGCGGAATCAGCCACGCTTGTGTTGATATCTTTGCGCCAGCCATAGATACCCACGAGCGCGCCATCCAGCCAATTACCCTCGTAGACCAGCGCCTGGGAGTTGGTCACCGTGTGGGTTTTACCATAGGCCGTCGCCAACAGATCGCGGTTGGTGGAAGGGTCAGCTTCAGAGTCGGTGACTGACAGCGTCCCGCTGCCCGCCCAACCAACGTAGTAGCCAGGGTTTGTTGGCCCCAATGCCGCGTTCGCCGGGTTCGGAGTGAGATCGAAGTAATTGATCGGCTGGCTGCCGATCGTCGGTTTGCCGGTCACGCGGGAAATGTTGGCCCCGGTGATCGACTTGCCCGCGAGCGAAGACCCCAGATAAATGACCTGCTGCGGGTTTACTTGTGAGAAGTTGGTCAGCGATGAACCCCCGTTCAGGGTATTGGCGAGAGCGAGGTTAGCGCCGAGATAGCCATACTGCTGCCAGCTCATGTTGCTGGTGGTTTGCTTCGCCTGGTCCGCCAAGCCGGTCAGGGTCTGGACGCCCAGGAGTTTTTGCCACCAGGTGTTGCCATCCTTCCTGAAGTCATGGGTGACAAACGCCGTGGCGCGGAGATCTTCGCGATCACTGGTGTAGTCGAAATTGGTCGGATTATTGTTATTGATGACGAACGGGCGGCCGAAGTTCGGATTCGCACTCGCGTTCGCGAGCGAGGTTCCGTCGTTGTTGGTCGACATGACGTCGACGAACAATGGCACGGCCCCGCCGAAGGGGTTGACCGAGCCGTCCTCGTAGTGCTCCTTGTGATAATCGAGCGCGAAGCCGGCTTGCTCGTTGAGGAACGTTTGCGAGAGACTCGCGGTCCCCGACCAGAAACGCTGCCATTCCGATTTCATTTCGCCGTCGATCAGATTCTTGTAGAAATTGAAGATCGAAGGATCGGTGATCGAACTATCCGTGAAGAGGCCACCGTTGGAGAAAGGCAGACCCGCAAAGACCGCTTCCTTGGCTCTGCCGCTCAGACTAAGCCAGGAGGTGGGATAACTGCCATAGGGGAGCGTGATTATTGTCCCGGCCGCATCATTCGCATTGAAGGAAGTGAAACGATAGGTGCCCGCCGGACCGACGGTGTTGCCGTTCTGGATGACATTTAACGGAAAACCGGCATTACCGAGCTGGCCGTTCGTAAACCACGGATCGGGATTCTGAGCGCCTTCGGCACGGCCGGCATCGGAATAGCCATTGGCTGCGGTGGAGATGCCACCGGGAACGTTGCTGTTCCACGCAATCGGACCGTTCAATCCCGCCTGGTAGGCTCCCGTATCGGCGGGATTAAACCACGGAGTAATGTGGTCCGTCGGAGGAAGGGCGCGGGGATTGTCGGAATCGACCTTACCGGATTCGAAGTTCGCCTTGAAGATGGTCTGGTTGCCGTTCTGGCTCAGGAAGGAAGGCTGGATGCGGAGCGCGCCGGACATGCGCTGGTCCCTCGAATAGGCGGGCTTCTGCTCATACAGTTCGTGATCGTCCAATGCGTCGAACCTGACGGCAACCTGGTCAGGCACGATCACTTGATTGACATCCAGGCTCCCGCGAGTGCTGCCCCAGCTGCCAAGGCGAAATTCGACGTCTCCGGTATTCCTGAATTCGGCCACCTTGCTGCCGGCGTTGATGATGCCGGCAGGACTGCCTTGACCAAAGAGAATCGCATTCGGCCCGCGCGAGATATCGACGCGGTCGGTGTTATAGGAGTCCCACGGGATGTCGGAGAGAAAGAAATCGTGGGTATTGTCGGCCGCCGCGAGACCGCGGATACGGGTGTCCTCGGTCGGTTTGATGGTGTCTTCGGTCAGGAGCGTAGATGAAGAAGAGGAACCGGGACTGGCATAGTTGCCACGCACGCCACCCACTTCCGCGCCGGCGATGCGCTGGAGCAGCGTGGTGTTGTCGGTCGCTGCGGTGTCCCGGAGGAACTGCGAGGTGACCACCGTAATGGAGCTGCCGATGTCGCGCAGCTTGGTGTTGAGGCGGTTGCCGGCCAGCGTGGAATCCGCCGTATAGCTGTCTGAGTCGCCGGTGGCGGTGACTTCAAACGGGCTCAGGGTAATGACTTCTTCCTTGTCGGGGGTCGCGCTGGAAGCGGGCGGAACAGCGGTCTGGGCGTGCATCAACGCACAGGGAACGAGCAAAGCGGCCAACACGGCGGTTCGCCGTGAAAGCCTGGGAGCAGTCTTCATGTTGGAGGGTACGATACAGGTTGCTGGGTTGGAGTCTAAGACGTCAAAACGGTTTCCCCGGTCGGGGGGACACGCGGCAGGGCGGAGTTGGTTGGTGTTGGTGGCCATGGGGGCAACTGGCGTACGGCGACGCAGCGCGGGGGTTCTTTCCGAGGGGTAAATCACAGACCTTTCGGCCTGACTCCGGAGATTTCGCAAAAAGGCTCCGGTGACACGACCGTAGCGTCTTGCAAACGTTGCACCGCCCCTCCGCCGCGACCACAATTCCGGCGTTATTCTCCCGGTCGGGGCGAGGACAAAACCACCGCCGCCGATCCGGCGGCGAACGGGTAATTCATGGTCGCGCCCGACGGCCAGCGCACGCGGATTTCCCGCGGCGGATTGGCCTCCGTATAACCAAAAAAACAGGCGGCTGAAGACTGGCTGTAGTATCCGGAACCGGCGTGGATTTCGCTCGTCTGGATCGAACCGTCCGCTCGTTCGACGGTGATCCGCGCTCCCACCGCCGTCGGATTGCCGGCCGGGCCTTGCAATTCGATGCGCACGGATTTCCGGCCCGCGACCCCGTGGTTGCGAAAGGCCAGCGTCTCATCGTTGTTGCGCGAGACGAGAAAGTCCGGCCAACCGTCCTGGTCAAGATCGAGGACCACCAGCGCTTTCGCATCACCGGGCACGATCAGTCCGCTCTCGGCCGCCGGCACCGGCGCGAAGTGACCGTGGCCGTCGCCGCGCAACAGCTGGCTGAGTCCGCCGTCGAAACGGCCGACGGCGGCAATGGGCGAATACGAATTCTGCACCGCATAGATGTCGGCATGGCCATCGCCATCGAAGTCCCCGGCCACGACTCCCTGCAGCGGCGCGATCTGGGCGACCCGCGGCAACGGCTCGAAGCGATAGGTTCCATCGGGCTGGCTGAGGAAGACCCCGCTGCGGAATTCCGTGGCCGCGAAGCGTTGCGCCCGCGCGAGCCTGTCCTCCCCGAATATTTCCGCGAGCGCGGCCCGCGCATAATTTTCATTCAGAGGATAGCGTTTCAGGAGCGACGGAAACACCGCTCCCAGGTCATGCAGCGCGCGCCAGGGATAGAGGCGGTCCCCCTCGTAGTACGCTTCGATGAGCCGGGAGGAGCCGTCGCCCTTGAAGTCACCCGAGAAGATCAGCGCCGGGTGTGCGGCGTCGGCGCGATACTGCGTGTTCAAACCCACATTGCCCGCCACGTAGTCGGGCCGGCCGTCGCCATTAAAGTCCGCCGGCGCGAGCGACGTCCACCACCCTGTGCCCGCCGCGGCGAAACCCGCGCGCTCCGTCCAGTCTTCAAATTTCCGCCCCTGCTGGTTGTGGAAATACCTCACGTTGCCCCATTCCAGCGCCACCAGCAGATCCGGCCAGCCATCACCATCCACGTCGCTCCACAGCGCCGACGTGACCATCCCTACCTCCCTCAGTCCGGGCGCCAGCGTGTCGGTGACGTCTTCAAATTTCCCCCCGCGATTCGCCAGCAACGCGCTCTGCGGCGGCAGCGGATACTGGCCGGTGAGCAGGCGCCCGCCCAGAAAGAGGCCGAGCCGCCCGCTGTGATCGAAGTCCGCCGCCGCCGCCGCCCCGACGTTGATCGGCAGGGGCGGCAGCGCATCGGCGGGGGCGGGATGGAAACCGCCGTGGCCGTCGCCAAGATAAAGCCCCGGCTGATAGTCAGGCATCCCGGCCGGCATGCTGTTGCCGCCTTTGGTCACCAGAAGGTCAGTGCGGCCATCGCCATCGGCCTCGAACAATAGCACGGGGCCATCGTCGACGGTGTCCGGCGCGGTCCCGGCCGCGCGGGAGACTTCAAACTTCCCTGCCCCCGCATCGTGAATAATGCGGGTTGAATCCAAGGTCGTGCCGCCGATCACGACCTCGTCTCGATCCGTGCCGGCGAACCTTCCGACCGCGAGGCTCGGGCCCCGGCGATTGAAGCGAAATGGAATCAGCCGTTGCCCGGACGCCTCGTTGACCGACTCCTCGCGCGAGCGGACATCCAGGCCCAGGTCGCGGCCCACCTCGGCAAACTGTCCGGCCGTCGCCGTGACAACGGCGGGCTTGCCAGCCATAGCCTCGGCGACGGCTGGTTCCGTGATCGTGTATCGCCGGTCGACCGCGACGTTTTCCCAGGTCTGCTCGCGACCACTGGGCCAGGTCACCACCATGCGCTTGATCATGGTATCTTCGCCCAATCCAAAATGGATGGCCGGCTCGCTGCTGGACAGGTAGCCGCGCGCCAGCCCGAGGGTGCATGCCTGCACGCCAAGCGCGCTCTCGATCCTGACCGTCGCCCCCACGCCAAACCGGTTGGAAACGGTTCCGCGGAGGTCGATCATGATCCGATGTCCGGTATCGCTATCGTTCCGCAAAAGGGTGACGCCCCTGTGGTAGTTGCTGTAAACCACGTCGAGGTTGCCGTCGCCGTTCAAATCACCGAAGGCCGCGCCAAAACTGACGCCTTTTTGGTCGAGTCCCCAGGCCGCGCCGACGTTTTCAAATTTCAAGTCCCCGAGATTTCGCAGGGCGATGTGGTTTTCAGGCCACATCGGCGTGGCCAGCATGAGGCGAATACGCTCGGCCTCGGATTCGGCGCTCATCTGCCGTTTCACGACGTCCACTCCGGAATCCCGCAGGAATCCATTGGTCACAAACAGATCAAGGCGGCCGTCGTTGTCCAAATCCTCCAACCGCGCCGACCAGGTCCAGTCCGTGGCCGCGACGCCCGCCAAAAAGGCGGCCTCCTGGCAGTAACCGGTGCCCGTGCCCAGCAGCAGAGCATTGCGGCGATATTTCGGCGCCCCGGTGGCGTTGTCCGGCCGCTCATCCGTGCGACTGCGGGCGTCCGCCATCATGTGCTGGTCCTTCTCGTGGCTGGTCCCAGCCATGTCGGCGACGAAGAAGTCGGCCAGCCCGTCGTTGTTCACGTCGCCGGTGTCCGCCCCCATCGAGGAAAATGAGGTGTGGGGAAGGTATTGGCCGGAAACGTCGGTGAAGGTGCCGTCCCGGTTATTGTGGTAAAGCTTGTCTGGGACGCCGTAGTCGTTGGCCACGTAGAGGTCCGGCCAACCATCGTTGTCATAGTCCCACCACGTGGCGGAATGGCTCCGCGCCTCGCCCTTGATTCCGGCGCGATCGGTCACGTTCGTGAATGTGCCGGCGGACCCGTTGGACCCGCGGCCGTCGCCGTTGTTGTGAAAAAGATAACCGCGCCGCCCCTGGGCGCCGGCCGCGTTGCTCAACAGGTTGGTCGTGATATAAACATCGAGCCAGCCGTCGCGATCATAGTCAGAGAAAGCGGCCATGACCGAGGCATCCTTCACATCCAGCCCATAGGCGTGGGCCATCTCCTTGAATGTCCCGTCACCCTGGTTGATATAGAGCAGGTTCGGCGCGTCGAACCGGCAGACATAGATATCGAGCAGCCCGTCGTTGTTCACGTCGACAAACGTCACGCCCGATTTCCACACCTTGGCGGCCTCGCCTTTGTCGCCGACTCCGGCCTTGTCGGTCACGTCCTCGAACTTGTAGTGGCCGAGATTGCGAAAAAGGCGGCAGCTCTCGGTTTTGCTGACCACAAAAATATCGGGCCGGCCGTCGCCGTCGTAGTCGCCGATGGCCACTCCCGTCCCGACCGAACCTGCCTCGAATTCCTGAAAGAGATCACCGAACATCCGCGGGTCGTCGTAGCGGTTCTCCGTTCGGACGCCGGTCACTTCAGGAGCCAGCTCGACAAACATGGTTTTTCCCCGGGGGCTGGTCGGCGGAACCAGCGCCTGCGCGGCAATACCGCCGGCCGCATCGGCGGCGCGGATCGCCGAGGAGAGGAAAAACAGGCCGGCCAGCAGCGCCACGCAGCGAGCGGCGCAGAGTGTCAATTTGCTCCGCGCCTTCCGCGACTTCCGCATCTGAATATCCGGATTGAACGCCGTCCTTTCGCCAGCGCTAGTCCCCGGAGCAGGCTCCGGGGATTCTACGCGCGGCTTGCACCGCTCCCCAAGCAGGGTGGCGCTGGACGGCGTCCGATCTCCCATGGAAACCCCGCGGCAAGCCGCGGGGAATGTATCAACATTCAAAGGGTAACGGGGATCAAACCTTGGCAAGGCGCCCACAGGACGAACCTCGTTGGGGTGAGTCAAGCGGCAATCGGTCGCGCACCAACTCGGCTCTTGCCTACCCGGCGATTCTCAGTCCGATAGCGCGCGCCTTCAAAAAAAAATCCCGCCCGCCGCGGGTCCCATGATCAAAGCGCCCCCCATTTACTCGCTCGCCTGGCTGGCGGTGCTGTGCTCGGCGGGGGGATTTCTCCTGTGGATGAATGTCGTCCGCGTGCGGCACATTGAGCACGTGTCCACGCTTGGCGGATGGAACGGGAATCCGCCGATCGCGGTCCCGGACCCCGCGCCAGTTGCTCCCGAGTTGGTGGCCGGCAACGGATTGATTGTCCCCGGGCAGCTCACGGAAAGTTATCATTGGCTCGCGCAGACCCAGCGCATGTTTAACCGCGGGGAATGGCGGGTGCGACACATCGACTACGAAAATGCGCCGTTCGGCCGGGCGGTCTATTCCCCTTCGCCCTACCGTTGGTGGCTCGGCGCGATCGCGTGGTGCGATCACGTTTTTTCGGGCCGGTCGCCCGCGCAGGCGGTGGAGCGCGCCGCGCTCGTCGCGGATCCGCTCCTGCACGTTCTGCTCCTGCTCGGAACCACGATTTTCGTCGCCTGGAGATTCGGCGCTCTGCCGGCTGCGCTGATCTCAATCGGCTGCGTCACCCTCTTTCCCTTCGCCGCGGGATATCTTCCTGCCGCGCCCGACGACCGCGGTCTGGCGCAGATTCTTGCCTTATGGAGCGTGCTGCTGCTCGCGGCCGGAGTCAGGGCAACACCCGCGCCGGACGACAACGGAAAGTCGACGCGCCGCTGGTTCATCCTCGCGGGAATAACCGGCGGTCTTGGGCTGTGGGTCAGGGTGTCCGTCCAAATTCCGATTCTGGTGGGCGTCGCCGGGGGCGCCTTGCTCGCGGCCTGGGTCATGCGCAATCATCGACGGGGGGAAGCTGCGGCCAGCACCGGCCTGCCGTGGCGATCGTGGGCGGCGGCGGGCGCCATCACCACCCTGATCGCCTATCTGATCGAATTTGCCCCCGCCTATCTCGGGGACTGGCAGCTCTCTTACATTCATCCGCTTTACGGCCTGGCCTGGCTCGGTGGCGGCGAGATTTTGGCGCAGACGGCGGAGTGGATTGAACGCCGCCGGACCCAGCCCTCCAAGCAGGCCTCCGTCGGGCAGCGTCCTAACTCCCAGGGAAACCCCGCGGCAGTCGGCGGGGAAAGTTTCAGTGTTCAGGGCCAAAAGCCGCCAAAAACCATCCGCAACTTCGCCGTGCTCGCCTGCGCGCTGGCCGCGATCGTCGCGGTTCCGGTGGCCAACTGGAAAATCCACGGCTCCGAATTCCTCTTACCGGACACCCCGTCCCTCCGGCTGACGAAACTACCGGAAGGCGCCATCGCCCAAAACCTCGCGGCGTGGATTTCACGCGATGGATTGACCCTGGCGGTGTGGGCGACGTTCCTGCCGCTCGTCCTGGTCGCTTCCGCCGGGTGGGTTCTCCTGCGGCAACAGTCGGGCCGGGAGCGCCAAATTTCCGTGGCGATAACGTTGGGACCGGTGCTCGTGGCGTTCGGATTCGCCTGCCAGCAGCTCGTCTGGTGGAACACGCTCGATGGGCTTTTGCTGGTGATGGTGGCGGCGGCGACCACCGGATTGTCGGGCGCCGCCAACAGGGGCTACCGCCGCCTCGCGTGGGCGGGCGGCGGCCTGCTGCTCTTGCTCCCGGGCATTTTGCTGGTGGCACCGCGGCCCAAAGCCGAAACGGAAGAAGACCTCACGCGGTCGGAAGTGTTGGGTTTGATCGAGAGGGACCTGGCGGGATGGCTCGCGCTCCACGGCGCTCCAGGCGGGGTGGTGTTGCTGGCTCCGCCCAACGAGACCACTGCTCTCTGCTACTATGGCGGCATGCGCGGCCTGGGCTCTATCTCCCGGGAAAACAAGAGCGGCGTGGCGGCAGCCATGCTCATCCTGGGAAACCCAAACCCCCAGGAGGCAAAGGCGTTGATCGATCGGCGCGATATCACCCACCTCGTTTTGCTCTCCTGGGATTCCGAGTTTGACGACTATACGCGGGCAGGCCCGGGGCAAAGCGCGGCCACCTTGCGCGACAAGCTCCAGCTTCCGACGCTGCCGCTCTGGCTGCGGCCCCTGGCATATTCGTTGCCGAAGATCACCGGTTTCGAAGGGCAGTCGGTGCAGGTATTTGAAGTCGTCGACGAGCAGGAACCGGCGACAGCCGTAGCCCGGATAACGGAGTACCTGGTCGAGACGCGAGACTTGGAACAGGCCGCGGCGGCCGCGCAAGGTCTGCGGCGTTTCCCGGCCGATTTCGGGGCCTGGGTGGCGCGGGCCGAAGTCGATTCGGCGCGGGGGGACGAAGAGGAATTCGCCAAGTCCCTCAAAGTATTGGAGGCAAGACTGGCGGCCAAATACCCTGCGGTCCTGCCGTGGGACCTGCGCGTCGGACTCGCCGTGGTCCTTGCCCGGGCGAAAAAGGAACAGCTGGCCCGTGAGCAAGTGGCCGTTTGCCTGGCGACCGCGGACAAAGAAAAACTGCGGGAGCTCTCCCCCGGTTCGCTTTATCGGCTGCTGGTATTGAGCCGAGCCTTCGGCAACCGCGTTGATCCCAAACTGCACGAATTCGCGCTCACCCTGGTGCCGACCGAATTGCGTGATCGACTGAGGTAGCATGTTCGCGTCAAGCGAAGTTGCAGGAGCCTGCCTGCAGGCGAAAGGGTGGAGCGGGGCCTCTGGACGCGCTCGAACCGGAATCGCCTGCAAGCAGGCTCCTACAACGGCTGCAGTATTTCTGAAACTGCTTTAGCGAGCGGGCGCAGTAAGGACGATCGTAGAGGACTGCGGCGGGACCAAGTGGGTGCTGGTCGCACCGGAGGGCCAGCGCACGCGGATTTGACGGGGCGGGTTGGCTGGCATGTAACCGAAGAAACAGGCCGCAGCAGACTGACTGAAATAACCGGAGCCGGCGTAGACCTCGCCGGTCCTCGCGGTGCCGTCGGCGAGTTCGAGGGTGACGCGCGCTCCAATGGCGCTGGGGTTGCCCGCGGGTCCGCGCAATTGGATTCGCAGCGAATGTCGTTCTTTCACGCCATGGTTGAGGAAGGCGAGGCTGGCCGAGTTGTTTCGCGTCACGACAAAGTCCGGCCAACCATCCTGGTTGAGATCCACCACGGCCAACGCCTTGGCATCGCCAGTCACGATCAGATTGCTTTCGCCGGGAGGAATGCAGGTAAAATGGCCTTGGCCATCACCGCGCAGCAACTGGCTCAGGCCGCCGTCGAAACGGCCGACAACCGGGCTGGGGGCGTAGGAATTTTGCACTGCATAAATATCGGCGTGGCCGTCGCCGTCAAAATCTCCGGCGACGATTCCCTGCAAGGGCGCGATCTGGGCGAGGTGCGGCAGCGCTTCGAATCGGTAGGTCCCCTCCGGCTGACTAAGGAATACTCCGCTCCGGAATTCCGTGGCAGCGTAGCGTTGGGCAGCCGCCAGTTTACCCTCGCCGAAAATCTCACCCAAGGTGGCTTGCGCATAGGTGTCATTGCGGGGAAAGCGTTTCAACACCGAGGGGATGGCGGTGCCGAGACTCATCCGGGTCCGCCACGGATAGAGCCGGTCGCCCTCATAGTAGGCTTCGATCAATTGCTGGCTTCCGTCGCCCTTGAAATCACCGGCGAACAGCAGGGCGGGATGCTTGGCGTCGGCCCGATACTGGGTGTTCAGGCCGAGATTGCCCACGACGTAATCAATCCGGCCATCTTCGTTGAAATCAGCCGCGGCGATCGAGGTCCACCACCCCGTGCCCCCGGAAGCGAAACCGGCTTTTTCCGTCCAGTCCTCGAAACCCCGGCCCTGGCCGTTGTGAAAATATTTCACCTGGCCCCATTCGAGGGCCACCAACAGGTCAGGCCAACCGTCGCCATCCACGTCGCTCCACAAGGCCGAGGTGACCATGCCGACTTCGCGCAAACCAGGCGCGAGGGTGTCGGTCACGTCTTCAAACCGGCCGCCATGATTCACGAGCAAGGCGCTGCTCGGCGCGAGGGGATAGAGTCCGGGCACGACTTTCGCTCCCAGGAAAACATCAAGCTGTCCGTCGCGGTTGAAATCCGCCGCGGCCACCGCGCCCGCGCTGAGGGGAATCGAAGGCAGGGCATCGGCCGGGGCCGGGCGCAGGCTGCCGTGCCCGTCGTTAAGATACAGCCGGGGTTGATAGCCCGGGGCACCCGGGGGCTGGCCGACCCCGGAAGCGGTGCACAAAAGATCATTCGTGCCGTCGCCATCCGCATCGAAAATCAATGACGGTCCGTCATTGACCGACATGTCGCCGGCGAGGGCCGGGGCGGGACCGCCGGCAAATTGATTGTCCGGACCAGCCAGACGCACCTGCAGCGCATCGAGGGTTGTACCGCCGAAAATCAGATCGTCTTTCCCGTCGCCATTCAAATCGCCGACCGCGACACCGGGCCCGCGTCGATTCTGGCGGACCGGGAGTAGCGAATTCGAGCCCAGCTCATCCACGGCATTTTCATGGGCGATAACGGAGAGGTTCATCGGCTGGCTCACTTCGGTGAATTGTCCCGCCTTCGCCAAGGCTACGCCGGGCAAGCCGGCGGTAACCGCGGGACCGGCAGGCCTGCCAGCCATAGCCTCGGCGACGGTCGGCTCGGTCACGGTGAATTTGCGGTCGACGGCGAGATTGGCCAACGACTGGATCTGGCCGCTGGGCCACGAGACCGTGACCTGCTTGATGAGCGTGGATTCGCCCAGGCCGAAGTGCAGCACGGGTTCGGAACTCGAAAGGAGACCCCGGGCCAGGACCAGCTGGCGGACCTGAATGCCGGCCTCGGTTTCAATGCGAATCACGGCTCCGACCCCGAAGCGGTTCGATTGCGTGCCGCGCAGGGCGAAAACCACCCGATGACCCGTGTCGGAATCGTTGCGCAGCACGGTCACCCCTTTCTTAAAGTTGGTGTAGACGAGATCGAGATCCCCGTCCCCGTCGAGGTCGCCGAAGGCCGCGCCGAAGCTCACGCCATTTTCATCGAGACCCCAGGCTGCGCTGACGTTCTCGAATTTCAAATCGCCGAGATTGCGGAAGGCGAGGTTGTGTTCGACCAGCACCGGGGCGCTGCGCTGCATCCGTTGCCTTTCCGCCAGCGATTGGGCGGACCCGAGGCGGGAAATCAGGTCGGAGTTGTGCAATTCCCGGTGCATGCCGTTGGTCACGTGCAGGTCGAGCCGGCCGTCATTGTCGAGGTCTTCGAAGCGCACGGACCAGGTCCAGTCGGTGGCGTCCAGGCCCGCGAGAAAAGCCGCCTCCAGGCAGCGGCCCGTGCCCGTATTCAAGTACAGCGCGTTGCGGTAGTATTGTGGCGCCGCTGTGGAATTATCCGCCGGATCCAGGGACTGATTGCGGGTCGGAGCCATGGTGCGCTGGTCTTTCTGATGGGTGGTCGCCGCCATTTCCGTGGCCAGCAGGTCGATGCGGCCGTCGTTGTTCAGGTCACCCAGATCCGAGCCCATGGAGGAATAGGGCATGTGGGGCACCACTTGATCGATGACATTGGTGAAGGTGCCGTCGCGGTTGTTGTGATAGAGGGCGTCGGGCGTGGCGAAATCGTTCGCCACATAAATATCCGGCCAGCCGTCGCCATCGTAATCCCACCAAAGGACCGAGTGGCCTTGGGTATCCCCGCTGATCCCCGCCCGATCGGTGACGTTGGTGAAGGTGCCATCGCCGTTGTTGTGAAAAAGCAGGTCGCGTTGTCCGTTCGGATGCTGGGAGCTGTCGAGCAGGTTGGTTTGGATGTACACGTCGAGCCAGCCGTCACGGTCGTAGTCGCAAAACGCAGCCATGACCGATGCGTCGACCACGGCCAAACCCCGGGCCGCGGCCTCCTCCTTGAAGGTGCCGTCGCCTTGGTTGATGTAGAGCAGATTGGGGGCGTTGAACCGGCAGACATAGATGTCCAGCAGCCCGTCATTGTTCACGTCCACGAACGTCGCCCCCTGTTTCCAGATGGCCGCCGCCTCGCCCTTGTCTTCCACTCCGGCCTTCGCCGTGACATCTTCGAACTTCCAGTTGCCGAGATTGCGAAACAGCCGGCAACTCTCCGTCTTGCTGACCACAAATATGTCCGGCCGGCCGTCGCCATCATAGTCGCCGATCGCAACCCCCGTGCCGACAGCGCCGACAGCGAATTCGTCAAAGTGCCCACCCTCCATGCGGGGATCCTTGTACCCCGTCTTGGTTTCCCGGGGATCGGCATAGTTGTTTTCGGTGACAATGCCGGTGTCGGCGGAAGACAGCGTGGCAAACATCGTTTTGCCCCTGGGACAAGAAAGCGGGGCCAATGGCCGCGCAACGATACTGCCCGCCGCGTCGGCTGCCCGGCTCGCCGTCGACACGAAAAACATCCCGGCCAGCACCGCGACGTGAGCGGCAAACCCGGCGGCCGCCGGCAAACCGGCGCGGGCTCGATTATCGGCATCGAAGATCGGCAAGGCGCCCACAGGACGAACCTCGTTGGGGTGAGTCAAGAGGCAATCGGTCGCGCGCGAACTCGACTCTCGCCTACCCGACGAATCTCAGTCCGGTCGCGCGCGCGTACTAAAAAGCCCCGTCCGCCGCGGCCCTCTCTCCGGGTGCGCTCTTCCGACTGCTCGTGCTCAGCCGGGCCTTCGGCCTGAGTTTCGACCCGAAGCTTCCCGATCTGGCGCGAACGCTTCGTGCCTGCGGAATTGCGCGATCGCCTTCGGTAGAGCGGTAGGATCGGACAACCCTCCTGGACATCCGATGGCGGGGTACGGCGACCCCGCCCTGCAATTTTTCCGCATAGTCCGCGTGACCGGCCCCAAACCATTGCCGGCTTGCCGCTTTTTGGTTACCGCTTTTCACTCTCAGCCGGACTCATTCGGCCGGAGGTGGACCGTGTTGTCTCAACACGTTCGCGAACCGAAGCGCATTGAGGACAACACGCTCCACCATTCGATTCGCAGCTTCACCGAGCCAATCGAGTGTTCAGTTGCATGATCCCGGCTCAGCCTGCAGGTCGCAGCGTGCGTCCCTCGTGCCAGTCACCGTGGACCTGAAGCGTGCGCGGCAGACGCGGAATACCGCGTTCGCTGGCGTGCAGTTTAGAGAAAAGCATGTCGACCGCCGCGCGGCCGATCTCGTCGGAGTGCTGTTCGACCCCGCTCCAGTCCTCATGGACCGAGGTGACATCAAGCGAAACAAGCCCCACGTCGCCGGGAACCGAGCGTCCCGCCGCCGCCAGCCAGTTTTCCATGCGGTTGGGATCGTTGCGAAAAGTGGACAACGTCAGGACGCAGTCGACGTCATGCGCGCCGACCCATTTCAGGAACGCATCCTCCGTCATCCGGGCCGGGAGCAACGGCGGAATCACGGGCAAATCCGGGAAGGACGCGCGCAGACCCGCATACCCGAGGAGCCAGCGGCCGCCGGTGATGTCGTCCTGATATTTTTCGATCGCCAGGCCAATGCGCGCGTAGCCGCGGGCGACGGCCGCGCGCGCGGCCATCACCACCGCCTCGGTGTGGTCGCTGACCACGCAATCCAGCCGGGGCGACTGGATCCGGTGTCCGACCTGGACGAAGGCGAAATCATTCCACGGCAGCGAGACCTCGTGCGGCTCCATCGGAAAGGCGGCCAACAACACGCCCGAAATTCCGCGGGCCGTGAGAATTTCGCCGAGACGCCGGCCGGTCATTCCGCTCGAGCTGAGGGTGAACTCCGTGATCTTGAAGCCGAACGATTCGGCGCGTTCGCCCGCGGCTTCCCAGTTGCGGCACAAGGTGGGCGTCGAACGCCATTCGTGCGAATCCGCGACCGGGGTGACAAACGCCACCGTGCCGAGATGGTTCAGCGCCACACCCCGGCGTGTGGCACTCATGACCTGGCCGACGAGGGTATTGTACTGGTAGCCAACCTCCTCGGCCGCCGCAACAACGCGCAGCCGCGTTGCTTCGGCGACATTAGCCGCACCACTCAAACAGCGCGAGGCGGTGGAGATGGAAACACCCGCCCGCTTCGCGACCATTTGCAGTGCCGGGGTCGTGCGGGGTGACACAACGGAACTCACGTGCCCCATTTGGGAAGAGTCGGCGCAAGCGTCAAGCGCATCCGTCTGGCCGGGCGCCGGACAGCGAGCAGAGGGCAGACGCCGGATGACGGAGAGCGGAAGCTGACGACTGAAGACCAACCGGCAAGCCCAGCGCCAATAGGCGGATTTCCGATGTCAAGAGTCAGAACACGGAACGATGCCGTAGCTGGGCGCCGGTTTCCATACCGATGCCTCTGTCGCCCCGGAACTTCAGCCGAACGGATCGACGGAGACATCCGGCTGCATGGTCTGTCCTGGCGCAGGCCAGAACCCGGCTGGCGCCAGCGGCAGCCCTACAAGCGGACCTCCGACTTACCGTCCGGGGCCGATCGTCCGTCGCCGCGCGAACCATCTCACAAACCCGTCTGACCTCCGACTTCTGTTTTCTGATTTCTGATTTCGGCACTCTCGTGTCCGGGGTCACTGATCGTCGGTCGCAACCAGTGCCACCAGGGCGGCTAGAACCAAAACTATGGGAATAAGGCTCATGGCGGGTCGATATGATTTGATGCGAAATACGGGCATGCGTCCCGATCAGGTCCGGTGCGCCGCGCCGCGTCTCCATAGCCGCGGACGTGAGCAGCGGTTCGGCTGATCAATGCATCCCACCTCCGGCACGGATTTCCTCGCCGGTCAGCCAGCCGGATTCATCGGAGGCGAGGAAGACCGCCACCTTCGCGATGTCTTCGGGCTGACCGGTGCGGCCCAGTGGCGTCTGGCTGGTCGCGTGCTTTTCGAAGTCGGAGCCGATGAAGCCGGCGGTGTGCGTGCCCTCGGTCTCGACGATGCCGGGATTCAGCGCGTTCACGCGAATTTTTCTCGGACCCAGTTCCTTGGCGAGAACACCCGTGATCGCATCAACCGCACCCTTGGTTGCGGTATAGACCGCACTCGCCGGTGGGGTGATGCTGCTGACAATGGAACCAATGTTGATGACGCTGCCGCCAGTTTCCGGGAACACCTTCACCGCCTCCTGCGTGGTAAGAAGCAGGCCGAGCACATTCACGTTGAACTGGCGGTGGAAATGTTCGGGCGTGATGGACTCGAGCGGCGTGAATTCGTACACGCCGGCATTGTTCACCAGGATGTCGATGTGGCCGAACTGCTCCTTGGCTGCGGCGATCAGGCGTTTGATGTCGGCGGGTTGGGCGACATCGCCTTGAATGGCGACCGCCTTCCCGCCGGCGGCGGTGATTTCGGCGACCACCTTGTCGGCGCCGGCTCTGCTGGTGGCATAGTTGACGATGACAGACGCACCTGCTTGGGCGAGGTGCTTGGCGATGGAAGCGCCGATGCCCTTGGAGGCACCGGTGACAAGGGCGACCTTGTTGGTCAGCTTTTTGGAGGTGTGATTATTCATGATGGGAGAGAAATTGCTGCGGTGAGACGTGCGGATGGAAACGTCAGTAGGGATGGCGGGTGACGGGTGCCCGCAGGCGATCGACGAGAGTCGCGTCCCAGAGAGAACCAAGGCCGCCGTCGGACGCGCGATTGGTGTCCGGCAGCACGCCCCCGCGCCGCAGCGCGGCGCGAAAATCGGCCGCGGTGCCGCGGGTGAAGCCAAGCCTGATCCATGGACTTGGGGCTGCGGGGAGATTTGATTTCATGACTTAAATAGTTGACTAGTTAGCTACTTTTGAGAGCGAAAAAAATTTCCTCGTATACCCTCATTTCAACCGGTTGCTCAGGTCAGGCCGAAGCCTGCGCCAGTGATTTGACGCCCAGAAGCGTCATCCCCTGCCCCGCCAGCGACTGGATGACTTCGGGGTCGTTCATGATCCGGGCCTGGGCGACAACACCCTCGATCAAACCAGCGATGGCGCTGGCTTTTTTGGCGGGATCGCACGCCTCGATCTGTTTGGCGGCGATGGCATCGCGGACGGCGGATTCGTAGTATCTCAGTTTCCGCGAAAATATTTCACGTACCTTCGCGCTTACGCCCGGCTCCTGCGTGGACACCTCAGAGCCCACGCTGCAGAGAGGGCAGCCGAGAACCTTGCCCAGCTTTTGCTTGAGGGCCGCCTGGCTCTTGTACACCCAGGCGAAATATGCGGAAAATCGCGCGACCGGATCCGCCGCGGGCGAGAAGATGCCGTCCAAGGTTGGCTTCCAGCTCTCATTCCACATCCGGTCCAGCGCCGCAACCGCCAGATCGGCCTTCGACTTGTAGAAATAATAGAAACTGCCCTTCCTGACGTCTGCGCGTGTGCAGATGTCGTCGATCGTGACGGCCCCATAGCTCTCCTCCCAGATGAGCTCCAAAGCGGCGTCCATCAATCGGAGGTTGGCGTCTGAGGTTCTTCCCATGCGTCAATAGATAGTTGACTGTTTAGTCTAGTCAAGGGGATTTTTGAAAGAAAATGGCCTTGGACATCCCGAGCATTCACGAAGACGGACCCCGACAACGGACATCGCAACGATTCGCAGCGCGTGAGGTCCGCGTTTATCTCGACTTCCACGATCGATCCGAGACGGATGTCCGCTTTTCGCCGATGTCCGGCTTCCCGCCCCGGCCTCCGCGCTCTTCGCGGTCTTCGCGGTCTTCGCGGTCTTCGCGGTCGGCTACATCGTTACTCACGCTCCGCTTAGGGCGCGATTTCCCACACGGGATCGATATAGGCGAGGTAAGGAGCCGACACCTGGACGCCGCCGTTCATGAGCCAGATCGCGCGGTCGCCCGTGGTGCGGTTTTCCCAAACGAGGTCAACATGTCCGTCGCCATCGAAGTCGCCGAGCGCCGCGATGTGCCAGACGGGATCCACGGTGCCGACGTCGACGAAGCTGAGGATCGTGGTGCCGTCCATCAGCCAGATGCTGCGGTCGCCCGTCGTCGAGTTCTCCCAAATGAGGTCCGTCTTGCCGTCGCCGTCGAAATCAGCGGCGCCGACAATGTGCCATTCGGTGGGAATGCCCGCCAGGTAGCCGAAGCTCTTGATGTTCGTGCCGTCGAGGAACCACACCGCGCGGTCGCCCGTCGCCGTGTTTTCCCAGATGAGGTCGGACTTGCCGTCGCCGTCGAAGTCGCCGACCGCGGCGATGTGCCAGACCGGATCGACGAGCGCAAAATATCCGAAGGTGTCAAGGACCGGGCCATTCATGAACCAGCAGGTGCGGTCACCCGTCGTGGTGTTTTCCCAGACGAGGTCGGTCTGGCCATCGCCGTTGAAGTCGCCGGTTCCGACGATGCTCCAATCCGTGGAGATGCCAGCCACGAAGGCGAACGAATCGATTGTCGTGCCATTCATCAACCAGATGCTGCGATCACCCGTCACGGTGTTCTGCCAGACAATGTCGGCTTTGCCGTCGCCGTTGAAGTCGGAGTACAGCTTCGAGTTCTGCGGCGCCAGCACGCTCAGCGAAACCTGTGCGGTCGCGGTGGTGTAGTTCGCCGTGTCCGTCGGCGTGAAGGCGACGCCCAGGGTTTGCGGGCCAACGCCCAGCACCGTGCCAGCCGGGGGCGTGTAGACGAATGTGCCGGGGACGCTCGCGGTGGCATCAAGTTGCGTGGCGCTCAATGCGATGCCCGAGGCAATGGCGGAGGGTGTGGCCCAGGTGATGGTCGGCGCCGCCTGCGCAATCACCAGCGTGCCCGAAGCCGACCCAGTGTAATTGGAGTCGGAAATCGTCGCGACCACCGCGTAGCTGCCGGCGTTCGTCGGAGCGGTCGCGCTGCCGTCGTAAGTAAAGGTCACCGTCAACCCGGACGGAGTCGTTGTCGCCGTGGCGGCATGCGCAGCGCCATCGTAGGTCGCAGCAAGGTTTGCGAGCGTAACGGTGGCCGTCGCCTTGGCCAGGGTCACAGTGAAGTCCGCGCTGGTCGCGGCGTTATGATTGGAATCGCCGGCAAACGAGGCCTTGATGACAACTGTGCCGGTGCTCGCATACGTGACCACGCCGGTGGCGGCGTTGATCAGGGGCGATGCGGCGGTCGAGCCGGTGCCCAGCGACCAGCTCAAGGC
Source organism: Candidatus Didemnitutus sp. (assembly GCA_036499305.1). Lineage (GTDB taxonomy): Bacteria > Verrucomicrobiota > Verrucomicrobiia > Opitutales > Opitutaceae > Didemnitutus. The sequence goes on from DASYDZ010000165.1 coordinate 31,362, forward strand.
GCCGAAAGCCGAGCCGCCGTTGCTCACGGTTGCAGTGTACGAGGTGCCGAACGCAACGCCGTTGGATGAAGAAATGACCGGAGCGGGCTGGTTGGCCTTGCCGAAGGAAATGGTGAAGTTGGCCGAGGTCGTCGCAATGTAATTGGCGTCGGATGACTTGGTCACATTAATCACCACGGTGCCGGCGCCCGTCGATGTGACCGCGCCCGTGCCGGAATTGATCGCGGGGCCTGATGCGGTCGAGCCCGTGCCCAGCGCCCACGTCAGCGCACCCGTGCCGCTGCCTCCCGCCGCCGTGGCCGTGTACGTCGTGCCGAATGTACCCGTCGACGATGAGGTAATCGTCAACCCCGCCTGGCTGGCCTTGCCCAGGGTCAACGTGAAGTCGGAGGAAGTCGCCGCATTGTAGTTCGCGTCCGCAGCCTTCGTGACGTTGATCACCACCGTGCCGGCACCCGTCGATGTGACCACGCCCGTGCCGGAGTTGATCGCGGCGCCCGGCGCGGTCGAGCCCGAGCCCAGGGCCCACGTCAACACACCGGTGCCACTTCCGCCGGTGGCGGTTGCCGTGTAGACCGTGTTAAAGATGCCGGTCGAAGCGGAGTTCACCGTCAGCGCAGCCTGGCTGGCCTTGCCCAGGGTCAACGTGAAGTCGGAGGAAGTCGCCGCATTATAGTTCGCATCCGCAGCCTTCGTGACGTTGATCACCACCGTGCCGGCACCCGTCGATGTGACCACGCCCGTGCCGGAGTTGATCGCGGCGCCCGGCGCGGTCGAGCCCGAGCCCAGGGCCCACGTCAACACACCGGTGCCACTTCC
>DASYDZ010000166.1:0-11575 GCA_036499305.1 Candidatus Didemnitutus sp.
GAGGCGGAGCGGGTCATTTCTTTGATTTCGAAATAGCGCCGCGCGCGCCCGGTGCAAGACTCGTAATTTCGTCGACGAATTCCGAGACGTCGCGGAACTCCTTGTAGACGCTGGCGAATCGCACGTATGCGACCTGGTCCATCTTGCGCAGGCGCTGCATCACGTGCTCGCCAATTCCCTGGGTGGGCACCTGCGTCTCGTAGCGCGCCTCGACTGCGTCGATCACGTCCTCGACGAGCATCGAGATCTGTTCGCCATCGACCGGGCGCTTGTGGCAGGCCGCGCGAACGGCGGCGACGAGCTTTTCCCGGCTGAACGGCTCCTGCCGGCCATCCCGCTTCACCACGACGAGGGTGTCGCGCACGAATTCCTCGTTGGTCGTGAAACGGTGGCTGCATTCGAGGCACTCGCGCCGGCGCCGGATCGAGTTTCCGTCCCGCGCGATGCGCGAATCGATCACCTTGTCTTCAATCGAAGTGCACTTGGGACAACGCATTTTTGGAAGTAGCGAGTAGTGGGTAGCGGGTAGTGAGTAGGAATCGGCGCGCTTGCGGGCGGTGAGGAGCTTGGGGCAAGTTGACTGAGAGGGATTCGGTGTCGCTGGGAAGATGCTCGCCATTCACTGCTCACTATTCGCTACTTTCGCATTGGGCTTCTTGGGTCAATTGGCGGCGAGAAAGTTCCGGAGAATCTGCATGCCGTTTTCGGTGGCGATCGATTCAGGGTGAAACTGGACGCCCCAGACGGGCATCGTCTTGTGGCTCAGGCCCATGATCTCGCCCTCGGCGGTTTCCGCGGAGACCTCGAGGCAATCGGGCAGGGAGGCGCGCTCGACCAGCAGCGAATGATAGCGGGTCGCCTGGAAGGGTGATGGCAGCGTCTTGAAGACCCCGGCGCCGCGATGCTGGATGGGGGACATCTTTCCGTGCATCAGGCGACTGGCCCGGACGACCTTCCCTCCGAAAAACTGGCCCATGGCCTGGTGGCCGAGGCAAACCCCGAAAATGGGCTTTTTCCCGGCAAAAACGCGAAAAATATCCAAGCTGACCCCGGCTTCGTTCGGCGTACACGGACCGGGCGAAATCAGCACCCGGTCAGGGTTCAGCTTTTCGGCCTCCTCGGCCGTCAATTCGTCGTTTCGAAACACGCGCATGTTCACTCCAAGCTGTCCGAAATACTGGACCAGGTTGAACGTGAAGGAATCATAGTTATCGATCACCAGCAGCACGGGCTGGGGATACTCGGGATTTGACAGGGGGGTCAAGCCCGCGGGTAGGGTGGTGGTGTTCCATGCAAGGCCACTTCCAGCTCCTGGGCACCGATACAGCGACGGCCGCCAGACGGGGCCGTCTGCGCACGAAACACGGCACCATCGAGACGCCGGTCTTTATGCCGGTCGGCACCCAAGGGACGGTCAAGGCTATGATGCCCAATGATTTGAAAGACATCGGTTCTCAGATCATTCTCGGAAACACCTATCACCTGAACCTAAGGCCGGGATCAGATTTGGTGCGAGAGATGGGCGGGCTCCATCGCTTCATGGGTTGGGAGGGCCCAATCCTTACCGATAGCGGTGGCTTTCAGGTATTTAGCCTGGCCAAGCTTCGCGATATCCGCCCGGAAGGCATCGCATTTCAGTCCCATATCGACGGGGCGAACCTGTTTCTCGGACCTCGGGAGGTCATGACAATCCAAGCCAACCTCGGTTCGGATATCGCCATGGTGCTCGACGAATGTCCTCCCTGGCCGTGCACTCGCGAGGAATGTCGCCGGGCCGTAGACCGCAGCTACCGCTGGGCCCGCGAATGCCGACAGATTGCCGCGGACAACGGCTTCTCGGAGGCGGGCGGATTGGTCTTCGCGATCGCGCAAGGCTCGACCTTTGACGACCTTCGCAGGGAGGCGGCGGAGTCGCTGTCGGCTCTGGATTTCCCCGGCTACGCGATCGGGGGAGTCAGCGTCGGGGAGCCCGAACTGGAGATGATCAAACAGGTGGGTGCGACCACGCCATACCTGCCGGCCGACAAGCCGAGATATACGATGGGGCTCGGGACTCCCCCCCAGATGCTCAAGATGATCGCGCTCGGAGTGGACATGTTCGACTGCGTCCACCCGACCCGCGTGGCGCGCAACGGCGCTGCCTTCACGCCCGACGGCCTCATCAACCTGCGCAACGGACGTTTCCGGGCCGACCCGCGCCCGCTGGTCGAGGGCCTGGAAAACTATGCAGCGCGCTTCTCCCGGTCATACCTGCGGCATCTCGTGATGTCGGGCGAGATCCTGGCGAGCATGCTGCTGACCCTGCACAATCTCCAGTTCTACCTCGACCTGATGGCCCAGACCCGGGCCCGGATTGAAGCGGGGGATTTTGGCTCCTGGCACCTCGCCTGGATCGCGCGCTACGAGGCGGGCGAGGCGACGGGCAGTCCCTGATTTTCAGGTCTCGATTTTCGCCCCGGTTTCCCCACTGTCGCGGGGCCACCAATTCGTCCGCCGCCCCTGCGGGTGGGAGTGACGCGATGGCGTTGGCCACCCCGACCTTTCCTTTCCATCATGCGGATTCTTGTCACCGGCGGAGCCGGATTCCTGGGCAGCCACCTATGCGATCGCCTGGTCGAGGGCGGCCACGATGTCGTGTGCCTCGATAATTTTTTCACGGGCACCAAGGCGAACGTCGCGCACCTGATCCCGAATCCGCACTTCGAACTGATCCGCCACGACATCATCGATCCGTTCAAGTTCGAGGTGGACCAGATCTACAACCTCGCCTGTCCGGCCTCGCCGCCGCATTACCAGTACAACCCGATCAAGACGATCAAGACGTCGATCCTGGGCGCGATCAACTGCCTCGGCCTCGCCAAGCGCGTGCGCGCGCGGGTGTTCCAGGCGAGCACGTCGGAGATCTACGGCGACCCCGCGGTCCACCCGCAGCCGGAAAGCTATTGGGGCAACGTCAACACGATCGGCCGGCGGTCCTGCTACGACGAGGGGAAGCGCTGCGCCGAGACGCTGTTTTTCGATTATCATCGCGAGCACGAGGTGGCGATCCGCGTGGTGCGCATCTTCAACACCTATGGCCCGCGCATGCACCCCAACGACGGACGCGTGGTTTCGAATTTCATCGTCCAGGCCCTGCGCGGCGATTCGATCACGCTCTATGGCGACGGCCAGCAGACGCGGTCGTTCTGCTATGTCGACGACCTGATCGACGGTTTTCTCCGCATGATGAACCAGGATGAGTTCATCGGTCCCGTGAATCTCGGCAATCCCGGCGAGTTCACGATGCTGGAGCTGGCCGAAGAGATTCTCGCCCTGACCAAAAGCAAATCGAAGATCGTGCACAAGCCGCTGCCGGCCGACGATCCGAAGCAGCGCCAGCCGGATATCAGCCTGGCGAAGAAACAACTCAAGTGGGCACCGACGGTCGATTTGGCGGAAGGCCTGAAAAAGACCATCGCCTACTTTCGCAAGATTGCGTGAGAGGGAGGGTAGGAGCCTGCTTGCAGGCGATCGATGCGGGATCGTGGGTCGGCCTGCCGCCGCCGATTGAACCAGAGCGCCGGCGAACTTTCTCGTGCCGCCTCGCCGGCCGATTCAACGAGGGCCCGTTGCTCAAATTGCAGATCGGCGGCATCGCAATGCTTCCGCGTATTTCGTGGGCCAATCCGATGTCTTGATCAGCGGATCGATGATGACATCGATCCCCGCCACGACCAAACGGAGGCACCTAAAAATACGTCAGCCAGGCGTCCTTGCGGCGGCGCTTCAGATTGGCGAACCAGCGGCAGGGCAGATAAAGCGCGGCGACGAGCGCGATCCACACCAGCCAGGTGGCGCCAAGGCCGATGCCGGCGCCCGGGGGCGGCGGTCCGCTGCTCAGGATGGCGTTGTAGTCGCCGCCGCCAAACTGGATCAGGCTCATCAGCTTCGACCCGGCATGAATCAGCGGAATGTGGAGGAGATAATAGAACATCGGCACGCGGCCATACACGAGAAACGGCCGCAGCCAGGCCGGCACCGTTCGCCCGTCGAACCAGCCCAGAAAGAGCAGGCCGGGTCCGATCGTCATCAGGAGGTAATCGAGCGACGGCGGATATTTCCGGCAGTCGAGAAATGACAGCAGCGTGAAGAGGGGGCTTTTCTGCGCCGCCCAGGGGAAGGTGTTGCCGTAGAGATTGCTGAACCGCAGCGCGACGAAGCCAATCGTCGCTGTCCACCCGGCGGCAAACAGCCATCGGCGGCGTTTTTCGGATGTCCAGGCATAGACCGACCCGAGGCAATAGCCGGCGGCCATGACCCCGGGCCAGGGAATCAGCGGATAAAACGCCTGCACGGCCGCCTTTCCGAGGTGGAAGTCTCCGCCCGCATGCAGCACCTGCCAGAGCGGCGCGGCGGCGCCCCAGCTCGCCGGGGCGATGGCGTCGAGGGCGTTGTGCCCGGCGATCATGGTCAGTGAAATCGCCACGATCGCGGGAAACGGCAGGTGAATCAATCCGGCAAGGACGATCATTCCCCAGCCGAGCGCCCACAGGGTCGCCAGGATGTAGTCCGTTGGCGTGATTTCAAACTGCCAGCCGAACCACGTCAGCAGTGTGAGCTCGAGAAAGATCAGCCACAGCCCGCGCGTCACGAGAAACCACGACAGCTCGCGTTTGGGTTTTCCGCGCAATACCGCAAGATAAGTGCCGGTGCCGGCCAGGAAGGAGAACAGCGGTGCGCAGTAGTTTGTGATCCACCGCGTGAAGAACAGGGCCGGCGTGGTGGTGGCGAGATCGAGGGGATTAACGCCGTGGATCGAGCCGGTGTGGTAAAAATCCCGGACATGATCGAGCGCCATCACGACCATGATCAGGCCGCGCAGGAGATCGACGGATTCCAAGCGGGGCGCCGCCGGTTTGGGGATCGGGGTCGTCGACATGCGTGAGTCCGGCGGCAGGGTCGCCGGCCGGGCGCCTGGCGTCGAGGAATTAGCGGCAGCAGTTGTTTATTTGCCCACTCCTGTACCGACTGACGTTGTAGCCGGGTCCTCAGGGCCCGGTGAATTTCGTTGGTTTGGCCGGCTGCGCAGTCCCATTTTACCCACGGATGTCACCGATCTCACGGATTCAATCGCGAAAATAGCGGGCACTCGGCAGATCGGCGACCTCGACGGGATCTGTGCCTCGAAAGTCAGCAATTCGAAAATGGGAACCTGTTTTGCGTCATTCACGTGTTTCGCGGGCAATTCCGGTTTTGACCACGGATGTCACCGATTCCACGGATTCAAACTGAAAGGTGTGGGCACATCGGCGACTGCCCTCGGCTGCCTCCGGACGACACCCGTATGGAACCGATCCGCAAGAGATTGGACCGGGGTCTGGCGCCCCCGGCTACACCGATCCCATGATGGCTGCATCCTGAGTTGTAGCCGGGTCCGCAGGGCCCCGGTGAATTCCGCTGATGGGGCCGCGACGGCGCCGTATCCCCCTCAGGCGCGTGCGGCGGCGGGTTGCTCGGCGAGCGTGACAAGCACCTCGACCGTCATGCTGCGGCGCCCCGTGCCGCGATAGGTGCCCTTGACCGGGGGCACGTCGGAATAGTCGCGTCCCACCGCCACCTTCACGTGATTGCCGGCGGCGATTTTTCCGTTCGTGGGATCGAGTCCGAACCAACCCCGTCCGGGCACATACACCTCGACCCACGCATGACTCGCCTGCGCCCCCTTCAATCCGTCGGCCGGGCCATTGTAGAGATAGCCGCTGACATAACGCGCCGGCAGATTGAGGGACCGGCAGTACCCCAGCATCACATGGGCGAAATCCTGGCAGACTCCCGTCTGCGTCTCCAGGACCTCGCGCATATGGGTGCGGGAATTCGTCGAGGCCGGCTGGTATTTGAATTCGTTGTGGATGTGGGCGGAGATGGCCTGGGCCGCCTGCCAGCAGTCGGTTTCCGCCCCGACGACCCTTTGGGCGAGCGCGGCGATGGCTGGCCCGGATTCGACGTAGGTGCTCGATTGCAGGAAATCGTAGCAGCGCTCGACCTGTCCCAGCGGCCCGAGCTCCCCCAGCGGAGCCGAGCGGGCCCCGGCGGTGATTCCGGGATCGTCCTTCGTGACAACATCCGAATGCGCCTCGACGACCAGCTCCTTGTGCAGGCTGGTGAGGTCAAACTGGTGCACGGAGTTAAAGTAATAGTCCGGGTAGTGAAAAACCTGGCAATCGGGCACGATGGTGAGGCGGAAGGCCTCGCATGTCTGGAGGGCGCCCGTGACCGGCTGCAAACGGGCCTCGTTGAAACTCTCCCGGACCGGTGACGCGTAGGCGTACCGTGTGCGGTGGAAGACGTGCAGCTTCATGCCGGCGCGGATCCGTGGCGGAGGGTCGGGGCGGGGAGGCGGTGTTGCTGCTGCTGCTCCTCCTGCTGGCGGAGCTGGTCATCCTCCAGGGTCTGGAAGGGCTGGAAGATGTAGGCCTGAAACAGGGCCTCGCCGATGGCGTTCAGCTTGCCCTGCAGCGTGTCGACGTAGGCATGGAGGCCATACTCGAAGATTTCTTCCACCGTGCTGAAACTCAATTCGGCCAGCAGGCGTCCGGCGAGCTTTTCTGCATCGTTGCTGAACCGGTCGTCGGCCACGCCGGAGATCCGGTGGAGCGCCGAGTCGATCTCGCGCACGCAGAACCGCACCGATCGGGGAAACAGGTCGTTGAGCAGGAGGAGGCTGGCCACGTGCGCCGGCAGGACCTCCGCGCCATGCTGGGCCTTGTAGGCGTCCCACGCGCTGCACGAACGCAGCACCGCCGACCAGCCGAGCGCGTCCGCCTGGCTGACCTCCGCGGGCAGGCCTTTTTCGGGCACCGAGGCATGGCGCACATCGAGGATGCGCGAGGTCTTGTCGGCGCGCTCGAGATAGCGGCCGCACTGGACGAACTGCCAGCCCTCGTTGCGCATCACCGTGCCGTCGGTCAGGCCCTGCAGCAGCATCGCGGCATTCTTGATCTCCTGGAAAAATTCATGCGGACTGTTGCGCCACAACGTGCGCGCCTGCGGCGAGTGCAGGAAGAGATAGAGGCGGTTGATCTCCTCCCAGAGTTCGGAAGTGATCTGGTCGCGGATCATCCGGGCGTTTTCCCGGGCCTGGGCGAGCGACGAGAGGATCGAGTTGGTGTTCTCCGGCTGGAAGACCAGGTATTCGGTGACGGTCTTGCCCGTGGCTTTCTCGTGAAGCTGCCGGAACAGGTCCTCGTCGCCGGTGCTCTGCAGGATCGGGATCCAATGTCCGGCGAGGGCCTTGTCATCCAGCTTCCGCATGTCGAGCAGGAGCTGAAGGTTCACGTCGACCAGGCGCGCGGTGTTTTCGGCGCGCCCGATGTAGCGGCTCATCCAGTAGAGGGAGTTGGCGACGCGGCTGAGCATTGAAAAGTGAAGAGTGACCAGTGACGAGTGAAAGGAGAAAGCGTGCGACGGGGCGCGGAAATCGAGCGCAGGTATGTGAACTTATGGCTTGAGAGAAGCGGCAGACGGCAGGGTTGGATGGATCCGAGGTTTGGTTGGTTTGACTACTCGCTCCACGTTGCCCGATGCTCGCCACGGCGTTCACTCATTGCCGTAGAGGACCCAGGTCTCCTTGCTGCCGCCGCCCTGCGACGAGTTGACGACCAGCGAGCCCTTGCGCAACGCGACGCGGGTGAGACCGCCGGGGATCACCACGGGCTTTTCGCCGAACAGGATGAACGGCCGGAGATCGATATGCCGGCCCGCGAAACCTTCACCGTCGCAATAGGTCGGATGGCGCGAGAGCGAAATCATCGGTTGGCCGATATAATTGCGCGGATCGGCCACGATGCGCCGCCTGAACTCATCGCGCTCCTCCGCGGACGCATGCGGGCCCATCAGCATGCCATAGCCGCCGGCTTCATTCGCGGCCTTGATCACCAGTTGGTCGATATGCTCGAGCATGTAATTCCGGTCCGCATCCTCGCTCGCCAGGTACGTGGGCACGTTCGGGATCAGCGGTTCCTGGCCGAGATAATATTTGATGATGCGCGGGACGAAGTAGTACATCACCTTGTCGTCCGCCACGCCGGTGCCGACAGAGTTCGCCAGCGAGACCTTGCCGGAGCGGTAGGCGTTGATCAGCCCGGGCACGCCGAGCGCGGAATCGCGCCGGAAAACCGTGGGATCGAGAAAATCGTCGTCGATGCGCCGGTAGATCACGTGGACCGGCTGCAGGCCCTTTGTCGTGCGCATGAACACGCGCTGATCCTGAACCAGCAGGTCCCGCCCCTCGACGATCTCGATGCCCATCTGGCGGGCGAGGTAGGTATGTTCAAAATAGGCCGAGTTGTAGGCGCCAGGCGTCAGGAGCACGACTGTCGGATCCGCAATGCCGGTCGGAGCCACGTGACGGAGCAGCTTCAGAAGCTCGTTCGGGTAGTGCTCGACGGGCCGGATCCCGCAGGTCTCGTAGATCTCGGGAAACGTGCGTTTGAGGGCGCGCCGATTTTCCAGGACGTAGCTGACGCCGGACGGACAGCGCGCGTTGTCCTCGAGCACCATGTAGTTGCCGTCGCCATCGCGGATGATGTCGGTGCCGCAGATGTGGATGTAGATGTCGCGCGGGACCCGGAAATTCACGAACTCCCGCCGGAAATGCTTCGCCGAAAGCACGTAGTGATGGGGGATCGTGCCGTCATTCAGGATGTGCTGCTCATGATAGATGTCGTGGAGGAACAGGTTCAGCGCGGTGATGCGCTGGATCAGCCCGGCCTCCAGCCGCTCCCACTCGTGGGCCGGGATGATCCGGGGGACCAAATCGAACGGAAACACGCGTTCCGTACCCTGCGCATCCCCATAAACGTTGAAGGTGATGCCCTGGCGCAGGAACGCCATGTCGACGGTCCGGCGCTTGGCGGCGAACTCATCGGCCGGTATGTTTCCGAAATGGTCCGCGAAGCCCTTGTAATGGGAACGGATCGCCCCATCGCGACCGACCATCTCGTCAAAAAATCCGTCGATCGCGTACTGGTCGAACGGGGCAGGGATCGAGGCGGGGTCGGTCGGTCGGGGGATGGCCATGCGATGGCGGCTTACAAAGCAGGCGGCATGCAAACCGGAAAGGAATCTTCCTTGGCCTGTTCCGCCTTGATGATGAGGCAATTGCGGCTGCCGGAGCCTGGAGGCATTTGCCGTTTGCCAACCCCAAGCACGTGGCTAAATCTGACCCTCTTTCATGTTAAGCTTCTTCCTGCAGAAATTTGCCGGCCGCCACCATCGCAAGTACGTCGATCGTTGCCGCCCCATCGTCGCGCGGATCAACGAGGTGGAAAAATCCTACCAGCAGCTCACCGATGAGCAGCTCCGGGCGAAGACGGACGAGTTTCGCGCGCGCCTGAAGCAGGGAGAGACGCTCGACCAGCTCCTGCCGGAAGCCTTCGCCGCGGTGAAGAACGCAGCCCGGCGCATGGTCGGCCGCAAGGTCGACGTCTGCGGCCACGAGCTGACCTGGGACATGGTCCATTTCGACGTGCAGTTGATCGGCGGCATCACGCTCCATGAAGGGCGCATTGCCGAAATGGCCACGGGCGAAGGCAAAACGCTCGTCGCGACGCTGCCGCTGTACCTGAACGCCCTGCCCGGCAAGAACTCGCAGCTCGTCACGGTTAACGACTATCTCGCCCGCCGCGACTCCGAGTGGATGGCCCACCTTTATAAATTCCTCGGCCTCACCGTCGGCTGCATCCAGCAGCAGATGCCGTCGGACGTCCGCCGCGAGATGTACACCCGCGACATCACCTACGGCACGGCGAGCGAGTTCGGCTTCGATTACCTGCGCGACAACGGCATGGCCACCCGCAAGGAAGACCAGGTCCAGCGCGACTACTGGTACTGCATCGTCGACGAAATCGACTCCATTCTCGTCGACGAGGCCCGCACGCCGCTGATCATCTCGGGTCCGGCGCCGATTGAACGGGAGCAGCCTTTCACGCGCCTGAAGCCCGGCGTCGAGCGCCTCGTGGCCGACCAGCTCCGCCTCGTCAACCGCTTCGTCAAGGACGCGACCGACCAGTTGGAAAAGGGCGGCGACATTCATCGGCAGGAGCGCGAGAAGCTCGAGGCCGAACTGAAGCAGGTCCAGACGGAGAATTCGAAGCGCAAGAAGCAGCGGGACGAGGTGGCCAGGAAGATGAAGGGGGCGCCGCCGGAGGAGATCGTGCAGGCGGTGCACCAGATTCCCTTCCTGCCCGAACCGCAGATCGATTCGGATCCGGTCCGCTCGGCCGCGCTGAAAATGCTCCAGGTCAAGCTGGGCATGCCGAAGAACAAGCAATTGCTCCGGCTCATGGAGAATCCGGAGTGGCGCAAGCTTCTCGACAAGATCGACGTCGAGATGCACTCTGATTTCAACAAGGAGGAGGTCTATCGGCTGAAGGAGGAACTGCTTTTCACGATCGACGAAAAGAACCACCAGGCGGACCTCACCGAGATCGGGCGGACCCGGCTTCGGCCCGACGACCTGGATGCATTCGTGCTGCCCGACCTTGCCACGACCTTCATTGAGATCGAAAAGACGGCGGCGGCTCCCGAGGACAAGGAGAAGAGCAAGCTCGTGGCGCAACAGCGCTACGAGGTGGTGTCCGAGGACATCCACGCCATCTCGCAGCTTCTGCGCGCCTACGCGCTGTACGAGCGCGATGTCGAGTACGTGATCCAGGAAGGCAAGGTCCTGATCGTCGACGAGAACACCGGACGCGTGATGCCCGGGCGCCGCTGGTCGGACGGACTGCACCAGGCGGTCGAGGCGAAGGAAAACGTCACCATCGAGCGCGAGACGCGCACCTATGCGACGGTGACGATCCAGAACTATTTCCGCATGTACGAGAAGCTGTCCGGCATGACCGGAACGGCGGAGACGGAGGCGACCGAGTTTTTCGAAATCTACAAGCTCGCGGTCACGGTCATTCCGACGAACAAGCCGTGCATCCGCGTCGACCGCAACGACTCGATCTTCAAGACCCGCCGCGACAAGTACAACGCGGTGGTGCGCGAGGTCCAGGCGGCCAACCAGCGCGGCCAGCCGGTGCTGCTCGGCACCGTGACCGTCGAGCAGTCCGAGGTGCTCAGCCGCATGCTCAAGCGCGCGAACGTCGTGCACACGGTGCTGAACGCCAAGTTCCACCAGCAGGAGGCGGAGATCGTCACCCGCGCCGGACAGCGCGGCTCCGTGACCATTGCCACCAACATGGCCGGCCGCGGCACGGACATCAAGCTGGGCGAGGGCGTGCGCGATCTCGGCGGGCTTTTTGTCGTGGGCACCGAGCGCCACGAGTCCCGCCGCATCGACCGCCAGTTGCGCGGCCGCTGCTCGCGTCAGGGCGACCCGGGCCTGACGAAATTCTTCCTCTCGCTCGAGGACGAGCTGCTGCGTCTGTTCCTGCAGGGCAATCTCGCCTCGAGGATCATGGAGGGCTCGATGAAGGAGGGCGAGGAGCTCGAGCATCCCTGGCTCAACCGCTCGATCGAGTCGGCCCAGAAAAAGGTCGAGCAGCAGAACTTCTCCGTGCGCAAGCGGCTGCTCCAGTACGACGACGTGCTG
>DASYDZ010000167.1:0-16045 GCA_036499305.1 Candidatus Didemnitutus sp.
GTCCTCGGTGGAAACGAGCGCACTCGCCAGACTGGGCTGTTGGCCGCCAACTCCCGGGAAGTTGCTGCCGACAGCCGGCTGGCTAAATCCGAGGTAGATTTTCCCGGTGCTCCGCATGAGCGTCGGAATCGGCCGATTGCCGGTGATCCCGAAGAAGTCGAAGAAGCTCGGCGGAACCGGCATGTTGATCCAGGCGTTCACGATATCGGTCATCGAGACGGAGCCCGTTCCACCATAACCGTACGTCGCAACCGGAAGGTTGGCGGCGCCGGCAGGCGTGCCGATGACCGACATGTCCGCGTTGGGGTTTCCAACGACGGCATCGCGCGCAACATAGTTCCAGCTTGTGCCCCCAGCAGTATCGCCGGGACCATTCAGCGTGGTGTTGCCATATTTGCCGTCCAAGCCGAGCTGGACTTGAGCCGCGTAGCCGTAGCCCCAGGCCGGGATGAGATCCAGCAGGTAGCCCAAGCCGCCGAGACCCGCAAGGGCATCGGATTGCAACGTGGCATTGTGCACCGTTGTCTGGTAATGGGTGACCTTGAGCGAGATCTTGTCGGAGAGCGTGGTCAACATCGCGCCATATTCCTTGGTGTCGCCATCGGGGTTGCCGATCTGCTCGCCGAAAAGGTCTTCCCGGGGAGCATCCGCCTTGAAGTTGTGCGACTTGTTATAGAACACGCTGAGCGACGTGTCGCCCGGAACATGCTTCATGAGGGCCTTTGCCACGTGATAGACAACACCCCAGGTGCGGGTCTGTCCCTCGGTGGCCAGGCGTGAGTTCGGGTCGTCGACGTAGTCGCTCGCCGCGATGCTGGTGGCCAGGTTGATGGGCGCATTGGTCGCATAGTTTACGATCCTGTCCTTGCGCCAGCCGTAGGTCGGCACCAAGTCGCCATCGAGGAAATATCCCTGGTAGATCAATCCTTCGGATTGGTCCCTGAACCTCGTCTTCACGCCGCCCGTGACCAGGGAGCGGAAGTCATCCGGATTGCTGGCATCCAGCCAGGTAACCGGCAGGTGCGACCAACCCACATAGTTGGCGGGATTGTTGCTCTGGGTGCTGTTAACCGTCACTCCGGTATCGTGATCCGGATAGGTGTAGGTAGCCGCGGGATCGACGTAATCGGGCGAGCCGGGGTTGAGCGAGTACTTCCAGTGGGAATCGAACCACGTGACATTGGAGTTTTGCGGCGCCGCAATGAGATTCTGCATGTTGGTCAGGTTTGCGCCCGCCGCCGAACTCGCTCCGAGCAATGTCGGTCCGAGGTAGTCCACGAAGTTGAACAGCCGATAGTTGGCGATCTTCACGCTCAGATCGAAGTTATTGTCGCTTTCCCAGTCCGGGCTCGCGGCATATTGCGACCACGAGATGTTTTGCTGGGTTTTGTGATCCAGGGCGTACAAGCCGGTGAAAACATGGCGGCCGAGGATTTTGGCCAGCAGGCCCTTGCCCAGGAAGTCTTCCGCGCGAAGCTCGGCGTAGGCCGTCAGGCGGCTGCTGTCGCGAGTGATCTTCGCGGAGTTGCTGCTGTTATCGAAGGCGTTGGCGACGTACGGGCGTCCGACATTGGGATTCAGCGCGCCATTGATCAGGACCTGATTGACGTCGATGCCGATTCCGTAATTTTCGCCGGTCAGCGCGTTGATGTTCCCGCTGTTGTAAGTCTGCTTGTCGTAGGCAGCCTCAAATCCGACCCTGCCATCCAGGAACGTCTGCGAAACCGCGATATTGAAGGCATCCCAGTTTTGCCATTCCCTCTTGTTCGGCCCATCGAGCAGCTGGTCGTAGAAGTTAAAGATGGATGTGTCGGTGAGGACGTGATCCGCAAAGTAGCTGCCCCCGGGGATGCTGGTGGCCGCGTAATGGCTGAAGGGCTCGACCGCCAAGCTGCTCAGGGTCGGCAGACCGCCGATGCCAATGTTGGTGCCCTGGCCCGGCTGGTTGGGCGGGGCAATCTGCCCGGCCGAATTTATCGCCCAGCCCGTGGTCAACTGGCCGACGATTTCCTGGGTCGGGTTTGAACTGGAAACGGGCGCGACTCCCGGAGTGTTCGGGTTGCTGCCGTTGTAGTAGATCACCGGCGTCGGCCAATAGAGTCGGCCCTGTTGCCAGCTCTTGGTAGGATAAATGTTGTTGGCCAGGATGCCGCCGGCCTGATAACCGGTCTGGAACTGATCGATGACGGTCTTGTTCGGACCCGCGTTGCCATAGGCATCGGGCCCCGATTGGAAGAACCGGGTGATCTGGTCGTCCGGCGGAATCGTGCGCGGGTTGTTCGAGCTCACCTCGCCGTGTTCGATGTTCGCCCGGATGGAGGTCTGGTTGCCCTCGCCGAAAATCTTCGGGTCGAACCGGAGCGCCCCGTAATAGCGCCGCGAATTGTTGAAGGCGGGATCCTGCTGGAATTTCTGCTTGTCATCGAGCATGGCGAAACGGATCGCCAGGGTGTCGGGAACGACCACGAAGTTCAAATCAACCACCTGGCGCTGCGAGCCGTATTGCGAGGTAACGTTTTCGACGTGGTAGGCGTTCTTGAATGCGGCGCTGTTCAAGCTGGCGTTGATGATGCCGGAGGGGCTGCCGACGCCGAAGAGAATCGAATTCGGTCCGCGCTGAAGGTCGACGCGACCCACGTTATAGCTGTCCCACGGAATATCCGTCAGGAAGTAGTCGCGGGTATTATCGGCCGAATCCAACCCGCGCACGCGGTTGTTGTTGTTCGGATTGGTCAAAGGCTCCGCGTACGTGATGTTGCCGCCCTGACCGGAGAAGTTACCCTTGAGACCGCCGACCTCCGTATTTGGAGTATAGGTCAGCAAGTCCAGGGAGTTGTGGGAACCGGTGTCTTTGAGGAACTGGCTCGTCACGACGGAAATTGACGAGGCGACGTCTCTCAGTTCGGTACGGACACGAGTACCGGCGAGAGTATCCTTAGCAGAGTATCCCGAGTCTTCCGTCGCTTCGACGACGAAGGGGGACAGCACGATGGCCTTGTCAGGCTCTTGGTTGGCGTTCGAATCCGCTGCAGGAGCAGCGGCTTGCGCCGACAATCGCATAGCTGCGGTCAAGCATAGCGCGGCAGTAGCAGCCACGCGACAAGACCGCACGGTCAGGCGTTTCATGGTCATTCTTAGGGTTAGGGGTGGGTTGACGATCCGGGGAAGGACCGCCATTGGTCCCGGCATAAGCCCGGCACCAAGCGTCAAAACTATATCTTTTATCCCAAGATGTGGGAATGAGTTCAGTTGCTCGTAAATTAAGACCTTTTGCCGCCCCGCAAATATGACATAAGCGTGTTTTCCGGACTTTGATAAGTCCCGCACTGACAATTGCGGCCCTATTTGTCCGCCGTCGATTTGTTCTTCTTCCGATAGCCACCCGGCGAATCACCCGTCAGACGCTTAAACACAACGCACATGTATTCGACGTGCTCGAAGCCGGCGAGCTCCGCGATTCCCTTCAGGGGATAGTCGGTTTCCAGCAGGAGCTGGCGGATCTTGGCGACCTGCACCCGGCGGATTTCAGCCTGCGGCGATCTCCCAAGGTGGCGGCGGAATTTCTTTTCCAACTGGCTGCGCGAGGCAAAGGCGTGCTTCAGGACCTCTTCCACTGTAATGCCCTGGCATGCCCGCTCCCGGATGAAACTCAGCGCGGTCGCCACGTTCTTGTCGTCGATCGCCAGCATGTCCGACGACGGCCGGGTGACCACCCCCAGAGGTTCAATCCGTCGGTCGACATCGATCAGCTTTTGGCCGGCGATGATCTGCTCCAGCATTTCGGCCGCGCGATAGCCGGACTGGAAGGCGTTGGTGGCGACACTCGAAAGCGGCGGGTAACACAATTCGCAGCGAATGCTGTCGTTGTTGGCCCCAAGCACCGCCACTTCCTCAGGCACGAGGAAGCCATTGGCCTGCGCCGCGCTGATCACCTGCAAGGCCCGCATGTCGTTGCAGGCCATGATCGCCACCGGTTTGGCCAACTGCGTGAGCCAGGCACTGATCGTGTCCGTCTGCTGCGTGTCCCAAAACGGGGTCAGGTCTCCCGGGTACTCCACATCCAGTACGTTGCATTTGTGCCCGGCCAGTCCCAAGGCCTCGACAAAGCCGTCGCGCCGATCGCAGGACCAGTCGGCATTCGAAAAGCCGCAAAAGCCGTAGTGGCGGTACCCACGCTCCACAAAATGCTCGGCCCCGTAATGCCCCACTCCGGCGTTTTCGGGACGAATCTTCGGCACACCGGGAAAAACCGGGCAATCATTGAGGTCGATCAACGGAAGCTTCAATTGCTGGCAGGTCTGCACGAGCGATGGGGTGGTATGCCGGCTGATCACTCCGCTCCATTTCTTGCTGCGCACCCATCGGGGATTGCCCTCCGCGCGCGCCTCGTCGTCCAGGAACGCCTCCCAGCGCTGGTGGGTGCGCTCGTAATGCGCCACCCCCTTCAACATGGCCATGCACTCCTCGAACCGGGTTTGGAAAACCAAAAGGACGTGCGGCCTCACCCGCCGACGGTGAAAAGGCGGTTCGGCGGAAGCAAGCCCGGTCCCCTCCCTATTACCGACAAACCGAACCGCGAGCCGCTGGTATGGCGTAACCATGCCGGCTTAGCCGGAACGATGCAGTGGGTGGGCGTCGGTTTCCATACCGACGCCTCTGTCGCCGATGTGGAAATCGGCGACCACCAAAGGATCTGTCGATCCTCAAGCAAAACCAACTTCTATTGCATCGTTCCGGCTTGGTTCGGTGCGCTATTTCCAATCCAAGCCGCCACCGTCCCTGGCGGAATCACCCGCTCGGGTGGATGTCGGCGTCCCGCTGATGCAAATCGCCGACGAGAACGTCAGCGACCACCTTTGGGTTCGCGCAGGTGCACGCGGCGAATCGAAGTTGACGGCATAAGGCCGCCTCTGGGCAATGCCGGCTAGCGCTTGAGGGGATTCTCCTTGATGAACTTCACGATTTCCCCGGCCTGGCAGAAACAAAGCGCGGAGAACGTATCGGCGGCACCGTAATAGATGGCGATGCGACCGGTCGCGGCATCACACAGGCAACCGACGGGGAAGCACACTCCCGGCACAAAGCCGGTCAGCTCATAAGGCGCCTCGGGGACGAGGAACGGCTGGTTGGCGCAGGCGATCACCTTCCAGGGTTCGTCGCGGTCAAGAAGGACCCCACCCATCGAGTAGACGAAGCCGTTGCAGGTGGTCGTCACGCCATGATAGAAAAGCAGCCAGCCTTCGCTCGTCTCGATCGGCGACGGACCGGCGCCAATCTTCGTGCCCTGCCACCACGGCCAGCCGCGGCCCATGATGTGCCGATGCCGCCCCCAGTGAATGAGGTCCGGGCTTTCGCTGACGAAGATATCGCCGAACGGCGTGTGCCCGGTGTCGCTCGGGCGGCTGAGCATGAGAAATTTCCCGTTCAGCTTGCGCGGAAACAGGACGCCGTTCCGGTTGTACGGAAGGAACGCATTCTCGAGCTGCTCGAACTTCACGAAATCCCTGGTCCGCGCGATGCCGATCGTCGGACCGTGATAGCCGTTGCACCACGTGACGTAATGGGTGTTCCCGATGCGCGTGACCCGCGGATCGTAGGCGTATTCGTGTTTCCGCACCTCCGGATCGTCGCAGATGAAGTCGATTGGTTTCGGCTCGAAGGTGAACTTGAGTCCGTCGTCGCTGCGGCCGACATGCAGGTGCGGCACGCGATCCATGCCTTCGGTGCGAAACACACCGATGAAGCCGCCTTTCCACGGAACCACGGCGCTGTTGTAGATGCCGGTGACCCGTGGAAGCGGCCGGCGGCCGATCACTGGGTTGCCATCGTAGCGCCAGGCCAGGTCGGGATTTCCCGCGGGACGGGGTTGCCAGGGAATGTTGGGAATCGCGTTGCCGAAGATTTCTAATTTCATGGGGTAGGGTCTGGGGTTCACCCCTCGGGGATCGTCGTCAGCCCGCGAGCGTCAGATCCAGGCATGCGCAATGGCTGCGCCAAGCGGCGCGCAACGAGACAGGTCAGGGCTCGTCGAGATCCGAAAGGGGCAAATCTGAGCGCCGGGCGGGGAACGGCGGAAGGGGTCCCCGATCTTAGGCCGCCCGCGGCGAAATGTTAATGAGATCCTTTGTCCGGCAGTTGAGAGTGGGACGCGAAGAATCACCACCGGCCATTGCGGATGGTTGCGCGGGGAGCCTCGTCGGCCTTGGCGAGAGAGCACCGGCAGGGACGGCCGGGCCGTCCGCGAGCATCTTGACGGCGCACCCAGCGGTCGCGCCCCGCCACCGGAAATAAGTAAGGAGCTGCCCGCGTTACCACGGGCTATTGGTATTATCCGTAACAATGCAATAGAGGCTGGTTTTACTCCAGGATCGACAGGTCCTTTGGTGGTCGCCGATTTCCACATCGGCGACAGGGGCGTCGGTATGGAAACCGACGCCCACCTGCTGCATGGTTCCGGATTATCCGTGTTCTCCCGAAATCCGTGGTTGTTCCGGCGGGGCTTTCCCGCCGGGATCCGTCAATTCCCGGCGGGCGTCAGCCGAAGCAAGGCAACGTCGTGCGACTCGACGTGAGCCGTGTAGGGCTTCGTCGTGTCCCCCGCCGCCTTCCTGGCCCAAACATCGCGCAGCGAATAGCTGCCGTGCAGAAACCACAGGCGATCCCACTCGATCGTGAGGTCGGCCGCCGACTGGCTGGTGTTGAGCGCGCACACGGCCCACTCCTTGTTGCTCAGTTCCTTCACCCAGATCTCAATGTTCCTGCCGGGCTCGGACAGGGCGCGGAAACCTTCCTTGCCGAGCTTGTCCTGGTCGAGCGCGATGACGTCCTTGTCCGTGAGAATCTGGCGGGTCTCGTCGGTCATGTGGCGCACGTCGTTGCCGGCGATCAACGGCGCGGCGAGCATGCACCAGAGGCTGAAATGCGCGCGCGACTCGGCCAGGCTCAGCCCGCGGTTTCCGACTTCGAGCATGTCCGGATCGTTCCAGTGGCCGGGGCCGGCGAACTTGCCAATGCCCTCGGGCCCCGCGTTCTCCGCCAGCGTGGCCTGCAGATCGAGGATCTTCTTCCAGCCGTGCTCCCAGCCCTTGAGGCCGTCGTACGAGGCATAGATGTCTCCCGTCGTCCGCCAAAGATGGCCGACGTCCGATGCCCACTCCCACGGCTTGGCCGTTCCCCACTCGCACATGCTGAACACCACGGGGCGCTTCGCGGCGTGCAGCGCGTCGCGCATGCGCTTGTAGGCGTCGCGCGCGTCGGCCGTGCCGACGTTGCACCAGTCGTATTTGAGGTAGTCGACGCCCCAGGAGGCGAAGATCAGCGCGTCCTGAAATTCATGGCCCCAGCTCGCCGGATAGCCGCCGCACGTCTTGTCGCCGGCGCAGCTATAGATGCCGAACTTGAATCCCTTCGCGTGCAGCCAGTCACCGAGCGCCTTCATCCCGTTCGGAAACTTCACCGGATCGGCGACCAGGTTGCCCTGCGCGTCCCGCTCCATGGCGGCCCAACAGTCGTCGATCACGACGTAATTATACCCGGCGTCGCGCATGCCGCTCGCAATCATCGCCTCCGCCGTCTCCTTGATCAGCGCCTCATCGATGTGGCTGGCGAACGTGTTCCACGTGTTGAAACCCATCGGCGGCGTCAGCGCGAGGCCGTCGAATTTCTGGGCGTGAACGGCCACCGCGGCGGCGGCGCAGGCGATTGCGGTCAGTGCTTTTTTCATGGGGTCAGGATTTGGGAACGTTCATCAGGGAGTCCCGCGCCCGGAGGCGGGAGCCGTTCGAGCGGATGACTTCGCGGTACCAGTGATAGGAGTCCTTGGGCGTGCGCTTTTGCGTGTGATAATCGACATGCACGAGGCCGAACCGGTCCTTGTAGCCCTCGGCCCATTCGAAGTTGTCCATGATCGACCAGTAGAAATAGCCCGCGACCGGAATTCCCTCGTCGGCTGCCCGGCGCAGCCCGCCGAGGTAGCGCGCGAGGAAATCGATGCGCTGGGGATCGTGCACCTTGCCGTCGAGGTGAACGAAATCCGTGTTGCAGTAGCCGTTCTCGGAAAACACGACGGGCTTCCCGTAACGCTCGGACTGGAAGCGCGCGGCCCAGTAGAGCGCGAGCGGCGCCACTTCCAGCCACGGGAGCGTGCCGCGCGGGTTGCCCGTGCCCCAGCCCAGCGGCAGTTTCCGCGGCTTGCCGCGCGCGTCGGCCGCGACCGGCCAGCCGGTGTAGCAGTTGTACGCGAGGTAGTCGATCGGCTGGGAAATCAGCTCGAGATCGGCGGCCGTGATCTTCGGCAGCTCGCGCGCGAACGCCTTCAACCCGTCCTCCGGGTATCGGCCGCGCATGATCGGATCCATCCACCATGCGATATTCCACAGGTTCTTTTCCTGGACGGCAAAATACCCGCTTCGCGCGGCCGCGATGTCGCGCGCCGACTCCGTCGCCGGGATGCGCTCGCGCGCGGTGTGCGCGATCGAGATCCGCACCGGCCCGCGGCAACCCGCCCGCAGCGCCTGGACCGCACGGCCATGGGCCATCAGCAGATGGTGCGCCCCGCGCAGGCAATCCGCGAAGGGCTTCTTGTGGCCGGGCGCGAAAACGCCGTCCTGGTAGCCGAGCCCGATGATCACGGGCGGCTCGTTGAACGTCATCCAGTTCCTGACCCGGTCGCCGAATTTGTCGGCCACCAGCGCGGCATAATCGGCAAACCAACCGACAAGGTCGCGGTTCAGAAATCCGCCGCGGTCCTCCAGCGTCTGGGGCAGGTCCCAGTGAAAGAGTGTCACCCAGGGCGTGACTCCGGCCTTGAGCAGCCCGTCGATGAGGCGGTCGTAGAAGGCGATGCCCTTCGGATTCGGACGGCCCGTTCCGCTCGGAATGATCCGCGGCCACGCCAGCGACAACCGGTACGCGCCCACGCCGAGCTTCCGCATCAGCGCGATGTCCTCGCGCCAGCGATGATAGTGGTCGCAGGCCACGTCGCCCGTGTGGCCGGAAAATGTCTTTCCGGGCGTGTGGGAGAACGTATCCCACACCGAGGGTTTGCGTCCATCGAGCGTCGCGGCGCCTTCAATCTGATAGGCGGCAGCCGCAACGCCCCAAGTAAAGCTTTTGGGGAATGGCATCGGTTAAAGGGGTAGCTAGCGGCGCAGCGCGCCGGATTTAAGGCAATCTACCCCAGGCCCACGGTTCGCGTCACCAGAATTATTCCATCGGCTCCTTTTCGCCGCAGTTGGAGCGGCCCGGAGGCGTCGCCGGAATATCCGCGGGCGCATCGAGGCGCGATGGTGATTCCGTGCGCTCCGCGCTATTTCAAGCCCGCCTGCTTGAGCACCCAGGCGTCGGTCGTCTCCCCCTGCTCCTTGCCGGAGGAGTGCCCGAGCTCGAGGGTGAGGCCGAGCGTCTTCGGCGCAGTGATGATGTTGAAGGCGGCAAACGTGGACGTCGGCGGACAGGTTTCGTCGTTGAAGCCCCAGGTGTAGTAGCCGGGCACGGTGATCCGGCGCGCAAAATTCACCGCGTCATAGTACTCCGCGGTCGCGATCTTCGTCGGGGTCGCCTGCCGCGAAATGCGACCGGTCGCCGGGTCCGGCTGGAACGGATGCGGCCAGCCGCCCGCCCGTCCGTGAAGTTCGCCCGAAACGTCGCAGTAGGCCGGATAGGTCACCGCGATCGCGGTCACGCGCGAGTCCAGTCCGGCGGTCACGAGCGTGAGCTGCCCGCCCTGGCTTCCGCCCATCACGATGAGATTCTTCCCGTCCCAGTCGGGGCGCTGGGTGAGGAAGTCGTCGGCCCGCAGGCAGCTCAGGTAGATCCGGTGATAGTAATAACTGTCGCGATCATCGAGGTTGTAATACTGGTAGCCGTTGAGCGCGCCGGCCGCGAGCTGCTCATAAACCTCCGGCGGCAGGTTCACCGGGATGCCGTGAACCCCGATCTCCAGCGTGATCGCACCATGCGCCGCGAGATTCTTGTCGCCCGAATACGCCCTGACGCCGGCGCCGGGCAGATGCAGGATCGCCGGGTATTTTCCGGGCGTCTTCGGCTCGCACAGGATCCCGTAGATGCGGGCTCCCGTTCCCGTCCAGGTGTGCCCGACGGTGCGGAAGCTGACGTGGTACACGTTCACCTTGTCGGTGCAGGCGTCGGGCAGGAGCGTCAGCTTGTCCTCGATCGGGATCTGCGCCAGTTCCTTGCGGCCCGAGTCCCAGAAGGCCTGGAAATCAACCGGCTCGACCTGCGTCGGCAGGATTTTCTCGGGCGAAAACCCGGCCGTGGCCAGACCGCGGTATTTGTGCCCGGCCACCTCGACATTCACGATGCAGCGGAGGAATCCGGGGTCCTTCATCGTGCCCCCGTCGATCACCAGGCCGTCGGCCGGCACCGTGGCGGTCTTCGCCTCGGCCGGCATCATCTCCGGCCCGACGGTATAGGTGATCGCCACGTTCTCGATCGGCTCGTTGTCCGCGACAATCTCGACCTTAAACTTCGCGGTTTCGCCGGTGGCATAAGTCCAGTCGCGATGGTCGGGCGCCACTCGCACCTGGACAGTCGCAATCCGGAAATTGGCCTGCACCGGCACGGGCGTGATCGGGGTGTCGGCGTGGCCGCGGGCGGCAAGAACCAGGCCGAGGGCCGCCGCCGCGATGAGGGAAACGGAGGATTTCATGGGGTTACGTGGGCAACGAATGCACCCGTGATCCGCCCGCAACACCAGAGTGGATTTTTGTGGAATGGGGTCTCGGAACCCCGCCGAAGGAATCGCCCTCAGCCGGATCATGCCATTGAACACTCGATTGGCTCGGTGCAGCGGCGAATCAAATGGTGGAGCGTTTTGTCCTCAATGCGCTTCGGTTCGCGAACGTGTTGAGACAACACGTTCCACCCCCAACTGCATGAGTCCGGCTTAAAGGCCGGGCCCTGCGGACCCGGCAACAATTGGCGCTTTCCCGGCCACAAATTGACGCGGTCGCCGATTTCCCCCTCGGTGACAGAGACGTCGGCAGGGAAACCGACGCCCGCCCACGGCATCGTTCCGCCCCGGTGCTCATCGCGCCACGGGATGAGTATGGCCGGATCCCGCGTCCTCACCTCGAGAGATGTCGGCGGCATTCGGAGATGCCTCCCTACACCTGGGCGCGGGCGAGCTCGATTGCGATTGCCGCCGCTGTGCGCGCGTTGTTCACAAGCAGCGCCGTGTTCGCGCGACGCGACGCCCCACCGGTCAATTCCGCCACGCGACGCAACAGGAACGGCGTGACCTCCCTGCCGTGGATGCCGCCGGACTCGGCTTCGCGCGTGGCCTGCGCGATCGCGCGTTCCGCCTCGTCCGCCGGCATCGCCTCGGCCTCCGGCACCGGCACGGTCACGAGAATGCCGTGCTGCGCCCCCAGCCTCCGGGCCGCCCCGATGATCGCCGCGGCGCCCGCCGGATCATCAACCCGCGCGTCCACCGGGAGGCCGGAACTGCGCGAATAAAACGACGGCAACGTGTCGGTGCCGTACCCGATGACCGGCACTCCCTGGGTCTCGAGAACCTCGAGCGTGAGCGGCAGGTCGAGAATCGATTTTGCGCCCGAGCACACCACCGCCACCGGCGTGCGGCCAAGTTCGAGCAAATCGGCGGAGACGTCGAACGGCGCGCCGCGGTGCACGCCGCCGATCCCTCCCGTTGCGAAGACCGCGATGCCGGCCCGGTGCGCCACGATCATCGTGCCGGCCACGGTGGTGGCCGCATCCTCGCCCCGGGCCATGGCGATCGGCAGGTCGCGCCGGCTGCCTTTGCGCACGCTGCCCGGCGGGCGGTGGGCCAGCGCCTCCATCTCGGCGCGCGTGATTCCCGCCGTCATCCGTCCGCCCAGCACCGCGACCGTCGCGGGCACCGCACCGGTCGCACGAATCGCTTCCTCCATGGCCGTCGCCGTTTCAAGATTCGCGGGCCACGGCAGCCCGTGCGTGATCAGGGTCGATTCGAGCGCCACGACCGCACCGCCGGCCCGCAAAGCCGCCTCCACCTCGGGAGAAACCCGCACCGGCGTCACATTGCTCATCGCCTCAGCCTCGCCTTCCGCGCCCCCGGCGCCAGCCGGAATTTGCGGTATTCCCCTTCCTTGCCCCGACCGCCGACTCATTTGCGTAATGCGCAAATGAAGTTCGTCCTTGGCTACGCCCGCGAAATGGAATTCATCGCGAATCTCGTCACGATTCCAGCCGGGGCCCTGGCCCGGGCCGCCGCCCGGCGGCTGAAACGCCGGCCCCGCCGGCGCGGCGCCACCCTCCGGCCCGGTCTCGACACGCCGCTCTGGCTGGCCCTGGCCGCCCGCGTTCGCCCTCATCTTCGCGCCCGGGGCAACAAATCGAAGCTCGCGCGCGAACTGGCCGTCAATCCATCCCGCATCACGGAATATTTTGTCCGCGGGACCGCGATGCCGGATGCCGAGCGCACCTTGCAAATCCTCGCGGTGCTTCTGCGGGGCACCCGTTCTTTGCCTGCGCGATCCCGATGATTTTGGCGATCTCCCGGTTCTCTGCGAAGCCCGCTCGTGCGCACAAAAGCGACGCGCCTGGTCGCGGCCGAAGCCGGCGAAGGCGCCTCCGGTCCGCGCCGTTCCGCCTCCCGGCGTCTCGTCCATTCGCGAGGCGATTGAAAAGGTGTTCGGGCGGCGACGATCCGGCTTCCCCGCGCGGAGAGAGCGCCCCGGAAAACGCCCGCCACATTTTGCGTATTGCGCAAATGACGTCGGGCCAGTGCCGCCAGGGAAAAGGACTCGCGCCCATCCGATCGATTTGCGCATGGCGCCAATCAACGCGGCGGCAGGGCACCACGAACGTGCGCTCAAGATCACTCAGCCAAAGCGATGCCGTGGAAGCTGGTTTTGCTCCAGGATCGACCGGTCCTTTGGCGGTCGCCGCCTTCCACCTCGGCGACAGAGTCGTCGGCACGGTGACCAACGCCCATCTGCTGCATCGTTGGCAAGGGGAGGCAGACGTCCATCCCCTGCTGCGTCGTCCACCTTCTTCATTCGCGGTGGGTCCGAGACCCCGAAACTTGCTTCGGCTTGGATTGTCGCAGGAGCGGTCTTGTGCCGCGATCGAACGGGAAATCGCGGGGTCAACCCGCTCCTCCAGCTAAAGAGGGGCTTGGTTGCATGGGCTGTCTGGATCAAATGCCCCGGGACTCGCCCCGAGCCGAGGATCGTTACCTCCCAGACCAATTCTGTCGCGCCGATCGTTTTGCGTATCGCGCAAATGACGTCGGGTAAATGCCGCCCAGGAAAAGCGCGCGCGCCCACCCGACCGATTTGCGTATTGCGCAAATGAGGCCGGGAACCGCCGCGAGGTTCGGCTCGCCATCGATCCCGGGCATCCTAGATTCAGAAGTCCGTCATGGCGGTCCCGAACGAAAACCCCGCGCCCCGCACCCGCCGGTCGTTTTCGCTCACCCAGCAGATCGTCGTCGGCCTGGTCGTCGGCGTCCTGCTCGGCTGGTGGCTCAACGAGCATTTCCACGCGGCGGCCGCGGATCCCGCCCTCGCCGCCCGGAAAAAGGCGTGGCTGGAATGGATCGCCGTCGTGCGCGACATCTTCCTCCACCTGATCAAGGCCATGATCGCGCCCCTGATCTTCGCGAGCGTCGTGCAGGGTTTCGCCGGCACGGGCGACATGAAAAAGGCCCGCCGCATCGGATGGAAGGCGCTCCTCTATTTCGAGGTGCTCACGACCCTCGCGCTGGTCGTCGGCCTCGTCGTCGTCAATGTCCTCCGGCCCGGCGCGGGCGTGCATCTCGACGCCGATCCGCCGACCGCCGGCGTCGCCCAGCCTCTGTCGCTCGCGGAAATCATCCTGCATATTTTTCCGACGAGCCTGTTCGATGCGATGGCCCACAACGACGTCCTGCAGGTGGTCTGCTTCGCCGTGTTCTTCGCCATGGCCGTCATCGCCGCGGGCGAGGCGGGCCGGCCCGTGCTCGCCTTCTTCACGAGCCTGACCCAGGTGATGTTCAAGTTCGCCGGCGTCATCATGAAGTTCGCCCCGTTCGGCGTCGGCGCCGCCATCGCCGTCACGATCGCCGACCAGGGCCTCGGCTCGCTGCTGGGTCTCGGCAAACTGATCGCCACGCTCTATCTTGCGCTGGTGATCTTCGCCGTGGTTGTCCTCGGCGCGGTGATGCGGCTCGCCCGCGTCCCGGTGCGCGCGTTCGTGCGCGCCGTGCGCGAGCCGTTCACGCTCGCGTTCGCCACCGCCAACAGCGAGGCCGCCCTGCCCAAGGCCTTCGAAAACATGGAACGCCTCGGCGTGCCGCGCAGCATCGTCGGCTTCGTTCTGCCCGCGGGCTACTCCTTCAACCTCGACGGCTCCACGCTGCATCTCGCCGTGGCGTCGGTCTTCATCGCCCAAGCCGCCGAATCCAGCCACGGCGCTCCCTTCGGAATCACCCGGCAGGTCCTCATGATGCTTACGCTCATGCTCACCTCCAAGGGCGTGGCCGCCGTCCCGCGCGCGTCGTTCGTGATCCTGGTCGGAGCCATCGGCCAGTTCAACCTGCCCGCGGCCGGCGCTTTCCTCATTCTCGGCGTCGATGCTCTTCTCGACATGGCCCGAACCTCGGTAAACGTTCTGGGCAATTGCCTTGCGAGCGTGGTGGTCGCACGATGGGAAGGCGAATTCGACGACGCCAAAGCCCGGGAGTTTCTGGCGAGCGATCCACGGAACGACTAGGCGCAAACTCCTATTTATAAGAGGTTTGGGAGGTTAATTTACGCGGCCTTTGTCTCCAATTCCCGGTAAATAGGTTGCTGGCCTATAATCGCGACCTACCATTGACCATCCTACTGCAATGAATCGTGGTTCTCCCGAGCTCCTGGTGATCGCACTCCTGCTGGTGCTGAACGGCCTGTTCGCCCTGGCCGAGATGGCGCTTATCCTGGTTTCGTCGCGCCGCACGCGCCTGAAACAGCTCGCGGACGAAGGATCGGAGGCCGCCAAGACCGCGGTGGCCCTCGCGGACAACCCCAACCGTTTCATGCCCACGGTGCAGTTCGGCTCGACCCTGAGCAGCGTGCTGACGGGCGCGTTCGGCGGCGCCGTGATCGGCCGCCAGCTCAACCAATGGCTCCTCGGCGTCTGGCCGGCCGCGGCGGAATACTCGTCGATGATCAGTTTCGCGGGCGTCGTGATCGGCATCACGTTTGTCACGATCGTTCTCGGCGAACTGGTCCCGAAGCGCCTCGCCCTTGCCCACCCGGAACGCTGGGCCATCGCGCTCGCGCGACCGATTTCGATGCTCTCGCGCTTCGCCGCACCGTTCGTCTGGCTGCTCGGTGTCTGCACCAATGCGCTCGCCCGCCTCCTCGGCGCGGGCCGTCACCAGCCGGCGCCCGTGACCGACGAGGAGGTCGCGGCCCTCATCGAACAGGGACTGCACTCCGGCGTTTTCCACAAGGCCGAGAAACGGATGGTCGAGGGCGTCATGGCGCTCGATCAATGCCCCGTCACCGCGCTCATGACTCCGCGGCCGAAGCTCGTCTGGCTGAATCTCGACGACCCCGATGAGGTCAACTGGCGCAAGATCGTCGCGAGTGGTCATTCTCATTTTCCCGTTTATCAGGGGCAGCGTGACAACGTCATGGGCATGGCCAACGTGAAGGCCCTCTGGGCCAACGCGGCCTTCAACCTGCCGACGTCGCTCAAGAACCTGCTCACGCCGCCATTGATCGTGCCGGAAGCGATGACCGCCCTGCAGGCGCTCGAGGCTTTCAAGAAATCCGGCAAGCATGTCGCGCTGATCGCGGACGAATTCGGCGGGATCCAGGGCATGCTCACGCTCATCGACGTCCTCGAAGCCATCGTCGGCGACCTGCCCGACCAGCTTCGTCGCGCGCAGCCCGAGGCCCGCCGGCGCGACGACGGCTCGTGGCTCATCGACGGCACCATTGCCGCCGGCGAGATCCAGGAGCTGCTCGGCCTGCGCGAACTGCCGGGCCAGGAGAGCGCCGAGTTCCAGACGCTCGGCGGTTTCATCATGACCCATTTCGGACGCGTCCCC
>DASYDZ010000168.1:0-4987 GCA_036499305.1 Candidatus Didemnitutus sp.
GTCCAGATCCGTCCACGCAGCGGAGCCACACCGAAGACCGAGAAGAAGTCGGCGGTCACGTCCGCACTGTTCACCCGCGCCGCATCCTCCACTCCAGTGAGGTTGAGATAATAATAGTACTGGCCGGCGACGGCGGCGAACGAGTTGTTGCCTTCGTGGAGGTCGCCAAAGGTGGCCGGCGCCAAGTCGGAGGCACCCTGTTCCGGATGCAGCGACTGGATTTCCACGAGCCGGTCGGCCGCGGAATAGGGCAGGGGCGCGAGCAACAACGCGTGGATGACCGAGTAGACTGCCGTGGTCGCCCCGACGCCCAAAGCCAGGGTGAGAATCGCGGTCAGCGCATAGCCCGGCGCCTTGCCCAAAGCCCGGAGCGACAGAAGCAAATCCTTCCCGAGACGATCGAGACGCGCGCCAGTGCGCTCAGACCGCGCCTCCTCCTGCACCCGGGCCACATTGCCGAAACGGCGCAGGGCGGCATCCCGCGCCTTCTCCGGAGCCACCCCTTCGTCTTCGGCAAACTGCCGGGCCCGCATTTCGAGATGATACGCCATCTCCTCGTGCATGGAGGCCTCCTCGTCGCGCCGACGGAGGACATGCCGGAAAAATCGGGTCAGCCGGGACATCGGCGGGCGGGCGCGGTCAGGCAGATTGCATCACCTGGGCCACAATGGCCGCGAATCGATCCCAGTTCTCCCGCTCCGTCTCAAGTTGTCGGCGGCCCGCGCGGGTCAGGAGATAATACTTCGCGCGGCGGCTGTTTTCCGTCACGCGCCAGTCGGCCTCGATCCAACCCTTTTCCTCCATGCGGTAGAGCGCGGGATAGAGGGAACCTTCATCCACCTGCAGAGCGCGATCGGACAACTGCTCCAGTTTCTGGGTGATGCCCCAACCGTGCAATTCCCCGCGCGCGAGAATGCGCAGGACCAGCATGTCGAGGGTGCCGGGCAGGAGGTCGGATTTGCGGGCCATCCCTCTTCCCTAGGTTATCTAAGTGAGGAAGCAAGCCTATTCCCTTAGAGCGACTGAGGCAGGTGCGGCGGACATTCGGGCGGGACGGAGAACAGCGGGCGGCGAGTTCCGTGGCCGGCTCACTCTGCTCTTGCGACCATGGGGCGACCGGGGGACACTGGACTTCCTTTTTTGCCATGCCCACCCGAGTCGTCGGACTGCTGTCGATGGTGTTGATTGCGACCTGCGCCTCCCGCGCCGCCGATGATCTTCGTTCCGGGCAGCCGGCGCAGCTGCAACGCGACATCCGGCTCTACGTCCCCGACCTCGCGGCGCTCGAGGCGCCGTCGTCGAGCGAGTTGCGGGAGCTGGTCGAGCGTTTTGTGGCCGACCGGAAGTCGCTGCTGGCCGTCTATACGGTGAAGGGCTCCGCGCTGCAGTTGCGGCGCCTCAAGGAATTCTATCAGGCGTGGCAGCAGCGCCTCGAGCAGATGCCTTACGAGCCGCTCGGCGTCGAGGGGCGCATCGACTGGCACCTGATGCGGTTGCAGATGCGCTATGAGCTGGCGCTGGTCGTGCGCAGCGAGAAACGCAACGCCGACATGGCGCCCATCCTCCCGTTCGCCGAGGACATTGCGCACCTGCAGGAATCGCGTCGCGAATTCGAGCCGGTGAAACCCGATGCGGCCGCCACCGCGCTGGCGACCATCCGGAAGTCAATCGAGGACACACGCAAGGCGGTGGAGTCGGGCCTGGGCGACAAGCCGGCCGCGGGCGCCCCGAAAGTATCGCGGATCACGGCTTATCGGGCCGCCAACCGACTCGGCGACCTCGAGCAAACCCTCAAGGATTGGTTCCAGTTCTACGACAGCTACGATCCGCAATTCGGCTGGTGGGTGCGCGAACCCTACAAGAAAACCACGACTGCGATCGACGACTACGTGAAATTCCTTCGCGAGAAAGTGGTCGGCATCAAGGCGGGCGAGGACGACCCCATCATTGGCGATCCGATCGGGGCCGACGGGCTGGCCGCGGACCTCGAGCATGAGATGATGCCGTATACGCCGGAGCAGCTCATCGCGGTCGCCGAGAAGGAATTCGCCTGGTGCGAGACCGAATGGAAGAAAGTCGCGCGCGAGATGGGCTATGGCGACGACTGGAAGGCTGCGCTCGAGAAGGTGAAACATGACTACGTGCCGCCGGGGGAGCAGCCGGCGCTGATCGCCCGCATGGCTTACGAGGCGGTGGACTTCGTGAAGAAGCGCGACCTCATCACCATCCCGCCGCTGGCCATCGACGACTGGACCATGACGATGATGTCGCCGGAATGGCAGAAGGTGGCCCCGTTTTTCCTCGGCGGTGAAAAGATCATGGTGTCGTTCCCCACCGACACGATGGACGAGCAGGACAAGCTCAACAGTCTGCGCGCAAACAACACGCATTTCTGTCATGCCACGGTTTTCCATGAGCTGATTCCCGGACATCATCTGCAGGGCTGGTACGCGGACCGGTACAATCAGCACCGCGATCTCTATTATACGCCGTTCTACGTCGAGGGCTGGGCGTTGTGGTGGGAGTTTCACCTCTGGGACCTCGGCTTTCACCAGACGCCCGAGGACCGGGCCGGGGCGCTGTTCTGGCGGACGCACCGCTGTGCGCGGATCATTTTCTCGCTCAATTTTCACCTCGGCAAATGGACGCCCGAGCAGTGCATCGACTTCCTCGTCGACAAGGTCGGGCACGACCGGCACACGGCGACGGGCGAGGTTCGGCGTTCGTTCAATGGCGACTATTCCCCTCTCTACCAGGTCGGCTACATGATGGGCGCGATCCAACTGCGCACGCTTTACGGGGACCTGGTGACGACGGGCAAGATGAAGGAGCGGGATTTCCACGACAGCATCATGCGAGGTGGCATCATGCCGATCGAAATGGTGCGGGCCCACCTGATGGGGATAAAGCTGCCGCGCGGCTACGCCTCGTCATGGAAGTTCGTCGGCGAGAATCCCTGAGCGTTTTTCACAAGGTCGCCGAGCGCGCAGAGAATAATCATTTTGCAGGAGAGAAGGGCGGCCGGGCTTTTTTGACCAGAGGCCGCGAGGGTCGCGTGGATTGTAGGGCCTGTGCTTGCACAGGCCGGCGCCGCGGCTGCCGCCAGCGGCAGCCCTACAACGACGTCGCGGTCGGGGCCGACGTTCCGGCGGGCCTCGCTATTTTCTCCTCTGCCTCCTGTAAGAATGGACCGGAACCTCTCTGTGGTGGCGCGGAGGCCCTTCGCTGCCTGATACGGCGGGGTTCGGAGATGCCGCCCTAAATTTCCCTGCCGCTTCTCCGACGGTTCAGACGCTGCAGCCGCAGCAACAGTTCCGGGTCGTCGATTTGAGGGGGAAAGCCATACGCGGTGCCGACCATCGCATCGAGTCGCTCGCGATCGGAGTTGCGCGCGGCCCGCGCGATCTCGAATCGCATATCCTGCTGGATCCCCGTCAGTGCGCCGTAAGCGGTGCGCACGGGCCAGGGAAACGGAAAGGATTCGATGGCCGCCGCGGCGCCGGCCTCTGGAGCCACGGCGCTCCACCAGGCGAGAAACGCGCGGGATTGCAGCACGCCATGGGAGAAGTCGTCATCGCGCGCGACGGCGACGAGCGAAGCGTCGGGCAGCCAGCCCGCGTCGATCCAGATCCACCTCGGCGCGGCTTCGTCGTGACGGGCGACGAGGAAGCGGTCAAGTCGGGCGAGCCCGGATCGCAACGAGGGTTTGGCGCCGGGATTGACCAATCCGCTTTTGCCCAGGTCCGCGCCCAATTTCTTCGTCAGATGTTTGAACGGCGCCTGATAGACCGATGCCTCCTGTTCGGTCAGGTGCGGGGAAAAATCAATCTGCCAGCGCGTCGCGAATTGCCCGCGCTCAAGGCGAAGAAATCCGAGCAGCACGTCGGAGTTGGCGCGTCCGGTGGGATTCGCGGCGGCGCGGAACATCTCGGCCTGGCGTTCGGTGATGACCGCGGGGGGCCACGCGTCCTCGCCGACAAAGGCGAGTTGGGAATTCTCGGGCAGGGCAGGGATGGCGGAGGCGGCCACGAAGGGTAACGCGCGGCGGCGAAGGGGGTGCGTTCGCCGCGCTGACGGATTCGAGCATGACGGGATCGGCGGTGTTCTGCAAAATTGTTTTCATTTCCGGCGCATCCGGGGGCATTCCGGTCGGGAATTCGCGGAGATTGGTCGAAAAGGTCGCGCCCGCATGCTGAAAGCGTTGTGGTCTCGGCTCATGCACATCCGATTCCGAGTTTTCTTCGCCCTCTTGCTCGTCGTAACCGGCGGAAGTCGGCTGTGCGCCGGAGGTGAAACCGCCTTCATCCGCGATTATTACGATGCTTTTACGGCGCGCGATGCGGGACGACTGGCCTCGTTTTATGCTCCGGCCGCGTCGCTCGATGACCCGAGCTTCGGGCTCGCTCTCCGCGGAGCAGATCAAATCCGCGCTCTGTTCACGTCGGCTCTCGCCAAGTACGAGTCGCTGGAGTGGTCGATCGAGCATGCCACGATCTCCGGCGCGACGACGATTGTGGAGGGCATCATGACCGGAAAATTGGGAGGCCATACCGTGCGCATCCATTTTGTGTCGGTATTCGCATTCGCTGACGGCCGGATCGTGGCGCAACGCGACCTGTACGACGTGCTGCATTTTTACTCCCAGCTCGGTGTCGTGCCGGGGGAATTTCGACCGGCGCGCAAGCCTTCGTCGTAGAATGTCTCGCAAAAGATTGTGGCCGCCCCGGCCCGCTTGGAGCCGACGCTCGGACAAGCATGTTCGCCATAGCCGGATCTGCTGGGTTCGGTTGAATACTGAAACATTCCCCGCAGCTTGCTGCGGGGTTTCCATGCGAGTTAGGACGCGGCCCGGCGTTGCCCTGCTTGGAGGGCAATGCAAGCCACGCGTAGAATCCCCGGAGCTTGCTCCGGGGAGTAGCGCTGGCGAAAGGGCGGCATTCAATCGCGAGATGGGTCGATCGCGCCAACCGATCGCGGGATAAATCCT
>DASYDZ010000169.1:0-4031 GCA_036499305.1 Candidatus Didemnitutus sp.
ACTTGCGTCACACGAAACCACCGTGATCACTCCTAGACCCGGTTGGCAGAACCGACTGTTGCCAGCCGATCCTTTCCTGATGCGAGGCCGAAACTGCAAATCGCTGCACGGGAGTCCAGCCTAATTTCAGAAATTTTAATGACCCCCATAACAGGAATGTCAGTTTAGTAACTAACAGTTTGTCCCATAGAGACAAACGGCGTCACTGAAAACCGGAAATTTTCCGGATCAGGCCAGTTTCGCGCCTGATTTGCCCGCGGAGCGAACCAAGGCATCCGCCATTTCCGATGGCGTGGCCGCCACTTCAATGCCGCATTCCATGAACACAGCGATCTTGGCGGCGGCGGTATCCTCGGCGCCACCGACCACCGCACCGGCGTGACCCATGCGACGACCGGCCGGCGCCGTGGCACCGGCGATGAAGCCGGCGACGGGCTTGCGGCAGTTGGACTTGATCCAGCGCGCGGCCTCGACCTCGGCATTGCCGCCGATTTCGCCGATCATGATGATGCCCCAGGTTTCGGGGTCGTCGTTGAACATCTTGATGACGTCGAGATGCGATGTGCCGTTAACCGGGTCGCCGCCGATGCCAACGCAGGTGGACTGGCCGATGCCTTTCACCGTGAGCTGCCAGACCGCCTCGTAGGTCAACGTGCCGGAACGCGACACGACGCCAACGTGACCCTTCTTGTGAATGTAACCCGGGGCGATGCCGATGCGGCACCCGCCGTGGGAATCCTTGCCGGTGCCGGGGGTGACGACTCCCGGGCAATTCGGCCCGATCAGGCGGGTCTTCCGGCCCTCCATGGCGCGTTTCGCCGCGATCATGTCACGAACCGGAATGCCCTCGGTGATCGCCACGACAAGGTCGAGTTCGCTGTCGACGCCCTCCAGAATCGCATCGGCGGCAAACGGCGGCGGCACGAAGACGGCGGCGGCGCTGGCTCCGGTGGCGGCTTTGGCGGCGGCGACGGTGTTGAAGATCGGCACCTTGTGCCCGGCGTGCTCAAAGACCTGGCCGCCCTTGCCGGGCGTGACGCCGGCGACAACCTGGGTGCCGTAATCGAGCGACAGTCGCGTGTGACGGGCGCCGAATTCGCCGGTGATTCCCTGGACAAGGACCTTGGTGTCGCGAGTGACGATGATGGACATGGAAAAAGTAACGAGTAACGAGTAGCGAGTAGTGAGCGGCAGGAAGGCCTTCCGCTTATGGCTTTTTCTTCTGGTGCAGACCGATCCTGTTGCCGTCGGGATCCTTCACCGCAAACATCCGGCACGGCGGAAACTCCGCGAGTTCCAGCGCGATCGGGACGCCCGCGGCCTTGGCGGCGGCAAGCGCGGCGTCAATGTCCGCGACCTCGAGGTAGAGATTGTCCGCGGGCTTCACCTCGCCATAGGCATTCGAGATGGCGAGCGCCTGGCCGGCGACATCGTACTCGATCCACCAGGTGCCGGGCGCGAACTCGAACTCGATGGCGGCCTTCAGCCCCAGCAGGCCCTCGTAGAAGGCGCGGGCCCGCGGCACATCGCTCACGGTATGGATGACGAAGGCGAATTCCTTGACCTGGATGCTCATGGCGGGAGTTGGTTACGGCGTTTTCAGGCGACCAGTTTGACGATCTGGCGGGCACCGTCGGCCATCGAGTCGGCGGACTCGATCTTGAGCCCGGATTCGGCGAGCGTCTTTTTGCCGGCGGCGACATTGTTGCCCTCGAGGCGGACGACGAGAGGGATCTTCAGGCCGAGCTCGCGGGCGGCGGCGACGACGCCGGTGGCGATCGTGTTGCAGTCCATGATGCCGCCAAAGATGTTCACGAGGATCCCCTTCACATTGGGATCGGTGAGGATGATGCGGAACGCGGCCTGGACCTGGTCCTTCGAGGCGCCGCCGCCGACGTCAAGGAAGTTGGCCGGGCTGCCGCCGAAATGCTTGATGATGTCCATCGTGCTCATGGCGAGGCCGGCGCCATTGACGAGGCAGGCGATGTTTCCGTCGAGCGCGATGTAGGACAGATTGTACTTCGAAGCCTCGATTTCCTTCGAGTCCTCCTCGTTGAGATCGCGGAGCGCGACGACCTCCGGATGGCGAAAAAGCGCGTTGTCGTCGAACGACACCTTGGCGTCGAGCGCGAGGACGCGCCCGTCGGGCGTGGTGATGAGCGGATTGACCTCGACCATCGAGGCGTCCGTGGCCCACCACATGCGGTAGAGCGAATCGATCAGCTTCACGGCATGCTTGAACGTGTCGCCCGAGAATCCGAGCTGGAAGGCCAGTTGGCGGGCCTGGTAGCCCTGCAGGCCGACGGCGGGATCGATCGAGACCCGGAAGATCCGGTCGGGCGACTCGTGCGCGACCTTTTCGATTTCGACGCCGCCCTCCGTGGAGGCGACGATGACGGGGCGCGAGGACGCGCGGTCGAGCAGGATCGCAAGATAGTATTCCTTCTGGATGTCGCTCGCGACGGTGAAATAGATCGTCTGCACCTTGCGCCCGGCCGGACCGGTCTGCGCCGTCACGAGGGTGTTGTTGAACATCCGGTTCGCGATCTCGAGCGCCTCGGCCTTCGTCTTGGCGAACTTCACGCCGCCCTTGAAACCGTCGGTGAAGGTGCCCTTGCCGCGCCCGCCGGCATGGATCTGCGACTTGACGACGATCGGCCCCTCGTGGCCGAGCGTGGCGAGAGCCGACTCGAATTCGGCCGGCGTGCGGGCCGCGACGCCCCGCGGAACCGCGACCCCGTACTTCTCGAACAGCGCCTTGGCCTGATACTCGTGAATGTTCATGGAAAAAGGTGATTCTTTAGCCGGAATGCCGCCCAAAAGACACCACAAATCCATTTCGAAACCACGATGGCCGGGAAGGAGCGGGCGGAGGCGGCGTCTCGGGGGTTGCGTTCCCGCGCCCGTCGGGCAGCATGGTTCGATGCAATCGCATGAGTTGCTGAAGGAAGTCCTGCGGAAGACGAGCGCCAAGCAAATTTCCGCGGAGATGGGGCTGTCCCTTTCCCTCATCTACAAATGGGCCGAGCCGCCCGAAGGCGGCACGGGGAGCGGAGCGAACAATCCGCTGGACCGCATCGAACAGCTTTTGCGCATCACCAAGGATCCGGGCATTGCGCAGTGGGTGTGCGAGCGGGCCGGGGGCTTTTTCATCACCAATCCGAAGACGAAGGTGCAGCCATACCAGCTCATTCCTTCGACGAACAAGATTGTGCAGGAATTTGCCGACATGCTCGGCGTCATCGCCGTGGCGGCGGCGGACAGCCAGATCACGCCCGAGGAGGCCCAGGCCATTCGCGGAAGATGGGAAGATCTGAAATCGGTGACGGAAGGATTTGTCCGCTCCTGCGAAGAGGGGAATTTCCGCGCGATCAAGGAATCGGCCGCGAAATCCGGCGCGTAGTTCCCGGGAGGTGTCAGACCCGGCGCACGCGCCAGATGGGAATGCCTTCCTCGCCCAGGCCGCGAAGTTGGGCCTGCTCGATGGCGGGCTTGAGCCCGTTCGCCTGTGCTTCGAGATAGGATCTGACCTCGGCATCGGCGTGGACACTTTCCGAAAGAACAAGGTCGCGTCCGGTCGAAAGGCTGCACAGCCGCGCCGCGGTGTTCACGGTGGTGCCGAAATAGTCCAGCCGGTCGTTTTGATTGATCGCGATGCAAGGCCCATGATGCAGGCCGGCCTTGAGGATCAGCGGCGACGGAAGAGGGGCCGATCCGGAGGGCCCGTGCCAGGGGATCACGGAGCGGGCGAGGGCGAGCTGGCGCTGCGCCACGTGCATGGCGCGCAGCGCCGGGGCGGGTCGCGGAAAAACCGCCATGATCGCGTCCCCCATGGTCTTCACGATGGCGCCGCCCTCGGTGTCCACGGCGTGTTTCAGAATGTCGAAATGATACCATGCGCCTGTAGCTTTTACGCTTAACAAGTGAGATGGAGATGATCAAGGTGGGCCATGGCAAGAACCCTACCTGATTTTGGCGAGGAACTGGTGAAAGAGATCGAAGCGGCGTGGGCGCAGCCCCAGGCCGAGTGG
>DASYDZ010000170.1:0-13069 GCA_036499305.1 Candidatus Didemnitutus sp.
CTTCGACCCGGCGGAGCGATTCCGGCCTCCGGCCTACATCGCTCCGCCCAACACAAACCGCTCGCCTTATTCCACTCAAAATCTAAACCAAAAGTGTAACCCATCAGCTTGGACGAAGTGTTACCTATCAGCAGATCGTACCGGTCAGGCTTTGGGCCGATCTAAGGACGTCACGTCTTGACTCTTGACTGTCCCAAACATGAAGCGAGACGGAGTGGCCCGACATCTGGCTGATCTTTGGCCGACCGTGGAGGCGAAGGGGAAACTTACGGGATTCGGCTTCGCGGGGCCAGAGTCGTTGCCGGGCAAACGCGTGGCCGGAGCCGGACTTCAGGTATTTTTCAAAAGCCAGGGCCTGGACCTTCGAGGAAAAGGCTGGCCGCGCCATCCGAAGCGCCGAAGGCGCGAAGGATGGCGGAGAGGGGGGGATTCGAACCCCCGGTAGGTTTCCCTACGCCCGCTTTCCAAGCGGGTACTTTAAACCACTCAGCCACCTCTCCAGGTGAATGCCAGGGAGGGCGACTAAAACGCTTCTCCCCTCGGGCGGTCAACGGTATTTCGGAACACTCCGGGCGCACCTTGAATGGAATCGCAGGCGTTGCCCCCGAAGCACTTGCCGGCTTTCCGGCCGAGGCCCGCATTGCAATCGCGGGCTTTGTCGCCATCGTGGGCCTTTCCCTTCGTCCATGGCCAGCAAACGCATCATCATCGTCGGCGGCGGTTTCGGTGGCGTCAAATGCGCGGGCGCGCTTCGCCGGCAACTGCGCTCCCACGACGCCGAAATCGTCCTCTTCAACCGCGAGAACCACCTGGTTTTCAGCCCGCTGCTCGCCGATGCCGTCGGCTCGTCGCTCAACATCATGGACGTCATCGTCCCGCTGCGCCAGCTGCTGCCCGATGTCATCTGTCGCACCGAGGAGATGCGTCATGTCGATCTCGCGCACCGGAAGGTCGAATTCGCCGGCTTCGACGGCCAGCCGCGCACGATGGAGTACGACCACATCGTCATCGCCTGCGGCAACGTCTCCAATCTCAACGTGGTCCCGGGCATGTCCGACCACGCCCATCCGCTCAAGACCGTCGGCGACGCCGCCATGCTCCGGACCCATGTCCTCGAGCAACTGGAACGGGCGGAGGTCTGCGACGATCCCGCGCGCCGGAAGTGGTACCTGTCGTTCATCATCGTGGGCGGCGGCTACAGCGGCGTCGAGGCGGCCGGCGAAATCAACGATCTGGTGCGGGGCAGCGTGCGCTTCTTCCACCACATCCGCGAGGAGGACATCTCCGTCACGCTCATCCATTCGCGCGACCAGCTCCTGCCCGAGATCGGCCCGTCACTGCGCGAGTTCGCGCGCGAGAAAATGCAGGACGCCGGCATCACCATCAAGCTGAACGCGCGCGTGCAGCTCGCGACCGGTGAGGGCGTCGGCCTGAAGGACGAGTTCATCCACGGCGGCACGATTGTCTGCACCATCGGCAGCACCACCGCGCCGGTGATCGAGCGCATGGATTCGCCCAAGGAAAAGGGGCGGCTCCTGACCGAGCCCGACATGCGGCTGCGCGGCCAGGAGTGCGCCTGGGCGCTCGGCGACTGCGCCCTCATCGTCAATGCCATCGACGGCCAGCCTTCTCCTGCGACCGGTCAGTTCGCCGAGCGCCAGGGACGGCAATGCGCGCGCAACATCGTCCGGGTGCTCAATGGCGAGCCGACGCGGCCGTTCGCGTTCAAGATGCTTGGACAACTGTGCTCGATCGGCGGACACAAGGCCGTCGCGGAGATGCTCGGGTTCCGCCTCTCGGGCTTCCTGGCCTGGTTCACCTGGCGCGGGGTCTATCTCTTCAAGCTCCCAACCTGGGCCCGTCGGGTGCAGGTGGGTTTCGACTGGGCCTGGCTGCTGCTTTTCCCGCGCGATCTCAGCTATCTGCGCACCGACACCACCGACCGCGTGTCGCATGCCCACTTCGAGCCAGGCGACGTGATCATCAAGCAGGGGGAACCTCCGGTGGGATTCTACGTCATCGAGGATGGCGAGGTGGAGGTCGTCCGCACGTCGAAGGAGAAACCCGAGGGCGAGATCATCGCCGTCGTGGGCAAGGGCAACTTCTTCGGCGAACAGGCGCTGCTGAACAGCTCGCCGCGCACCGCATCCGTCCGCGCGCGCACGCCGCTCGAGGTCGTCGTCATGGGGCCGCACGTGTTCACCTCGATCTCCAAGTCGCTGGCTCCGCTGCGCACCGCCCTCACGCAGGCCCTGACGCGCCGCTCGGCTTCGTTCTGGCAGCAGCGGCCCCAGGCGCTGGAGGCGTTGCGCGGTTTCAAGCTGGCCGACTTCATCGAACCGGCGCCGCAGCCGATGATCAACCCCTCCGCCAGCTCGGCCGAGGTCTCGCGCCTCTTCGCGGAAAACTCCGCCGACTTCTTCTTCGTGTCACGCGACGGCGTTCGCCTCGAGGGCATGATCACGCTCACCGATCTCCTGCGCGCGCAGGGCGGCGGCCAGAATGCCGGGGACTTCATGACGAAGGACCCGGTGACGATCACGCCGGCCGATTCGGCGCTGGTCGCCGCTTCCGCCTTTCGCGAATACGGCATGAAATACCTGCCGGTGATCGCCGATCAACCGTCGCGCCGGATCGTCGGATTCGTGCGCGCCCGCAAGCTCATGGCCGCCGTCATCACGCGCCTGAATCCCAAGCCTGTACCGGGTGCCCCCGTGACCAGTTGACAAAGGACCCCGAGGCGGATTTTCACCGGAGACCGCAAAGATCGCAGAGGACC
The DNA here is from genome assembly GCA_036499305.1 of Candidatus Didemnitutus sp. Lineage (GTDB taxonomy): Bacteria > Verrucomicrobiota > Verrucomicrobiia > Opitutales > Opitutaceae > Didemnitutus. Next base: position 2,780 of record DASYDZ010000170.1, read on the forward strand.
GGAATGATTCTTACAGGAGCAGCGGAGCGAACGGAGAATGTCTCTGTTTCCTCCGTTATCTGCTGTAAAACTGGATCGGCCTTTCTTCGCGATCTCTGCGACGTTCTGTGAATCTCCTCGTTTGCCAAATCCTGCACCTGACATAGCCTGCACCCTTCCCCGTCGCCCGATGAACGACCTTTCTGAGCTCTATCAAACGGTCATCCTGGAGCACAACCGCCGCCCCCGGAACTACCAGGTTCTGCCCACCGCCAACCGCATGGGGTCGGGCAACAATCCGCTATGCGGCGACGAGATCACCGTCTACGTGCGCCTCGAGGGCGACAAAATCGCCGACATCGGTTTTCAGGGCAGCGGCTGTGCGATTTCGCAGGCGAGCGCCTCGCTCATGACCGTCAACCTCAAGGGCAAGACGATCGCCGAGGCCGAGGCGATCGCCGGTGATGTCCACAAGCTGATCACCTCGGGCGACATCAAGGGCGACGAATTTTCCGACCTGTCCGCACTCGCCGGCGTCCATCAGTTTCCCGCCCGGATCAAATGCGCCACGCTGGGCTGGCACGCGGCGATCAACGCCGTCAAGGGCGACCCGACGCCGGTCACGACGGAGAAAACGAGCGACTGAGCTGACCCGGAGCGAGAATCGGGGAGCGGGGAGCGAGGGAAAAACCGGTCCCTCAGATCGCTCGAAGGCCGATGATTTCCCGTCCCATAATCCTGTAGTTCCGATGTCCCCCAATCCTTTCAATTCGTTGGTCCATTTGTCCCTTTGTCATTTATTCCCGTGGTCCCATAGTCCCGTAGTCGCTTAGTCCTTTGGTCATTTTGTCCCGTGCTCCCGTAGTCCCTTTGTCCTGTAATCCTTCAGTCCCATAGTCCTTTGGTCCTTTAGTCCCTCCGTCCCTAGTCCCTTAGTCTTTCCGCCTGCTACTCACTACTCGCTACTCGCTACCCACTACTCGCTACTCGCTACTCGCTACCCACTACCCGCTACTCGCTACTATTACAATGTCCCCCGCCTGGAAAAACATCCGCGCTGATTTCCCGATCCTCGACCAGCAGGTCAACGGGCGGCCGCTGGTTTACCTCGACAATGCGGCGACGAGCCAGAAGCCGCGCTGCGTGATCGACGCGCTGGTGCATTACTACGAGCGGGACAATGCGAACGTGCACCGGGGCATCCACGCGTTGAGCAACCGCGCCACGGCGGCGTACGAGGCGGCCCGCGAGCGGGCGGTGAAATTCCTGAATGCCGCGGACCAGGCCGAAATCGTGTTCACGGCCGGCACCACCGATGGCGTCAACCTCGTCGCCAATGCCTGGGGCGATTCGAATCTCAAGAAGGGCGACGTCATTCTCCTCACCGAAATGGAGCACCACAGCAACCTGGTGCCATGGCAGCTCCTCGCCCAGCGCACCGGCGCGACGCTCCGCTTCCTCCCGATCGTGCCGGGCGACACCGGGCTGCTCGACCTCGCGCAACTGGACCGGGTGTTGACGCCGGAGGTGAAGATCTTCGCGTTCACGCACGTTTCCAACACCCTCGGCGTCATCAATCCGATCGCCGATTTGTGCGCCGCCGCGAAGAAAGTCGGGGCGCTCACGCTGATCGACGCGGCCCAGAGCGCCGGGCACATGCCGCTGGATGTCCGCGCGATCGGATGCGACTTCCTCGTCCTTTCCGGACACAAGATGTGCGGACCCACCGGCATCGGCATCCTCTATGGGCGGGCGGCCTTGTTGAACGCCATGCCGCCGTATCGCGGTGGCGGCTCGATGATCTCGTCGGTCGCGTACTTCGAGAGCAAGTGGGCGCCCTCGCCCGCCCGCTTCGAGGCCGGCACGCCCAACATTGCCGACGCGATCGGTCTCGGGCGTGCGATGGACTATCTCGACGATCTCGATCGCGAGGCGATCGCCCAACACGACGAGAAGCTGGCGACCCTCGCCTATGGCCGCCTCAAGGCCGAGGTTCCCGGCATCCGCCTCCTCGGTCCCGCGCATCACCGGAGCGGCGTGATCTCCTTCGCGCTCCCGGGCGCGCATGCGCACGATGTGGTCACGCTCGCCGACCAGGAGGGCATCGCGCTGCGCGGCGGCCATCACTGCAACCAGCCGCTGATGCACAAGCTCGGCCTCAACTCGACCTCGCGCGCGAGTTTCTATTTCTACAACACCGAGGAGGAGATCGATCGTCTCGTGGCGGCGCTGCAGAAGATCCAGAAGTTTTTCGCGGGGTGAGATCGGGGATATTGTTGGTCGGCCTCTCCTTGGCCGCCGAAGCCTGGCGAAGGCGGCCAAATTTCGCGTTGTTCGACAGTCGAAACCACCGATTTCACGGATGGGCACGGATCAATGCCTCGACCGTGGTCCAGGCGATTTTACCGGACGCCGCAGAGGTCGCGGAGACCTATAACCAAACCAAGACGAAGATCGAAGGGGGAGACCGGGCCCGGCAATTTACAGGAGAGAACAGAGATAACAGAGACGAAGGTCCTCCGTTAACCCTGTTTCCTCCTATGAAAATTTCGATGGTTTGCCTAGCCAAGACTGGGGTCCTTGGCGGGATATGGAAATCCCGCCCTACAACATATCGGATCCGCAACGATCGAATTCCGACGTGATCCCGGATTTCCTTGCGCCCTTTTGCGGCCAATCCACCGCGGCCGCCTCACGCCTCGTAGGCGTGCATCGTGCGCTCGACAGTGCCGTCGCTGAAAAAGTCGAACATCGCATAGGCCGGACCGAATTCGTAATGGCTGCCGTTCCACCACGCGCCGCAGACCGCCCCGTTGCAGAGATAGCGCACGCCGAGATACGTCACGTCGTCGACCATGTGCAGGTGGCCGCTAAGACATGCCTTTACGTTCGGGTGCCGGAGGAAAAGCTTTTGGATCTTGCGGGCGTCGACATGCATCCACGCGCCGGGCACCAGCCAGGAACCCGATCCCGCCAGATCGCCGTCGAGGAAGGCGGCCGCGCTCATGATCGGGATGTGCGAGAGCACGCAAATGGGCACCGCCGTCGGCGTCTGTGCCAGGTCAGCCTCCAGCCACGCGAACTGGTCGTCGTCGAGGCGCGCCACGTATCCGTTTCCGTTGGCGTAATCGATCTGCATGCTGTCGAGGACCACGAAGTGCCAGCCCGCGCGGTCAAAGGACTGGTAGCGCTCCTTCAATCCAAGCTCCCGGAGCGCGAGCACCTTGCCATAGTCGGGATCGCGCGGCGCCGCGACATCGCCGCGCCGCGCCCAGCCGAGGACATCGTGGTTGCCCAGACAGCTCGCATGCGGGACACGCACCTCCGATGAAAACACGCGATTCCACACCTCCCATTGGCGAAGCACCTGGTCTTTCGGTGTCCCGAGGCTGTCGGACACGCAGTCTCCTCCGATCAGGATGAACTCGGCCGGATCCGTCTGGCCCTGGGCATGGCGGATTGACGCGCGGAACCCGGCCTCGGAGTGGTTGCCGGGACCGATGTGGACGTCGGTCAGATGCGCGGCGCGCAGCACACGTTTGCGGTCGGGAGCCGGAACCGGAGCGGCAGCCGCCAGCGAACCCACGAAGGTGGCGCCAAGCGCGAGCGCGCCCGCGCCCTGGAGGAAGGCTCGCCGGGAAGTGACAGAGGGAGATTCAACGAGAGATGTCATGGGGGAAGTTTTAGGTTGGACGAAAATCACCGCGGGCGAAGGGGGAGCGGGGCCTCCGGATACGCTTCCGGTTGGCAATGTCCCAAAACCCGCCCGGAGGTCGGGTTCCACCCGTTTAGACAGGCGACAAGCCTCATCGGGGCCACGATCATGATTTCGATTCTCCAATCCACGCCATCGTGCGGTCGGCGAGCCGGTCGAAGGCCCGGACGCACAATTCCAGGTGCTCCTCCCGCGTGTCCTCGATCTTGTTGTGGCTGATGCCGTGGAGGCTCTGCACGAACATCATCACCGTCGGGACGCCGGCCCGCGCCACCTCGGCGGCGTCGTGGAGCGGACCGGAGGGCAGGCGGTGGGAACGCCCGGCCACGTTCGTGATGGCCTCGTCGCAGAAATTGATCAGTTCCGGATGAAATGGACGCGGATCGATCTGCCACAGCCGGTCCCACGACACGCGGACATTGCCTTCCGCCGCGAAGCGATCCGCGGCGTCCCGCGCCGCCTGCAACATCCGCCCGAGCGCCGCGCCGTCGAGATGCCGCTGGTCGAGCGTGATCCGGCATTCCTCCACGACGCTGGTGACGATTCCCGGCTTCGTGGTGCATGAGCCGATCGTGCAGACCCCACCCTCGGCGCCGGCGATCCGATAGATTTCCTGGCCCATCCGGCCCGCAGCGAGAAAGGCGTCGCGCCGCCGGTTCATCGGCGTGCTGCCGGAATGCGCCCCCTGGCCGTGAAAGGTGATGGCGTGGCGCTCGACGCCAAAGGTCCCGAGCACCGCACCGAGCGGCAGATCCCGATCGAGCAGCACCGGCCCCTGCTCAATGTGCAGCTCGAGATAGGCGGCCGCGTTTTTCAGCTCCTGCCGGCAGTCCTTGACCCGTTCGAAATCGATGCCGACCTCGCGCAATGCGTCGGGCAGCGCGATCCCCACGCGATCCTTGAGCCTCCGTGCCTCGTCCATGTCGAGCGAACCCGAACACGCCGAGGAGCCGAAAAGACTCTTGCCGAAACGCGCGCCCTCCTCGTCGGCCCAGTCGACCAGGCGCACCGTCACCGGGGGTCGCCCGTGATACTGCTCCGCGATCCGGCGCAAAATCTCGAGGCCGGCCAGGACATTGAGGCATCCGTCGAGCCAGCCACCGTTCGGAACGGAGTCCATATGGCCGCCGAGGAGAAGCGCTTTTTCGGAATCGCCGCGCAACGTCGCCCACCAGTTGCCCGCCGCGTCGACGTGTTCCTCGACGGGAAGCACCGCCGCCTTGGCGCGCAGCCATTGACGCGTCGCGGTCCACGTCGGCGTGAACGCCACCCGTTGCGCACCGTTCTCATCGGCGGTCAGGCGCCGCAGATCCTTCAGTTCCGCAATCGTGCGCTCGGGTTTGACGGTGGATGGCATGGCGGCGGGCGACCGGACGGATCGCACGAAAGGCGGAACCCGGCGGGCCTATTTGCTGCTTGGAAACTAGGGGTTATCGCACAAGGTTCAATCCGCCAATCATCAACCTCCGATTCCTGCCGGCGCCCGCGCGGCCGCCGGGGAACAGCCGGCCTCGTTGACTGACTTTTCCCGCCGGTTCCCGCCCCTCCGGCTTCGGACCAACCACGACCTCACGATGCCCACGCTCGCCACCACCGTCGATGGACTGAAACTCCCGAACCCGTTCGTGATCGGTTCGGGGCCGCCCGGCACCAATCTCAGCGTGATCCAGCGGGCGTTCCGCGAGGGCTGGGGAGCCGTGATCGCCAAGACCGTCAGCCTCGACGCCTCGAAGGTCGTCAATGTCTCGCCGCGCTACGCCAAACTCCACGCCACCAGCGGCGAGGTGATCGGCTGGGAGAACATCGAGTTGATTTCCGACCGGCCGATCCATCTCTGGATCGAGGAGTTCAAGAAGTGCAAGGACGCCCATCCGGAGGGCGTGCTCATCGCCTCGATCATGGAGGAGTACCGGCGCGACGCGTGGGTGGAGATCGTCGAGCGCTGCCAGGATGCCGGAGTGGACGCGTTTGAGCTGAACTTCTCGTGTCCGCACGGACTGCCCGAGCGCAAGATGGGCGCAGCCATGGGCCAGGATCCCGATATCCTCGAGGAGGTCTGCGGCTGGGTGAAAGCCGCGGCCAAAAAGCCGGTCTGGGCGAAGATGACCCCGAACATCACGCACATCGAGGAACCCGGGCGGGCCGCGTTGCGCGGCGGCGCCACCGGCCTGAGCGCGATCAACACGATCCGCAGCGTCATGGGCGTGAATCTCGACACCCTTCGGCCCGAGCCGACGGTCGAGGGCTACACCACCCCGGGCGGCTATTCGTGCCGCGCCGTCAAGCCGATCGCGCTCCGCATGGTCATGGAGCTCGCGACGCTGATCCGCAGCGAATTTCCCGACCGGTCGCTGTCGGGCCTCGGCGGAATCGAGAGCGGCCTCGATGCCGCGCAGTTCATTCTGCTCGGCGCCGATACGGTGCAGGTGTGCACCGGCGTGATGAAGATGGGCTACGAGTGCGTGAAGCCGATGTGCGAGGAGCTGCTGGGGTTCATGGCGAAGCACAAGTTCGAGACCCTCGCGGATTTTCGCGGCCGGAGCCTTCCCTACTTCACCACCCACGCCGATCTCGTGCAGAAACAGACCGCCCGCAAGTCGGCCCAGAAGGCCGCCGCCGCCAAGGTGGTGAAATCCGACGGCGAATGGAGCGGAGACGAGTTCGTGAAGCAGTCCGACGCCCTGTCGAAAAACTGAGAAACGGGCCCCCACGAATTTCACGAATGGTCACGAATCAAACGATCCCAAATATCGGAACCACCGAGACACCAGGGATAGTGTTTGAAGCGCCCTGTGTTCCCAGTGGCTCCGTGGTTATCATTGTTGGTTCGTGCCGATTCGTGTAATTCGTGGATAAAACTCCCATGGCTTCCCCTCTGGCTTCCTGTCCGCACTTCATCGGCGGCGAATGGCGCACCGGCACCGGCGCCTCCACGCCCGTTTTCAATCCGTCCACCGGTGAAGTGATCGCCGAGTGTCCGGCCGACGGCGCCGCCGAAGCGGCCGAGGCCGTCGCCGCCGCGCAGGCCGCCTTCCCGGCCTGGCGGGACACGCCGCCGATCGAGCGGGCGCGCTTTTTTTTCCGCTACCGCCAGCTCGTCGAGGAAAATTTCGACGAGATGTGCCGTACGGTCTCGCGCGAGCACGGCAAGACGCACGCCGAGGCCCGCGGGAGCGTCTACCGCGGACTCGAAAACATCGAATACGCCTGCGGCATTCCCACCCTGTTGTTTGGCGACTCGCTCAAGAACATCGCCCGTGGGGTCGACTGCGAGACGATCAATCTGCCGCTGGGGGTCTGCGCGGGCATCACGCCCTTCAACTTCCCCGCGATGGTGCCGCTCTGGATGTATCCGCTCGCGATCGCCTGCGGAAACACCTTCGTGCTGAAGCCGAGCGAGAAGGTGCCGCTGACCGCGATTCTTCTGGCGCAGTTGCTCGAAAAGGCCGGCCTCCCGAAAGGCGTGTTCAACCTGGTCCATGGCGGCCGTCCCGCCGTGGACACGCTCCTCACGCATCCGCAGGTCAAGGCGGTCTCCTTTGTCGGATCCACCCCAATCGCCCGCTACATCTGGGAAACCGGCACGAAGCACGGCAAGCGGGTGCAGGCCAACGGCGGGGCGAAGAACTACATCGTCGTGATGCCGGATGCGGATATTCCACGCACCGTCGAGGCACTTTCGACCGCGGCGTTCGGCTGCGCGGGCGAGCGCTGCATGGCCGGCTCGACCGCCATCACGGTCGGCGCGGCCGCGGACCGCCTGCTGCCGTCGCTCACCGAGGCCGCCCGCGCCATTCGCGTCGGCCCGACCGACCGCGCCGCGCAGCCCGACATGGGCCCCGTGATCACCGCGGCGCACCGCGACCGGGTGCTCAGCCTGGTGGCGAGCGGCGAAAAAGAAGGGGCCAGGGTGATCTGTGACGGCCGGTCCGTGAAGATCGCGGATGCGCCCGGCGGATTCTTCGTCGGCGCGACGATCGTCGACCAGGTCGCGCGCGAGATGACCATCGCGCGCGAGGAGGTTTTCGGTCCGGTGCTGAACGTGATGCGGATGGACCATCTCGACGCCGCGATCGAGCAGGCCAACCGCTCGGCCTACGGCAATGGCGCCGCGATCTTCACGAGCGACGGCAAGGCGGCCCGCGAGTTCACGTTGCGGGTGAAGGCGGGCATGGTCGGGGTGAACGTCGGCGTCCCCGCGACCCTCGCGATGTTTCCCTTCACCGGCTGGGATGATTCATTCTTTGGCGACCTGCACATCCAGGGCCGCGAGGCGGTGCAGTTCTACACCCAGCAGAAGGTCGTGAGCTCCCGCTGGCCGGGGCTCAACGTGGGAGACGTATGGAAGAAATGATGGAAATCGCTGAGCGACGGGCAACAAGCAGTTTTTGACCACCGATTTCACGGATGTTCACGGATTGACCAGCAGGCCGAGAGGCTCCTGCAGCAGGATGAGTTCTGCGCATTGAATCGGAATCGCCGATGCCCAGAAGAGATGCATGTCAGATAACAATGTCTCGGAAAAACTGGTCCACGCAGAATTGAGTCAGGCGATCCTCGGCTCCGCGATGCAAGTATTGAACACCCTTCGACCCGGACTTAACGAAAAAGCCTATGAGAATGCGCTCGCGATCGAACTTCGACACCGCGGCCACGACATCGAACAGCAGCGACGCTTTGACGTTTATTACCGGGGAGCGATCGTCGATACTCTTGTGCCTGACTTGATCGTGGACGCCAAAGTCGTCGTAGACCCAAAGGTTACCGAGGAGTTCACTGACACCCATCTATCGCAAATGATCGGATATCTGACCATCACCCGAATTCGGCTGGCAATCTTGCTCAATTTCAAACATCCGACGCTAAAATGGCGCCGGGTCGTCCGGTAGTTTAATCCGTGCGCTCGGTGAAATCCGTGGTCAAATACGATCCATGTCTCTCCTGATCAAGAACGGCGAAATCGTCACGGCGGATTCGCGCTACGTCGCCGACATCTGGTGCGAGGGCGAGACGATCACGCGTATCGACCGCAACCTGCCGGCTCCGGCGGGCGCGGAGGTGATCGACGCCACCGGGAAATTTGTCTTCCCGGGCTTCATCGATCCGCACGTCCACATCTACCTGCCGTTCATGGGCACGTTCTCCAAGGACACCTATGAGACCGGCTCGAAGGCCGCGCTCGTCGGCGGCACCACGACGCTGATCGAAATGTGTTGTCCGGCGCGCGGTGACGACGCCCTGAAATCCTTCGAACTCTGGATGAGCCAGGCGGTGGGCAAATCGGCCTGCGATTTCACGTTCCACATGGGCGTGACCCGTTTCGATGAAAATACGCCGGCGCAACTCCGGCAGATCGTCGAACGCGGCGTCAGCTCGTTCAAGATCTTCCTGGCGTACAAGGGCGCGTTCGGCATCGACGACACGGAACTCTACCGGACACTGAAGCTCGCGAGGGAACTCGGGGTCATCGTCACCGCCCACTGCGAGAACGAGACGCTGGTGACCGAACGCTGCCGCGAGCTGCTCGCCGCCGGCAAGTCCGATCCCGGCCAGCATCACGAAAGCCGGCCGCCCTCCGTGGAGGCCGAAGGCGTCAACCACCTCATGACCTTTGCCGAGCTGACCGGCGCGGCCGTGTACATTGTGCACCTGAGCTGCGCGGAGGCCCTCGAGCGCGCGATCGCCGCCCGCGGGCGCGGCGTCCGCGTCGCGATCGAGACGCTCATCCAGTACCTGGTGCTCGACAAGACCTACGCCGAGCGTCCGGATTTTGAGGGCGCCAAGTACGTGATGTCGCCGCCGCTGCGCGACGTCCGCAACCAATCGGTGCTGTGGCATGGCCTCCGCTCGGGCCTGGTGAACACGGTCGCCACCGATCACGCGCCCTTCGATTTCGCCAAACAGAAACCGATGGGCCGCGCCGATTTCACGAAGATCCCAAATGGCATTCCCTCGCTCGAGGAGCGCATCCGCCTGCTCTACACCCATGGCGTCCGGACCGGTCGGATCGATTTGGCCACGTTCGTCAACGTGGCGAGCACACGGGCCGCCAAGCTGTTCGGGCTGTTTCCGCGCAAGGGCACGATCCAACCCGGAGCCGATGCCGACCTCGTCGTGTTCGATCCCGACTATCGCGGCACGATTTCGGCCCGCACGCAGCTCATGAATGTCGACTACAGCGCCTTCGAGGGCTGGCCGGTCGAAGGGCGCCCGAGCGTGGTCACGGTGCGCGGCGAAGTCGCAGCACGGGACGGAAAATTTGTCGGAAAGATCGGCCGCGGGCAGTTCCTGCCGCGCCAACCTGATCATTTCTAGAAACGCAGCCGGCTGCCCCATGAACCCCGAGCGCGAATGCCGTCCGAACAATTCGGCCCGCGATGCCGGGCGGGGTCTGCGAACCCCGCCTTTCGTCTCGTTGGCCAATGATCGTTCGCGGCGGCATGCGGAGATCCCGCCCTGCATCCAGCCGTCCGCCGACCGACCTTTTCGTCCATGAGCCAGCCCTCGAATACGGCCAACGCCCCCGACGTCCAGGTCGACCTGGTGACCAGCGGGCTCTCCAACGAGGACCTTGCGCCGGTGCCGTCGACACGGCG
>DASYDZ010000171.1:0-2621 GCA_036499305.1 Candidatus Didemnitutus sp.
ACCGATGAGATCGCCGCAGGATTTTATTCATTGGCTCGAACAGGGCGCGGGCGCGCGCTGGATGGTGCGCGTCGCGTTGATCGTGCTGGCACTCCTGTTGACCGTTGTTTTTGCGTGGAAGCAGTTCCATGGCATTCCGGACGAGTGGACGATGCAGCAGGCGGTGCTGGGCCGGCAACTGGCGCGCGGCCAGGGGTTCACCACACTCGTCAACTATCCCCAAACCTACGCGGTGTTGAAGGCGCGCGGGGTTCCGTTCGACGAGAAGGCGCCCTATCCGGAGCTGCACCAGCCGCCGTTCTACGCGATGGTGCTGGCGGGACTCTTCATGCTGCTGCCGGACGCGGCCTGGAAAAACGTGCCCGCCCCGCCCGGCGGTTGGGCGCCCGACTATGCCATTCTCGCCCTGAACCTGATGCTCTTCTGGATTGCAGTCGGCCTGACCGCCCGTCTCGCCGCCCGGCTGTTCGACCGTCGGGTGGCGGTGGTGGCGGCGGTGGCGACCGCGGTTTCGGTGACGCTCTGGCAACAAACGGTGATCCTGAGCGGCCTGCCGCTGCTGATGGTCCTGACGGTCGGACTCTTCAATTTGCTGGCCGAGATCGAGCTGCGGCGTCCGGACGATGCCGCGGGAAACCGTTCGATCGCATTGCTGGCGGGCGCCGGCGTGGTCGGCGGCCTGCTTTTCCTGACGGAATACCCGGCCGGCCTGGCGATTCCTCTCGTCGCCGCATATCTCTTCTGGCGCCTGCCCGTGCGCACCCGATCCATGGCGCTCGCGGCCTTCCTCGGCGCGGCGACGCTCACTGCGTCGCCCTGGCTGGTGCGCAATATTCGCGTGGCCGGACATCCCCTGGCGCTGGGTTGGCAGGATCTCGCGCTCAAGGCGGACGATCCCACCGCCATGCCATCGGCGCAGCGCGACACCGCCTCCGTCGAGGCTCCATCGCTCGACCTGAGCAAGCTCGCCAACAAGGGGCTCACCGGCATGGAACGCAATCTGCGCGAGCGGGTGTGGTCGGGTGGCGGCATGCTGCTAACCGCGTTTTTCGTGGCCGGACTCGCCTACCAGTTCCGTCACGGCGCCGCGAACCGGACCCGCTGGTGCTTTGCGGTGGTGGCGCTGGTGCTGCTCGCCGCGCAGCCATTTTTCAACTCGGGCGAAAGTCCGCGCCTGCCGGCCTACTACCTGGCGCCGCTGATCATCGTCTTCGGGACCGGATTTTTCTTCGTGCTGGTCGACAGCCAGGCCGCGCTGGCGGCCAACTGGCGCTGGGCGGTGGCCGGCCTCCTGGCCCTGCAGGCGCTCCCGCTGGTCCGGGATTGCCTGGAGCCGCGGCGCATCCATTTCTATTTTCCGCCGTACTATCCGAATCTGTTCATCGAGCTCCGCCGGGACATGCAGACGAAGTTCCTGCCGGGGACCGGCGTGGCGGCCGACGTCCCCGCCGGCACGGCCTGGTACGGCCAGATGCGGGTGTGGTCCAAGCCGGACCGCCTGCGCGATCTTTACACAATCTCGGTCGACCAGGGCATCGGCGCCCTGCTGCTGACGCCGGTCACGCTGGACCGGCCGTTCTTCACCGAACTGGCGGCGCGAAAGGGCGACACGATCCAGTTGAGCGATGCGGGTGGGTGGGGTGGCGTTTACACCGGGTTGGTCACCCGCCGGATGCCGCCGGGTTTCCCGCTGAGCGCGGCCCCCCTGCGACTCACCGACAACATGGTGCTCCTCGTCGACCCCAACTCCCTGCTGCACCGGGGAATTTGAATTGCCTGAACATTACGCTTCGGCCTATGTCCTGTAAGCCGGACCAATGCAGTCGAACCACGGACCAACACGAATGAACATTGCTGCGAGCCCACGGCTCGACCCGGATCGTGTCTTCGGAAGTTCGAAGTTGAAGATTGGCGCACCATCCCGGACGCTGGGAGCGCTTGATCGCGGCCGGCACGGATAGATTCCACAGGGGAAAATCCTCTCAACTCTCCACCTTCAATTTTCAACTGCAAGAGTCGGGTTAAGACGCCACCCCCCCCACATGAAAAGGACCCTCGGCCTGTTGACTTCGCTGACGATCACCTCCGCTGCCCTGGCGGTTTACGCGCCGATTCCGGAGCAGGAACAGGGCAAGGCGTTCAGTTTCCGGCTCGGGGCCTCGGTTTATCACGACAGCAACATCTTCGGTTCCGCGACGGGCGAGATCGGCAGCATGATTTACAACGTGACGCCGGCGATTCTCTTCAACAGCTCGGTGACCGACCAGACATTCCTTTCGGCGGGCTACGAACTGAGCCTGGACCATTTCGAGGATCGTCCCGGCAGCAAGGACCTGGCGAGCCACCGCCTGGATGCGCGCCTCGCGCATTCGTTCTCACAAATCTCGAACCTCGACCTGAGCGACGTCTATTCGATTTCGCGGAATCCCGAGTCCCTGCTGAACGGCGTGCCGGTCAACGTCGACCAGTCGCTCGACCTGAACGAGTTTGACGCCCGTTACACGACCTCGGTGAACGAAAAGCTCGGGCTCGTGGTGAAGTACCGGAACCAGAATTTCGATTACACGAACGACACGCTCGGCAACGAGCTGAACCGCATGGAACAGCTCGCGGGCCTCGAA
>DASYDZ010000172.1:0-3748 GCA_036499305.1 Candidatus Didemnitutus sp.
CGCGCAGGAGATTCTGGAGCACGCGCTGGATGATGCCGATGTTGACGAGGTCCGGGAGCAGCTCCGCGATGAGCGCGGCGTGCGTCGCCTTGACGTGGTCGATGAGCGACTGGACATCCTGGCGGCCGAGCAGCAGGTGGGCGTGGGCCTTGAGCGTCTCGGAAAGATGCGTGATCATGACCGAGGCCGGGTCGACGACCGTGTAATTGTTCATCTCAGCGGTCTTCTTCTCGCCCTCGTCGATCCATGTCGCATCGAGGTTGAAAACCGGCTCGCGCGTCGGCTGGCCGCGGAGGCGGACCTTGCTGCCGGCGACGTTCATCGCGAGGAACCGGCCGGGGACCAGCGAACCCTTGGCGACCGTGCGGCCGCGCAGCAGGAAGCGGTAATCGTTGGCCTCGAGTTCGAGATTGTCGCGGACCGAGATGGGCGGAATGACGATGCCCTTTTCGCGGGCCAGCGTCTTGCGGACCCCGGTGACACGGGCGAGCAGGTCGCCGCCCACCTTCGCGTCGGCGAGCGTGAGAAGCCCGTAACCGATCTCGATGGCGAAGACATCGATGTCGATGAGCTTGCGGACATCGTCGGATGCGGTGGCCACGGTGGCGGCGCCCGTCCCGGAGCCGGCGGGGGCGTTCTTGCCTCCGGCGCCCTTGGCATTCTTGCCCCCGGCCGCGGCGGTGGCCTTGGCGGGTTCCTGCTCCTTGAGCGTGCGGGCCATGAAACCGGCGAGGGCCCCCAGGCCCAGAAACGGAAGCGTCGGCATGCCTGGCAGCAGGCCGAAGACCACCATGCACGCCGCGGCGAGGCCGAGCGCACGGGGGTACTTGACGATCTGGCCGACGACCTGGGTGCCGAGATTGTTGCCGTCCGAGGCGCGCGTCACGAGCAGGCCGGCGCCGATCGAAATGACCAGCGCGGGAATTTGGGAAACCAGACCGTCACCGATCGAGAGGAGCGTGAACTTCTGCAGGGACTCGTTGAGCGAAAGTCCCATCTGGAAGACGCCGATCGCGAAACCGCCGATGACGTTGACGAGAGTGATCAGGATGCCGGCGATCGCATCGCCGCGCACGAACTTCGAGGCGCCGTCCATCGCACCGTAGAAGTCGGCTTCCTTCTGGATCTTCAGGCGGCGGGCGGTCGCCGTGGCCTCGTCGATGATGCCGGCATTGAGCTCGGCATCGATGGCCATCTGCTTGCCAGGCAGGGCATCGAGGGTGAAGCGCGCGCTGACCTCGGCGATGCGGCCGGCACCCTTCGTGATGACCACAAAGTTGATCACCACCAGGATGAGAAAAACGACGGCGCCGACGATGTAGTTGCCCTGGATGACGAAGTGACCGAAGGAATCGATGACGTGACCGGCGTAGCCCTTGACCAGGATCTGGCGCGTCGAGCTGATGTTGAGCGCGAGGCGGAAGAGCGTCAGGGCGAGCAGCGTCGTCGGAAACCCCGAGAACTCCGGCGGCTCCTTGACGTAGATGATCGCGAGGAGGACGAGCATCGAGAGGCCGAGGTTGAGCGACAGCAATGCGTCGATCAGGAACGGCGGGATCGGCAGCACCAGCAGGAGCACGGTGCCGAACAGGCCGAACGTGAAGAGCAGGTCGGCGCGCTGCAGCAGGCGGGTGACGTAACTGTTGGAGCTGACGGGCATGGCTTAGGCGGCTCCGATCGCGCCCTCGCGGGCGCCCGCCTCGATGCGGCGGGTCTTCAACTGGTGGAAGTAGTAGCGATGCGTGCGGTAGACGACCGCGAGAATCTCGGCGATGGCCTGGTAGAGTTCGGGCGGAATCCCCTCGCCCACCTTGCCCAGCGCAAACAGCAGGCGCGCGACCGGCTTGTTCTCGACCATGGGCACGCTGTGCTCAACGGCGAGGGCCTTGATGCGCTGCGCGAAACGGTTTTCGCCCTTGGCGAGGATGACCGGGGCCTGGTCGAGGCCGCGCTCGTATTTCAGCGCGACGGCAAAGTGGGTCGGGTTGGTGATCACGACGTCCGCCGTGGCGACGGCCTCCAGCATCTGTTTCTGCATCAGCCGGCGGGCCATGCGGCGCATCGCGCCCTTGACCAGCGCGTCGCCTTCCGAATTGCGGCGCTCGTCCTTCACTTCCTGGCGCGTCATCATCAGCTCGCGCGAGGTCTTGAATTTTTCCCAGCCGAAGCCGATCGCGGCGATGACGCCGAGCGAAAACAGGAGGCGGGACAGGAACGCGATGGTCGCGTGGTTGAGGAACTGGGCCAGATAGCCCGCCTCGACCGGCGCGGAGAAGAGCGGGTCCTCGAGCAGCGAGCGCGTGCCGAGGTAGAGCGCGGTCGCGATGGCCACGACCTTGAGAATATCGATGCCCGAGCGAACGAGCGTGGCCTTCGAGAAGATGCGGGCGAATCCGGCCACCGGATTCAACTGCTCGAACTTCACCGTCACGGCCTTGGGGGAAAGTTGGAAACCGCTCTGCAGACCGCTCGCGAACAGCGCGGCGCCGACGCAGGCGATGAGCACCGGCAGGAGGCACTGGCCCACCGTCCACATGATCCCGTTCACTTCGCCCGACACGGTGCCCAGCTCCACGTGAGTCGTCGCAAACCGGCCGAACATTCCCGTCGCGTAGCCGGCCACGGTGTCGGCGGTCGACCGGGCCGTGAAAGCCAGCACCCCGAGGGCGGCGCCGAGCATCAGCAGGACGGACAATTCCGGCGTGTGCGCGAACTGGCCGCGTTCAGACGCATCAGTCAGGCGACGCTCGGTCGGCTGCTCGGTTTTTTGGTCATTGTCCTGGTCGGCCATCGTGTGTGTTCGCACGTAAAAGCAACGCCGATGCCAAGGGGCCGGGAACTATTGTTAATGCCTGTGCTTCCGCGGTTTAAATCTTTCAAGAATCCGCTTAAGGAAAAAACCTCGGTGTCGATGAGCTCCCTCGAAAAGTGGCCGGCAAAAATTGCCGAAACTCCATAGCCGCCGCATCCGTGGCCGACTTGAGCCCGCGCGAATTGCCATTTGTTTGGAATTTGCCGACGAAACTCACGAACGATCACAAACCGCTGGGAGTCTTGCCCGCGAATCATGCGAATTGGACCCCATTGATTGGCCGCAAGAGGGCGCAAAGAAAAAGAGACGGATCGGTCCAAACAGGTGGCCCGCGAAACACGCGGAGGACGCGAAAGAGCCCGATTCGGATTTGCCGCTATAGAGCGCAAAGAGAACACCCGCAGCCGCGCGCCCAACTGTGGGAGCGGCTTTACGCCGCGATTGAATCCGTGTGATCCGTGCAATCCGTGGTCAAAAAGAGATGGCCCGCGAATCATGCGAATTGGACCCCATTGATTGGCCGCAAGAGGGCGCAAAGCCGACCGGATCATTGGCCCACGGAACACACTGAATACATGGAAAGAATCCGACTCTCCGTGCCTTGTGGTTCAAACATCGGCCCGCGAAATACGCTAACGGCGCGAAAGAAGTGGGCCCAATCAATCTACCGCAAGAGAGCGCAAAGAATTGGATGGGGATCGATCCGTGTGATCCGTGCCATCCGTGGTGAAAAGCAGATTGCCCGCGAAACACGCTGACGACGCGAAAGAAGAGTGATCAGGATTTGTTCACGAAATTCACGAACGATCACGAATCGGTGGGAATTTTAGCCGCAAGAGAACGCAAAGAATTGGATGGGGATCGATCCGTGTGATCCGTGCCATCCGTGGTGAAAAGCAGATTGCCCGCGAAACACGCTGACGACGCGAAAGAAGA
>DASYDZ010000173.1:0-2201 GCA_036499305.1 Candidatus Didemnitutus sp.
AGGGTGGTGATGCTGAGCGTGCGCGAGCTCGAGGGCACCCGGTCCCACGCAACGGGAGCCGGGAATCTCTAGCACGCTACTCCGGCTTCAAGCCCGTCGCCTTGATCACTTTCGCCCACTTGGCGATCTCGGCTTTTATGAACTCCCCGAATTCCGCTGGAGTGCTGGTCTCTGCTTCCAGGCCGATATCGGCCATGTGCGCGCGAGTATCGGGCGCGGTGACCGCCCGGGTGATCTCCGCATTCAGCTTCGTGATGATGGCGTCGGGCGTCCTGGCCGGTGCCGCGAATCCGTACCAGTTCGACGCCGAGTAGCCCGGCACGCCGGTCTCCGCGACGGTCGGCAATTCCGGCACGGCGGGGGAGCGCCGCGCGCTGGTGACGGCGAGCGCGCGCAGCTTTCCTGCCCGCGCCAGCGGCAGCCCGCCCGGTATGCTCGGCATGCTCAACTGGATCTGGCCGGCCAGGAGATCGGTGATTCCCTGCGCCATGCCCTTGTACGGGACGTGGGTGAAATCGGTGCGAGTCATCAGCTTGAACAATTCGACCGCCAGGTGGCTGGGGGACCCTGTGCCGGCGGACGCATAGAACAGCTTGCCGGGCCGCGCGCGCGCGTAATCGATCAATTCGGGCACCGATCTGGCCGGAAAGGCCGGCGCGACGACCACGATGCCGGGCGCCGAGGCCGATCGTCCGATGGGCGCGAAATCACGCAGGCTGTCGTAGGGCAGCCTGGGGTAGAGCGTCGCGCTCACGGCATGTCCGGCCGAAATCATGAGGAGCGTGTAGCCGTCGGGCGTGGCCTGGGCGGCGAGGGCCGTGCCCACGATGCCGTTTGCGCCGGCGCGGTTGTCGATGATGATCGAGTGGCCCCAGACCGCGGTGAGCTTGGTCCCGATGAGTCGCGCCTGCATGTCACGCGGGCCTCCCGCTGGAAACGGAATGATGATGCGGATCGGCCGTGTCGGAAAATCGTGCGTCTTCTCCGCTCCGAGCGCCAGAAGGGGGATGGTCGAAGCCATCAGCGCAGCTGACAGCCATTCGACAAGGCGCTTTTGCGTTTTTGTCATCGGTCTAGCATTCCCGGCAAACGGTGCCGTCGTGTTGCGAAATGAAATGCAGAAGCTGTCCGGCGCAGGCGGCGGGGTACAGGAGCTGCACCTTGTGAAAAGAGGTCGGCAGGTGCACTATCCGCAGATTCCGGATGCCCTCGGCAAGTGCTCGTTCCTGATGATCGTCGGTAATGCTGCCGCCCGTCGGATACAGGCCGAGCACCGGGGCCTCGATGCGCGGCAGGTATGGCACGGCATCGGCTTCGTTCACCAGTCGCGCCATCGCCAGCTGCACTTCGGGGCGGTTGCGGAGGAATTCCTCGTTGTACCAGGCGATCAGGCCCGGGTCGGCGGAAGGCGGAAACCGCGTGCTGCGGTTGGTTTCCTCCAGCCAGGCTTTCATGCCGACCTCCCGCACGGCATCCGTCCGGGAGGCATGCCCGAGCGCGTAGTCCGCTTTCACCTTCCTGTTGATGGAGACCGGAGTCGACACCAGCGTCAGCGTCCGCACCAGATGCGGGTGGGTTGCCGCCAGGGCGATGCCGAGTATGCCGCCCATGGATTCGCCGCAGAAATGGACCGGCCTGTTTCCGAGAGCTTCGATGATCGCAACGAGATCGCCGACGAGCGCTTCGACGGTCATGTCGCGATCGAGGTCGAAATCCGCGGACGATCGCCCCAGCCCCCGCGCATCCGGCCGCACCACGCGGTAGAAACGGCTGAGATAGGGAACCCAGCTGTACCAGAATCGTGACGACCGTCCGTTGCCGTGCTGCAGTATCAGATACGGCGCATCGTCCCAGGGATTGGTGTGGTCGTCGACGACGTAATGCAGAGCCGGCGCACCGGCGCGCTTGACGGTGGACATGCCAGTTATTGAAGCGGGAAATTCAGGGCTTGTCGGTTACCGGTACTGGCTTGACTGGCGGAGAGGGCGGGATTCGAACCCGCGGTACGGCTTTCACCGTACACACGCTTTCCAGGCGTGCGACTTAAACCACTCATCCACCTCTCCGGAGGTGCGAATTTTAGCAGGATTGGGGTTGCCTTAAGGATTCAGGCGGAGAGGGCGGGATTGTGCGCGTCTCGCGTTGCATCCACGATCCGCGCATCCCTCGGCACACTCCGCCTCGGGACCGCCGGGCCTCAA
>DASYDZ010000174.1:0-6347 GCA_036499305.1 Candidatus Didemnitutus sp.
AAACTCGAGAACCACCTCGCCGCCGCCTCCAGGCTCTGGACGTTGCCCGACAAAGTTTCCGGCCTCATCCACGCCTGGCTCGCCGATCAGGTAAACTCTGGCGTGCCAGCTTAAAGTGTAATACCTAAGGGGGATTGGTATGAGTCAGAACCCGGCCGAAAGCCGGGGCATCGCCAATCTCCAGATAAAGCTGGGTCGAGCCTTTGAGGTCGGTGAACAGCACCGTCAGGTTGCTCACCGAGACCTGGCGGCCCGGGCGCAATACCTCGCGGGAAAACAAATCCCGGAAAACCTGCAGTGCCGTGACCTCGGACGCGGTCGTCGCCTGGTCGCTCCAGGCCAGGTGTTCGATCATCACCCGGAGGTCGGAGTCGCTCCGGTTGTCGAGTGTCAACTCGGCGCCGGGCTCGAGCGTCAGCTCGGATTCAGGTGCCGCGGCGGCGTCCAGGGCAACGGTCGCTCGTCCCGCCCCGCCGGTTTCGACGCGCAGCGGATGGAGGTGACCGCCCTTGCCGGTGCGGACGCGGAACCGGCCCGGCTGCCGGGGCAGCGGAAATGTTGCCGTGCTCCGGGCCGCGAGCACCTGCTGGGCGACCACATGAGGGGTGAGTTGCGGGCCGCCGACGCAGTATTCCACGCGCTCGACGCGCCGGATCGCGGCGCTCGGCGTGAAGCTGAGTTCGATCGAGCGGTCGAAATTTGCGATGAAGTCGATTTCGCAGGTATCGCAATAGGCCTCGGGCTTCAGGTCGTAGAGCGATCCCACGACCACCTTCGCCCCGCGGCAGTGGGGGCAGATGACGTCCCAGCGAAAATCCAGCAGGCCGGTGCGCGTGGCGTGAAGGCAGAGCTTGAGCGTTTCGCGGCGATCGGACTGCCACTCGTCGGCCAGCGCGTACGCGCGGATTCGCTGGACGGCGAGATCATCGGATCGCGTGACATATTCCGCCAGCCGGTCGACGAGCGCCGGGGGTTGCGCACCGTCGCTGACCAGGGCCTGCTCAATCGCCGCGAGGCGGAGGCCTCCGCCCGGACTGAGCGCGGCCCCGGCGCGCGCAAGCGGCCGTCTGCCGGACCGGGCGAGACGATCGTAGAGACGAAACGTCCGGTCGAACGGGCGTCGGAAAGTCCAATCGGCTCCCCCGGCCGCCAAGGCCAGTTTTCCCATCATGCCGGCCGGGGTGAACCAGGTCCGATAGGTCAGACGGGTTCCCGCCGGCGCGAGCGGAGCCAGTTCGCAAAGGGCGCGAATCCGGGCGAACGGCCCGCGGAGAAAAACGCGATCAACGCCGAAACGCCGGGGGGCGAGCCATTCGAACGGGCGCTCGTCCCACTCGACCGTGATGCCGAGGTGCCGGGCGCGAAGCCGGCGGGAATCGGGAACCCGCGGTCCCTTGATCTCTTCGGCCGGCACGACCACCACGGCGGGATAACCGCAGTCGCGGTTGAAATGATCCGTATCCGAAACCAGAGGCCAGAGCGCCTCGGGCGACGAAGCCAGATCCCAGCTCCAGGAATAGTGTCGTTCCGCGGATGCCATCGCTGGTCATTGTCCGCCCGGGGCGCCTCCGCGCCTTCGCCCCGGGGGGGAGTCGTTGCGATGCACGGCGACGTTGTCCGTGGACCTATTTTTTCGCCTCTTGGGACGAAACAAACCGTCCCTGCCCGGCCTTCGCGCGAAGGTTGGGCGGCGGCAGCCCTCCGCCGACGAGAAAATCATTGAAGGCGTGGCGGTCGAATTTGGCACCAAGGGAGCCACGGGCCAACGGGGAGTTCATGTGAAATCAGGCCTTGAGGAGATGGCGGGCGAGGAACGCGGTCTGTTGGGCGGCGAGTTCCTGCAGCCCCTTTTGGGCGAGGCCGAGCAGGCTTTGGAGCTGCTCATGGGTGAACGTCGATTCCTCGCCGGCGCCCTGCACCTCGACGAACTGGCCGCGGCCGGTCATCACGACATTGAAATCGACGTCGGCATCCTTGTCCTCGAGATACGCGAGATCGAGCAGATGGGCGCCGCCGCAGATGCCGACGCTGACGGCGGCAACGGAATCGGTGAGCGGGTTCTCGGCGAGTTTCCGCGCGTCGAGCAGCTTTTGAATGGCCAGGCGCGCGGCGAGGTAGGCTCCGGTGATCGCCGCGGTGCGCGTGCCGCCGTCGGCCTGCAGCACATCGCAGTCGATCCACAGCGTGTTCTCCCCGAGCTTCTCCAGGTCGATGACGGCGCGAAGCGAGCGGCCGATGAGCCGCTGGATCTCGATCGTGCGTCCATCGGGACGCCCCTTGGTGATGTCGCGCGCCTTCCGCTCGAGCGTGCTGTAGGGAAGCATCGAGTATTCCGCGGTCAGCCAGCCGCCGGTCACGCCCTGCTGGCGCATCCACGACGGCACCTTGGGCTCGATCGTGGCCGCGCAGATGATGCGGGTCAGGCCGAAGCCGATCAGGACGGAGCCCGAGGCGTAGGGTGCGATGCTGGCCTCGATGGTGACGGGCCGGAGTTGGTCGGGTTGACGATGGTCGGGACGGGGCATGGTAAATCGATTCACACCGCGGAAGCGCGCCGGCTCCGCGGCGGACGGAATCCGGAGTCGCGGAACGGCTGACGCTTCTCAAACGGTGACCAGGGCAAGGCGAAGAAAATCAACCGGGATGCTCAACGGCATCCTCGTCAATTTCGTCATCCTTGACGATGGGGAAGGGGGAGTGGGTGGAAAGCACGCGATGGGTCGTCGTCTTTGGCGCCGGCTGTTCCGACATGTGCGCGATCAGCCGGTCGTTGAAGTCCTTCGCTGGATCGTGGCCCATCTTCTTCAGGGCCTGCACCATTGCGGCGACCTCGATGAGGCGGGCGATGTCGCGGCCGGGCCGGACGTAGAACTCGATGTGCGGCACCTTGACGCCGAGGATCTCGTAGTGGTTTTCCTCGAGGCCGGTGCGTTCCTCGACGACCTCGGGCGTCCACTCACGGAGCGAGACGACGAGGTCGATGCGTTTCTCGAGGCGGACGCTCTTCACGCCAAACATCTCGGCGATGTTGATGATGCCGATGCCGCGGCACTCCATGTAGCCGCGGTTCAGCGCGCGGGAACTCGCGCTCAGTTCGCGTTCATCGAGCAGGCGGATGCAGGTGAGGTCATCGGCCACGAGCGAATGGCCGCGTTCGATCAGGGCCAGCGCGCATTCGGATTTGCCGATACCGCTGTCGCCGCGGATCATCACGCCGACGCCCTTGATGTCGAGGGTGGTGGCGTGCTCGGTGCTCGACGGCGCGAACTCGTTGTCGATGCACAGCGTCGCGGCGTTCACGAAGTTCATCGTGATCATTGGCGTCCGGAAAATTGGCAGCTTCATCTCCTCCGACACGGCGAGCATCGGGTGGGTCGCGTGATAGTTGCGGGTCAGCACGATCGCCGGAATCTGACGCCGGACCATCTCGGCGAAAATCTCGACCTGCTTGCGCTGCTCAAGCGTCTTGAGAAAGGTCATTTCCGCCGCGCCGAGCACCTGGATGCGCTTGTTGGCGAAATATTTGAAGAATCCCGTCAGCGCCAGCGCCGGCCGGTTGATCGACCCCTCCTTGATGAGGCGGTGCAGGCCGTCCGCGCCATGGATCAGCTCGAGTTCGAGCTTGTCCCCGTACGTCTCGAAAAAATGGGCGACGGTGATGCCGTTGATCGATTTGGTGGGCATGGCCGGTACGAAGGGAGAAGAATCGCAGTGGGCGGGAACGTCAAACCCTCCCGACGGCCGTCAAAGCCGGAAATCCTGCCCGAGGTAGAGCTGGCGGGCCTGGGGATCGTTGACGAGAAAGTCGCTGCTGCCTTCGGTCATCACCTTGCCGCTGTCGATGATGTAGGCGCGGTCCACGATCCGCAGCGTCTCGCGCACATTGTGGTCGGTGACGAGCACGCCGATGCCGCGGTGCTTGAGCTCGAGCACGATCCTCTGGACGTCGGCGACCGCCAGCGGATCGACGCCCGCGAACGGTTCGTCCATGAGAAGAAACTGCGGTTGCGTCACGAGCGCACGGGCGATTTCGAGGCGCCGCCGCTCGCCGCCGGAAAGGGTGTACGCGGGCTGTTCGGCGAGGTGGCTGATGTTGAGTTCGGCCAGATGATGGGCGACCCGCGCCGCGCGCTGCCGGGCGGGCACCTCGCGCAGCGTCTCGACGATCGCGAGGATGTTCTGGCGGACGGTGAGCTTGCGGAAAATGGAGGGTTCCTGCGGCAGGTAGCCGACGCCGAGCCGGGCCCGCCGGTGCATGCGCAGATGCGTGGCGTCCTGGCCGTTGATGAACACGCGCCCGGCCGTCGCCGGCACGAGGCCCACCACCATGTAGAACGTCGTTGTCTTGCCCGCGCCATTCTTGCCGAGCAGGCCGACGACCTCGCCCGCGTCGACGCGGAGATTGACGCCGTTGACGACCGTGCGCTGGCCGTAGATCTTGACCAGCCCCACGGTGCGAATCGAAGGGCCGGCGGCTTTTTCCGAAGGTGCGGGAACGGGCGCGGATTGGGTCTCGACGCTCATGAGCCGGATTTTGGCGGGGTGGCCGGCGCGGGGTGGCCGGCGGGTTTGTCCTTGGCGGGGCCGAGATCCTTGATCGGAGGGCCGACCAGATCGGGCTCCTCCACAAACACCCGCCTCTGGCCGCGCAGGATCGTGATCTTCCTGCCGCTGATGCGCGTGCCCTGGTCGCGGTCGACGATCACGGGATGCTCGGTCATGATGATCCGGTCCTCGCCGGGCAGGACCTCGGCGCGGCCGCAGGCGGCGTCGCGCGCGCCCTGCACGAGATGGACATTGCCGGTTGCGAGGAGGGACTTGAACTTGTCGAGCTTGCCGATCGCGGCGCTGGGATCGCCGGTGCGAAGCACGATCACCTGCAGAAAGTCGCACGTCAGGCGCAGGTCGGTGCCGGTGACGACGACGTTATCGTGAAATGTGATCGTCGTTTCCTTGTCGGTTGAAACCATCTGGCCCTCGCCGTCACTCGTCACGACCGTGGTGGTTTCCTCCGCCGGAGCGGCGGCGCCCCACGCCGTCGCGGCGAGCAGGACTCCGAAGGGGACGAAGCGCAGGTTCATTTGAGGAAGCCTTTCAATTCGCCATGCAGCACCACCTTCACGTGCCGGTCGATGGAAACCGTGCCGGCCTTGTGGTCGAAATGCCAGCCGGTGCCGCTGGCCTCATAGGCGTCATTGATCACGCGGATCGTCGCGTTTCCCGACGCGGTCTGGTTTTCGGGGGCGACATGGGCGGACGGACTGAGGATCATCGTCTCGATTTTTTCGTGCGCATCGCCGCTGAAGATGGTCAGCGTGAGCTCCGACACGTCGATATCGTTGGCGCCGCGGACGAGGGCCTCGGTGCCGCGGATCAGCCAGGTGCGGTAACCATCGGGAACCGTGTACATCGGCAGCTTGAAATTCTTGATCGGAGCCTCGGCCGAGAAGCGGGTCGTGTTCTGCGCGCCCATCGGGACGGCAGCCGCAATAATGAGGGCGAGGGCGAGCGGGCGATTCATCGAGTGGCGGTGTGACCCCGCCCGGCGAGGATTTGTTCACACACTTCGCGCACGGCGCCGTGGCCGGCCGGCCGGCCCGGAATAAAGCGCGCAACCTTCTTCGCCGCCGGCATGGCCCCGGCGGGAGCGACGCCGATTCCGGCCCACGAAATGGCCGCAGCGTCGATGTCATCATCGCCCATGCAACAAATTTCCCGAGCCTCGAGGTGCAGCGACCGCGCCAGCTCCTCGAGGGCGACCAGCTTGTCGGTCCGGCCTTGGACGAGATGGGCGACCTGGAGCTCCTTCGCCCGGATGGTGGTGGCTTCGGAGGGCCGGCCGGAGATCCACGCGACGGCGACTCCGGCCTTGCGCAGACGGACCAGGCCCATGCCGTCGAGAATGGAAAAGGCCTTCGACTCCAGGCCGTCGGATCGGATGTGCACCCGGCCGTCGGTCAGGACGCCATCGACGTCCATGGCAAACAGGCGGATCGCCGCCCAGGCGGCTTTGCGAATCGGGGATCGTTGAAGGGAGGATTTGGCCCGCGGCACGTTGGAGGCAGGTTGGGTGCAAAATCCCGGGGCGGAAATCAAATTCCGCGGGCGGCCCGACAGGACTTCAGGGCGCGATCGGCGAAAGCTCCAGGATTCCGCCCGGGGGCAGCACTTCGACCGGTTGACCGCGGGCGGCGGCGCGCCGGGCGAACTCGTCCGCATCCTGCGCGATCACCGGCCAGGTGTTGA
This sequence comes from Candidatus Didemnitutus sp., assembly GCA_036499305.1. Taxonomy (GTDB): domain Bacteria; phylum Verrucomicrobiota; class Verrucomicrobiia; order Opitutales; family Opitutaceae; genus Didemnitutus. The sequence goes on from DASYDZ010000174.1 coordinate 6,247, forward strand.
AGTGCATCGGGACCGCCAGGGTGGGACGCAGCAGCCCGAGCGCCTCGAGCGCATCGTCGGGTCCCATCGTGAAGTTGTCCCCGATCGGAATCATCGCGAGA
>DASYDZ010000175.1:0-14334 GCA_036499305.1 Candidatus Didemnitutus sp.
TGCGCCCACGCCGCTTCGATCTCTTTCACCAGTTCCTCGCCAAAATCAGGTAGGGTTCTTGCCATGGCCCACCTTGATCATCTCCATCTCACTTGTTAAGCGTAAAAGCTACAGGCGAATGGTATAAGACCACCTTTGCTCGTCGGAAGGAGGGCGGGAAAATAAAAAAGCCGCGCGAGGGGCGCGGCTTCGTTGGGGGTGAGAATCGGATCGATTACTTCGATGGCGTCGGCGGCGGCGGAGGAGGCATCGCGGTCAGCGTGCTGTCAGCGGCCTTCTTCCCGACCATTTCGACCAGGCGCTGGATCTCGAGCTCCGCATTGCGGCGGTTGATCTTTTCCATCTCCACCTGTTTGGTGAGATCGAACGCGTCGGCGGTGGTCTTGTCCCGGAGTTCGCGCGCCTTTGTGATGTCGATTTCCAGTTGATTGGACTCCTTCGTGAGCTTGTCGGATTCGCTGGAATAGCCGTCCGCCTCGGTCTTGAGCTGGGTCATCGCCGAGTTGTAGGTGTTTTCCTCGTCGGCGGCCTTCTTCCGGTCCGCCTCGTCGCGAATTGCCTGCTGCTTGGCGGCGTCTTCCTGGGCCTTTTTCTCCAGCTCCTTGCGGTGATCTTCCTCGGCCTTGGCTTTATCCGCCGCCACCTGCTTCAGGTGGGCGTCGCGGGCGTCCATATCCTTCACCGCGCCGTGGTAGACAAAAATGAAGCCGATCAGCAGGGCGGCCGGAACAATGACGTAATATTTGTTCATGGTGCGTCGAGTGGGCGGTTAGCTCTTGGCCTTGGCCGCCGCAGCGGCGGCGGCCGCTTCTGCGGCGGCACGGGCGGCATCGGCGGCGGCGATACGATCGAGGAGGTCGTAGTAGTACTTTTGATTGGATTCGGCCTTGGTCACAAATTCATGCAGGAACGTCAGCTCCTTGGTGGACTGCGCTTTCTGTTCGTCGAGCTTGGCGATTTCCGCCTTCACCACGTCCAGGTCGTTCTTCTGTCGTTTCACCTGGTCACGGAGGCGATTGCGCTCGTCGAACGTATGCTGGCGGTGGTCCTCGGCATCGAGGCGGTCCTGCTTCTTCTTCTCCTTGAGCTTGGCGATCTTCTCGCGCTCAATCTTGCGGGCTTCGGCGGCCTTGATGGCATCCTGAAAGGCCTTTTCGCGGGTGGCATTCTCGGCGGCGACGCGTTCCTTGGTGGCTTTCTCTTCGGCCGCCTTGCGTTCCGCGACATGCGCCTCGAAGTTCTTTTCGAAGTTATAGTAGAAGCCGCCAAAGATCAGCAGGGCGATCAGGGGCACCAAAATGTAGATTTTGTTCATGTGGCAGTTTCTTGAAATCGACGCTTACATTTTCTTGAGTTTGTCGGCTCGCTGCTGGATCGCACCCTGGATTGCCTTCTTCATGCTCAAGGCCTTTTCCTTTGATTCCGGGTAGTTCTCGGCCTTGGTGGCGGCGTCCATCGCGATATCGTATTTCTGCAGCTCGAAGGACACGTAGGCGAGGAACATGTAGGTCTGCGAGGGCTTGGAGCCACCGCCCTTGTCGGCGCAGATCTTCAGATGGTTCATGGCGTCCACGTTCTTGCCGAGGCTGTAGTAGTTCTGGCCGATGAGATATTCGAGCTGGGCCGCGGTGGGGAAGCGTTTGGCTGCTTCCTTCAGGACGTCGATCGCCTTCAGATCCCGGTCGAGCTGCTGGTAGCAGGCCGACAGCAGTTCCCAATTCTTCTGGTCGCCCTCGATCGTTCCGTCGTGGAGACCCTTGTCGAGGAGCTTGGCGGCGTGGTCAAACTGGCCCAGATTGAAGTAAAGGCCGACAAGGTTGTAGTTGTCCTTCGGAGCATTGAGCTGGCCCAGGGCCTGCGCGCGCTCGTAAGTCAGGATCGCCCGGACATCCTGGCTGGTGGAAACGTAAAGCGGGAGGAGCTGCCCCCAGTAGTTTTTGCTCTCGGGCTTCAGCTTGACGAGCAGCTCCATGATATCGATGGCGTTCTGGTAGTGCTCGAGCTGCTGCTCGCACGCCAGCTTGAGGAGGTAGAGGTTGTCCTTCGGGCGCGTGGACAGCATCAGTCCATCGTCGGCCGCGGCCATCGCCTGCTTCAGCTTCTCCTTGTCGGGATGATTTTGGTCGAGGATCGCCCGATTGTAGAGGAGGCTCGCGTAGAACACGTAGCCGTCGAGCGTCGGCTTCTTGGTCATCTTCAGCCAGCGCGCCATGTAATGCTCGGCCTTGTCGTAGTAGGACGCCACATCCGGGCCGGTTTTTTCGTTGAGCCCCTTCTGGAAATAAAGCTGCGCGAGGTAATAGACGAGCGTCAGGGTGGTGTTTTCCTCCTGATAGGTCGGCGCATGGGCGTCGGAAATCTGGAGGCCGCGCTCCATCGGGACGATCGCGCCGATGAAATCATTGTTCTGCATCATCGCCTGCGCCTTGTACTCCAGCAGCATGGCGTAGTCGTAGCTGTTCTGATCCGCGATCTTGGCGAGACGGCCATCGACGATGGCGATGGCACCGGCGAAATCCTTCTTTTCCTCGGCCGCCTTGTACTTCGCCATTTCCTCCTGGGTGTCGTCGGAGAGGGAGTAGTCGCGCAGCGGTTTTTCCGGCTCGGCGGTGAAGCCAGCGACCGTCGCCGCGAGCGACAGACACGCGAGGAGCGAGGCGCGCAGGCCGGGTTTGAGCATGGGATTCATCACGGTCATCAATCTCCGGAAAGATTAAAGCTGAACTCCTGCTGGACCCGGGTGTTGACGGCGCGGCCGTTTTTCTTGCCGGGGCGGAATTTCCAGCGCAGCAGGGCGCGCATGGTGGGTTCCTCGAATTCGCGCTGGGTGGACTTGATCGGCTGGGCCTGGACGACGTTGCCGTTGGAATCCACGATATATTCCATGTCGACCGTGCCCTTGATGCCGGCGCGCTTCATTTCATAGGGGAATTCGGGCGAAGGCGTGTAGGTGGCGACCGGCCGCTGGTCGAGGTCGCCGACATTGAAGAGGTCCTTCATGCCCCGGCCGAAGTTGCTGCCCGGCTTGATGATCGGAATCGTGATCGCTCCCTTGGCGGCGGTGAGGCCCGGTGGAGGCGGGGGCTGGATCGGCTGCTGGAGGGCGGTCACGTCGACCGTTGAAGGGAGATCAACCAAGCTCGGCGGAGCCAACTGCTGGTCCTGCGGGGTGTCCTGCAACTCGTGCACTTCGTCGACGTCCGGCTCATCGGGGGGAGGCATCTGCATCTGCACCACCGTTTCCTCCTCGTGCGGCGGAGGTGGCGGAGCTTTGCCCTTCAAATGGAGAATATCCTCGCCGAAAAACAACCCCAGATGAAAGAGGATCGAAGCGACGAAACCGATGATGAGGTCCTTGCGCATGGGGAGGGGACTTCCGATTACTTGCCCGTCGCGCGGGGTTGGGTTTCGATGGAAAACTTCTCAATGTGCTGGCGGCGGATCTCGTCCAACACGGTGACGACGGCGCCGAATTTGGCCTTTTCGTCACTCGCCACCATGATCGCGCGGTTTTCCTCCGGGGTCTGGCTGATGTAGGCGGTGAGGCGGCCGGAAAGGTCCGCCATGTCGATCGCTTCCCGATTCCAGTACAGGGCCCCGTCGCTGGAAACCTGCAGCGTGACCGCGTCCTTGTTGATGTCGGTGTTCTGCGTCCGCGTCGCCTGGGGCAGCGTGACGTCGATATCGAGGATGCGGTTGAGCGAAAGGGTAAAGAGCACGAATGTCGCCAGCAGGAAGAAGATGACGTCGATCAGCGGGATGATCTCGATCCGCGCCTTCTTGCGCTGGGTGATTTTGATTTTGTTGCCTTCCATGATCGGAGGGATGGTCTCAATAATGACGACGGCGACGGAGCCGGATTCTTAGGGCCTATTTCTGCTTGGTGTGCGTATCGATGAAGATTCTGGTGAAACCCGCCCGGCGGGCCTGGTCGAAAACGTAGATGGCCTGCTCAAAAAACGCCCGCTCATCACCGTTGATGAGAATGCGCGCGTCCGGATTCTCGCTGTGATACTTGGGCAGCCGGGCGACGAACTCGTCGAGCGTCATCGGGTCCTTGTCCCACGCCAGCGTGCCCTCGGAAGTGACCGTGATGGTCGCGCCCTTGGGATCGTGGGCGATGCCCGTGGCGGACGACGGAAGCTGGACCGGAAGTCCGCTCGACTTGTTGAGGGAAAGGGTGAAGAGAACGAAGGTCGCGAGCAGAAAGAAAATGACGTCGATGAGAGGGATGATCTCAATGCGCGCCCGTTTTATTCCGCCGGGAGCTGTTCCACCGCCGCCGCCGTGCATGGTGCGTTTGGGTTAAGTGCTGAAAAGCCAGGAATGAACCGCCGGGAAGGCCCGATGGCTCAGTGGGTGGCCGCGCTGTTGCTCTTGCTGATGATGATCTCGAGCGAGTTGGACGCGTCCTCAACCTCGTGGCGCGCTTCCTCGACCCGGGCATTCATGTAATTGAAGGGGAGCAGGCCGGTGACCGCGATGAGAAGACCGCAGGCCGTCGCAATGAGCGCCTCGGCCACGCCGCCGGTGATCTTGCCGGCCGCGCTGCTGATGTCGCCGCCGCCGCTGGAATTGAGGGCGCCGAAGGTGCCCATCATGCCCGTAACCGTGCCGAGAAGGCCGAGCAGAGGGGCCGCGGTGATGCAGGTGTCGAGGGTGGGGAGGCCCTGCTGGTAGCGCTGCAGCTCCTGGTTCGCCGCGCGGCTGAAGGCATTGCCCATGGAATGTTCCTTGTGCGTGAGGGCGTAGACCAGGATGCGGGCCACGAAATCATTCGACTTCTTGCCGAGCTCGACGGCGCCGTCGATATCGTTGACCTCGACCTTCTCGAGCATCTTCTCGACCACTTCCGGCTGCCGGCGCGCGTTCTCGCGGATGATGAAGAGAACGCGTTCCACCGCGACGGTGATCATGAGGAACGACACGAGAAGGATCGGCCACATGACGAACTTTCCCGCGTGGAAAAGGTCCATGACGGACATCGGGGAGCCGTCATCGTTAGTGAGAAGAAGCGCCAACGGGAGGTGTGCAGTAATCATGATGAGGTGTGAGTTTGAAAAGAAAGCCGGACACTGCGATGACCGTTCGCGGTCACAAAATAGAAGACCCGCGCAAGCCAATCCCGTGCCACACGGGCAGCAGGGTTTGGGGGGTAACTCGGATTTTCAGGGCCAAAAGGTGATTGAGGGGGGTGGGAATTTTGCTGACATCCGCTTTGCCGTGTCAATGCACTTTCTTTGCGCGGCAAAATTTTGCGGGGATTTGGCTGCCCGACTAGGACTCGAACCTAGACAAAACGAGTCAGAGTCGTTTGTGCTACCATTACACCATCGGGCAGTGGCAAAATTTTTGCGGCGCGCGATGAAGCGCAAGGTGGAGCCGGCGACTGGATTCGAACCCGCAACCGCCTGTTTACAAAACAGGTGCTCTACCGTTGAGCTACACCGGCGTGGCGTGCGTCACAGCATTGGGGAAGATTGGGAAAAAACAAGCTTGGTGGCTCCCCGGGGACTCGAACCCCGAACCAATTGATTAAGAGTCAACTGCTCTACCATTGAGCTAGGAAGCCAAAAGCAAGACGGCCAAAGCTTGGAATCGGGTGGGGCTTGTCAACCCCTTTTCCGAATCGGGCGGTCCGCCGCCGAAATATTGCATTTCCCGAGTGAAATTCGGACGGAATTCGGTCGCGGGCGGGGTTTATTGCATGGCCGCGGGCGACCCGATTTGCGAAGTCGGAATTGGCCGCTCCGCTCCTGCCGCCGGACGAGCGAAAAATGGCGGACAATAATTCTTGCCAAGGCCGCGGCGTATCCCTGTTTTGGACCGCTCACGTCATGCAAAAGACCAAGAAATCCGTCGCCAAGCGCTTCAAGCTTTCCGCCACCGGCAAGCTGATCCGCCGCACGCCGGGCTTTCGCCACCTCCTGGCCTCGAAGAGCACGAAGTCAAAACGTCGTGCCTCCCGGGACAAGCTCGTGGCCGAAGGCCATGCGAAACCGCTCAAGCGCTGCCTGCCCTACGGGCTCTGATCGACAGCCGAAGCGAAACCATCATTTCGCCTGGCGGGTGAATCCCAGCGAACCGACCCGCCGGCGACCAAACCAAATCCCATAACATGGCTCGTGTTACCAACTCCCCCGCGTCGCGCAAGCGCCGCAAGAAAGTGCTGAAGTACGCCAAGGGCTACTTCGGCAACAAATCCAAGCTGTTCCGCTACGCCATGGAAGCGGTCCAGCATGCCTGGCAGTACGCGTACATCGATCGCAAGAAGAAGAAGGCCAACATGCGCGGCCTTTGGATCGTGCGGTTGAACGCCGCCTGCCGCGAGGCCGGCCTCAGCTACAGCCGGTTCATCGAGGGCCTCAAGGCCGCCCAGATCCAGCTCGACCGCCGCCAGCTCTCCGAGATCGCGATTGCCGATCCGGTCGCCTTTGGCGCGCTCGTGCGGAAGGCGCAGGACGCCCTCAAGACCAAGGCCGGAAAAGCTTGAAGCGATAAGCTTTGAGCGGAAAGCCTCAGGCGGTAAGCGGAACACGGTGAGCGGGGAGCAGCGGGTGACGAACCGGCTGCTCCAGGCTCAAGGGCGAGCCGCCGCCGCTTCCTGACTATCGCACGGGCCGGTCACGCCGGCCCGCTTCCGTCCGGCCGCGAAATGGGAGACAAGACGCTGATCGTCTTTTCCTCTTTGCGCAGATGGCGCCATTGGTGGATCATTGGAATCCCCTCCCGATGCAAGACACGCTGAACGCACTGCTCGCCCGCGCCGTCGCCGAACTGGCGGCGCTCAAGAACCGCGCCGAGTTCGAGGCCGCGAAGGCGCGGTACGTCGGGCCCAACGGCGAGCTGACCGGCCTGATGAAGCAGCTCGGAGCCGTGCCGAAGGAGGAACGTCCCGCGCTGGGCAAGCGGATCAACGAGGCCAAGGGACAGCTCCAGGCGCAGCTCGACGCCGCGCTCGCCCGCATCGGCGAGGCCGAGATCGCGGCCCAGCTCGGGCCGGCGGTCGATCCCACGCTTCCGTCGCCCGATCCGGGTCCGGGCTCGCGGCATCCGCTGACGCAGGTGCGCGAGGAGATGTGCCGCATCCTGCGCAAGGCCGGCTTCAGCGTCGTCGAGGGCCCCGAGGTCGAGACCGAGTACTACTGCTTCGACGCGCTCAACACGCCCTCCGATCACCCGGCGCGCGATGCGCAGGACACCTTTTATTTTCCGGCGGCGGCGCGGTTCGAAAATGTCGCGAAGAAAGTCCCGAACGAAAAATACCTGCTGCGCACCCACACGTCGTCCGTCCAGATCCGCACGATGCTCAAGGGCCCGCCCCCGATCCGCGTGGTTTCGCCCGGGCGCGTCTATCGCCGCGACACCAGCGATGCGACGCACAGCGCCAATTTCCACCAGCTCGAATGCCTGTACGTCGACCGTGAGGTCACGGTGCGCGACCTCAAGGCGCTCCTCGACTACATCTTCGCGTCGCTGCTTGGCAAGGACACGAAGACGCGCTTCCGCCCGCACTATTTCGGCTACACGGAGCCGAGCTTCGAGGTGGATCTTTCCGCCCGCCACCTGCCGCGCGTGAAGAAGGACTGGATCGAGATCGGCGGCTGCGGCATGGTCGATCCCTCGGTCTTCGAGGCGGTCGGCTACGATCCGGAGCAATGGACCGGCTACGCCTTCGGCATGGGCCTCGAACGCCTGGCGATGCTGGTGTATGGCATCGATGACATCCGGTATTTTTATCAGAATGACGTACGGTTCCTGCGGCAGTTTTCCTGATTGAAGTAGTGAGTAGCGGGCAGCGAGTAGTGAGCATGACCACCAAGTCCCAATCGTTTCGCGAAGTGATCGCCTGGCAAAAGGCCCACGCCTTTGTGCTGGCTCTCTACCAACTCAGCGGCCGTTTCCCCACGGACGAACGTTTCGGCCTCATCTCCCAACTGCGACGTGCCGCGGTCAGCATTCCATCCAATTTTGTCGAGGGCTTTCGGAAACGCACCCGGGCCGACAAGATCCGATTCTATAACATGGCGCAGGCTTCAGCCGACGAGTGCCTCTATCAGTTGATTTTGGCGCACGATCTCGATTACGCGGACACCGACGAATTGCAATCTGCCGTCGAGGAAGTCTCGCGGATACTGCAGGGCTACATCAACGGTCTCGAAAGCGCCGCTGCCTAGCTGGGATCGCCTCGCTCGCTATCCACTACCCACTACCAACTACCCACTACTCGCTACTCGCTACTCGCTACTTCCGACATGAAACTCTCCCTCACCTGGCTGAAGGACTACGTCAATCTCGACGGCGTGACGGTCGAACAGCTCACGCATGCGATCACGTTCCTCGGATTCGAGGTTGAGGGCGTCGTGCGCACGGGGTTTTCGCCGCTGGCGCACGTGGTGGTCGGCGAGATTCGGACCCGCGACAAACATCCCAACGCCGACAAGCTTTCGGTGTGCACGGTGGAGGTCGGCGCGACGAACGGAGGTGTGCGCACCATCGTCTGCGGGGCGCCGAATTGCGATGCCGGCCGGCGCGTGCCGGTCGCGCTACCGGGCGCGGTGTTGCCGGGCGATTTCAGGATCAAGGCTTCCAAGATCCGCGGACAGGCGTCCGATGGCATGATGTGCGCCCCGGACGAACTCGGCCTCAGCGCCGATCACGCGGGCCTGCTGATCCTCGATCCCTCGGCGCCCATCGGCGCGCCGCTGCACGAAGTCCTGCCGCCGGGAGACGTCGTGTTCGATCTTGAGATCACGCCGAACCGCCCCGACGCGTTGTCGCACATCGGCATCGCCCGGGAGCTGGCCGCCTGGTTCCGGCGCGACGTCAAGTTTCCGAGCGCCAGTCGTTCCCCGTTCTCGACGGAGCGCCGGGCCGACATCCTCGCCGATATCCGGGTCGAGGAATCCACCGATTGCCCGCTGTATGTCGGAGTCGCGGTGGCCGGCGTCAAAGTCGGTCCGAGCCCGTCCTGGATGCAGGCCCGCCTTCAGGCCGTGGGCCTGCGGCCGATCAACAATCTGGTCGACATCGGCAACTACGTCATGCTCGAGCTGGGGCAGCCGCTGCACATTTTCGATGCGCGCAAGATCGGGGGGCGCCAGATCGTCGTGCGCCGCGCCGCGGACGGCGAGAAACTTGTGACCCTCGACGGCAGGGAACGCGTGCTCAACAGCCGGATCCTGGTGATCGCCGACGAGAGTTCCCCAATGGTCATCGCGGGCATCATGGGCGGAGCCAGCGCCGAGGTGGACGCGACCACGACCGACGTGGTGATTGAGGCCGCCTACTTCCGCCCGCAGTCGGTGCGATGGACCTCGAAGCACCTCGGTCTGGCGTCGGATTCATCGTACCGGTTCGAGCGCGGCGTTGATTCGCATGGCACCCTGGAGGCGGCACAGCGCGCCATCGATCTCCTCATCCAGGCCGCAGGCGGCACCGTTTGCGGACGTCCGACGGTCGTCGGTGGCGGAATGCCGTGGTCCCGCGAAATCACGCTCATGCCCGACTTCGTCCGCCGTCGCGTCGGCTTCGACATTTCCGACGAGGAGATGGGCGCGTCGCTGCAGGCGCTCGGTCTCGGCATTGTCGGGGAAACCGACTCGACCCCGTCTTTCGGGCGCCCCGGAGTGGTCTGGACGGTCGACATTCCGAGTCACCGCGCCGACCTGGACCGCCCGATCGATCTCGTGGAGGAGGTGCTCCGTCTCCATGGCACGGACCGTGTGCCGGCCGCCCCGAGCATCGGGCCCGCGCTGGTGGACGGTGACGACGATCCGATCGCGGTGTTCAACCGCACGGTCACCGACTGCCTGGTGGGCCAGAATTTCCACGAGTGCGTGAACTACACGCTTCGCTCCGAAAAGGAGCTGAAGGACTGGGTTTCGGACGCCGCGGCGCAGGAACTGGCGCTGTCCAATCCATTCGTGGAAGACCAGAGCCATCTGCGCCCCACGATCGTGATGGGCCTGCTGGAGTCCCTCCGGCTCAACCAGTCGCGCGGCAACGCGGTTTCGCGCCTGTGCGAGACGGGCCGGGTGTTCGTCGAGCGCGCCGGCTCGGTGACCGAGTGCGTGGCCGTCGGATTCGTCATCGCCGACGGCGACGACGCGAAGACGTGGCTGCCCCGTCCGGCAACGGATTTCTTCTCGGTGAAGCGGCAGGTTGAGATCCTGGCGTCCGTCGTGGGAGTGGAACTCGCGGCGCACCCATTCGTGTCCGGCCGGCTGGCCTACTGGGGCTGGCAGGAAGGGCATTCGGCGATGTGCGGCCAGGTGGAGGACGGATGGAGCGCACGGTTCGGACTGCTCAACCTGTCGATGACCCGTTCGCTCGGGCTGGAGGGCCGCGTCTGGGCCGGGACGTTCGTCGTGACGCCGGAATTTCTCGGGAGCCGCGCGCACCAGCGGCGACGCCTGCAGGAATTCAGCACTTTCCCCCCGGCGCTGCGCGATCTTGCCCTGCTGGTGGTGGCGGAGCGTCCGGCTGGCGAAGTCCGCGCGCAATTGCTCGGGGTCGCGAAGGCCGCTGCGGCCGGCTTCGACGTGGAGCGGGTCGAGGTGTTCGACGTTTATCAGGGCGCCAACCTGCCCGAGGGGCACAAGAGCCTGGCCTTTTCCCTGCAATTCCGCTCGCCGCTCCGCACGCTGACGGACGACGAGGTGAACGCAGCGTTCCGCAAGATCCAGGAAGCAATCGTGGCCGACGGATCGATCGCGATCCGCGGCTGACGGTCCATCGGAGCGGTGATCGTTGTTGCACCTAAGCCGGAACGATCAGCACGAGCTGGCCTTGCTCCAGGTTCGAGAGGTCCTTTGGTGGTCGCCGATTTTCCCATCGGGGACAGAGGCGTCGGTATGGAAAGCGACGCCCACCTGCTGCCTTATTCCATATCAATATCGCGCCAGGAACTTCCGGACGTCGGACGGCATCGATTTCGGGAGATTCGGCACGATCCAGCGGACCAGCCGGGTGACTTCCTCGCGCGCGGCCGCCGTCGTCTCGGCCGGCGGCGCGCCGTCGATGGCAGAGATGTCGAGACCATCCGAATCAGGCGTGCCCGTGATGCTGTGGTATCCCACCAGTAACTCAAAACCGGCAATGCTGCTGTCGGCGGCGGTCCGCCAGATCGTCAGGCGCGCCCCCGAATCGCCGAGATATTGTTCCTTCAGAAGGTCCGGTGTGTCCTGCTTCACCTGCTTCGAGTCGGTGGGCTTGAACGACGTGCCGAGAATCACCGGCTCCAGGACCTGCAGGTAGGCTTTCTGCGTCTCGGCGTCGGGAAACTCCAGCGAGACGCCGCAGAGCGTGAATTTCGTGGTGGCGCGGAAATGGGCGACGCGCGCGCGGATCGCGAGCGTGCTCTTGCCAAACGTGAGGCTCATCGTGCACACGTCGCCGCGATCGGTCACCGCCGCCGGATGGAGCTGCATGCTGGCGCCGTTGCCCGAAAGATTGAGCATCCAGGCACCCCAGTCCTGTCCCGCCTGACCGGGCGTGTTGATCTTCACGCCTTCACCATCGCGGCCGGTGAGCGTCAGTACGGCCTTGACGGGAAAGGCCTGGCCGACGGCGTAACGCTTGTTGCGACGCTTTTCCCCGGCGGCGACGGCTTCGGGGGAAAAGTTCAGGATCCGCTTGAAGAACAGCACGCCTGATCTAGTGGACAAAGGCCCGCGCTTTCAAGCTTCGCCGGAGGAGCCGCACTTGCGTCCATTTCCGAGTTGTTCATAATGTGTCCGACATGAGCGCGAACCCCCGTCCTGAAATGTCGCGTCGCGACGCGTTGAAAACCCTCGGAGTTGGAATCTCGCTGGCCGGGTTCACGGCCTTTGCGACGCATGCGGTCGGCGCCCATCCGGCCGCCAAGCCCGCGGCGGCGCCACCGGCGGCTCCCACGGCAGGCGTGGGTCCGGATCAGAACCCGACCTCGGCATGGGAGTTGCCGAAACTGCCGTATGGCTACGACGCGCTCGAACCGTACATCGATGCGCAGACGATGCAGATCCACCATACGAAGCATCACCAGGCATATATCACCAACGCGAAGAGGCTGCTGGAAAAACATCCCGACCTGCTGGCGCGGGGTCCGGTGAACCTGCTCGAGAATCTCTCGATCGTGCCGGAAGGAATCCGCCCGGGAGTGCGCAACAACGTCGGCGGGCACGTGAACCACTCATTTTTCTGGACGATCCTCGGGCCGAACGCCGGCGGGCTGCCATCCAACACGATCGGGGAGGCGATCACCGGGGAATTTGGATCGTTCGACAATTTCAAGAAGCTCTTCACGGACGCCGCCATGAAACGCTTCGGCAGCGGCTGGGCCTGGCTGGCGGCGAAGGACGGCAAACTTCAGATTCTCTCGACGGCGAACCAGGATTCGCCGCTGACCGACGCCGCGACGCCGCTTGTCGGAATCGATGTCTGGGAGCACGCCTACTACCTGCACTACCAGAATCGTCGCGGCGACTACCTGGCGGCATTCTGGAACGTGGTGAACTGGCCCCAGGTGGATTCCACCTACCAGAAGACGCTGACCGCCTGACCGGCGATTGACCCGTCGCCGGACCTGCGGAACGCGTCTTGGGGAACAGGACGCACCGCCTTTGCCGGCCGCAAGACTGCCCTCAAATCGTGAATTCAGGCCCCGTTTCCATCGGACCCAACCCTCCGTCCGGTTTCGAGAAGATCGTCCTGTCCGCCGCTCGCCGCCATCTTCTGCTTTGCGCGGGTCCAACCTGCTGTTCCGAGGAGCAGGGGCAGGCGACCTGGCAGTGCCTCAAGGAGTCGATCGCCGCCCACTCGCTGCCGGTGCTCCGCACGAAAGTGGCGTGCTTTCGGATCTGTGAGCAGGGACCGTGGCTGGTGGTTTATCCTGAGGGCGTTTGGTATTCGCACGTCACGCCGGAGCGCTTTGAACGCATCCGGCGCGAGCATCTCGAAAATGGAGTGCCCGTGGCCGAATGGGTTCGGGCCGCGAATCCGCTCGACCCATTCGCGAGCGAGCCCAGGTGACGGAAATTCAGGGTGGCGTTCCGGAAATATCCTTCACCCATTCGTCATTCGCCGTCGCCAACTGAATCTGCGGTGCTGCTGCGGCCCGCGAGCGCCGGACTACAGGACTGTGCCTTTTGCGACCACGCGTTTTCTTGGCCGGAGCGAAGCAGTAGAAGCTGGTTTTGCTCCAGGATCGACAGGTCCTGTGGTGGTCGCCGATTTCCACATCGGCGAGAGAGGTGTTTGTATGGAAACCGCCGCCCACCGTCCCCGGGGTCTTGCGCCCCCGGCTACATCCGCAATTCCCGCTGCCGCCGGCTCCGATGTAGCCGGGTCCACAGGGCCCGGTTTTTCCGCCGACGTCGGGTCGCCCACCAACCGCCCCATCATTGCGATCGCGGCCCGGTGGTCGCCGATTTCCACATCGGCGACAGAGGCGTTGGTATGGAAACCGCCGCCCACCTACGGCATCGTTGGCTGAGACCGTCGCAGGGCTGTCGTTGGCGGCGACCGCGGAGGTGCCGGCCTTGGGGAATGCCGGATTCTTAGTCCGTGAGACACTCGCGGACGCATGGGCGCCCGCCCAATCACATCTGCGGAATCGCGGCCGGCGCAACGCTGCGTTCCGGTGCGGTTTTCTGGCAGTTCGGGCAGACGCCGAAAAACTCGACGATATGCGAGAGTTGCGTGTAGCCGCGCTCATGCAGCACCCGCTCCAGGCCCTCGACCGAAAAATAGTCAACCGTGTCCGTGCGGCCGCACGATTTGCAAACAATGTGATAATGGCGCGGCCGGCCCGCATGCATGAACTCGTACAGCGCGGTGCCGTTGTGCAGAAAATTGCGACGGACCAAGCCAAGTTCCTCGAACGCAGCGAGACAACGATACACAGTCACCAAATCGCAGGAGCGCTGATCGAGCTCTTGATGCAGTTGCTCGATCGACACGGGCGCATCGCGCTTGATAAGAGCTTCAAGGATAGCGATCCGCGGCTTGGTGACGCGCATTTGCGCTTTGCGCAAACTGACACACGCGGCTTCCAAGGGCTCTTCGCTCGGCTTGGCGGAAACGCCGGCGAGGGGGTGATTGGACTGGGTGGCGGCTATCATGCGGCAAGATAAGTATGGAACCATTTTACGGAAAAGCGAGGGGCAAGTTTACCCAAAATTAACAAGTTGGATACAACAGGTTTGGGAGGAATTGAGCCTTTGGAAGCCCCTTTCCATTCTGTAGTTGCGCAAGAAAGAACCGTGTGGTAGTTATCCTGTTTCGCCGCATGCAAGACTTGGAATTCAGCGAGATCGTCGACCTTATCTGCAAGGAGGACAACCGTTTCGA
>DASYDZ010000176.1:0-14277 GCA_036499305.1 Candidatus Didemnitutus sp.
GGTCTTTGGGCTCACTCAATGCGGGTTCCGTCCGGACTTTGCTTCACGCGAAGGCGCGAAGACGCAAAAAATACGGCAATCGTTAACAGTGTGCCGGAGGATCGCTGCAGCGAGGGCAAGGATGAACAACGCTTTGCTACTCGACGACTTGACTCTCTGGCTTCGCGCCCTTCGCGGCTTCGCGTGAGCAATGGTCTTTGGGCTCACTCAATGCGGGTTCCGTCCGGACTTTGCTTCACGCGAAGGCGCGAAGACGCGAAAATGCAGCAGTCGTTAACAGTGTGCCGGAGGATCGCCGCAGCCACGGAAAGGATGAACAATGCTTTGCTACTCGATGATTTGACTCTCTGGCTTCGCATTCTTCGCGTGAGCAATGGTCTTTGAATTCAGCCCGGGTGCCGTCCGGTCGGGTCTTGGTTCACGCGAAGGCGCGAAGGCCCGAAAATACGGCAGTCGTTAACAGTGTGCCGGAGGATCGCTGCAGCGAGGGCAAGGATGAACAACGCTTCGCTACTCGATGACTTGACTCTCTGGCTTCGCGGCTTCGCGTGAGCACTGGTCTTTGAATTCAGCCCGGGTGCCGTCCGGTCGGGTCTTGGTTCACGCGAAGGCGCGAAGACGGGAAGTCACGGTGGTCATTGACGATGCGCCTGACGCCCTCCTTGAATGTGGGCGCACCGAAATTGATCAGAAGGCCGAGCGGCAACTTCATCAATCGGAGGTACGTCAGCAGCTGCTTGGGATGAACCGGAGCCAAGGTTTCCACGGATTTGAGTTCCACCACCAGTTGTTCCTCCACGAGGAGATCGACGCGGAACCCCTCGTTCAGGATGAGGCCCGCGAACTCAATAGGCACGGGCCGCTGGCGGGCGACCATGAGTCCCCGATCCTGAAGCTGACGGGCAAGGACCGCTTCGTAGACGGACTCCAGGAGCCCGGGCCCGAGTTCGCGATGCAGATGATAGCCCGCATCGACAACAAGGGCGGACAAATTCTCGATATTCTTTTGCATGACACACCGACTTCGCGCTCTTCGCGGCTTCGCGTGAAATTCGGTTTTTAGTTCAGATGGCGCAATGGTCGGTGGAGATTTGGTTCACGCGAAGGAACGAAGACGTGAAGGTAGGTGTTCGTTGACGAAGCGCCGGAGGGTTGCCTCGTTGATGACAAAGACGTGAGAGATTTCATGGTCCTTTGCTCGATTTGCCGACTTCGCGCCCTTCGCGGCTTCGCGTGGCCCTTGTTCGTTCCGCTCAATTAAAGACATTCCGGTCCAGGCTGCGGTACTGAATGGCTTCGAGGAGATGCGGCGCCTCGATCCGTTCCGAAGCGGCGAGGTCGGCGATTGTGCGCGAGACCTTGAGAATGCGGTCGTAGGCCCGCGCGGAAAGACGGAGCTGCTCCATTGCCTGCTGGAGCAGGTCGCCGAGCGTGGCATCGAGCGCGCAATGACGCTTGATCTGCGGCGACGCCATGCGCGCGTTCGCACTGGTCCGGGTCCCGGCGAAGCGCGCCGTCTGCCGCGCGCGGGCGGCGTCGACGCGGGCGCGCAGCGCCGCCGAGGATTCGCCCGCCTGCGTCGTGCGCAGCTCCGCGATCGAGAGCGCCGGGGCCTCGACGTGGATGTCGATCCGGTCGAGCAGCGGCCCGCTGACCCGCGTGCGGTAACGCTGGATCTGCGCGGGCGAGCAGCGGCAGGTGTTGCGGGGATCACCGAGATAGCCGCAGGGACACGGATTCATCGCCGCCACCAGCATGAAGCTGCACGGAAGCGTGACCTTGCCGGCGCTGCGCGAGATCGTCACCGTGCCGTCCTCAAGCGGCTGGCGGAGAACCTCGAGCGCCGAGCGTTTGAACTCGGGCAGCTCGTCGAGAAACAGCACCCCATGGTGGGCGAGGGAGATCTCCCCGGGACCGGGAATAGCCCCGCCGCCGAGCAGGCCGACATCGGAGATCGTGTGGTGCGGCGCGCGCGATGGGCGTTCGAGAAACGGGATCGGCTGGGCCATCGTGTTTCCCGCCGCCGAGTGGATCCGCAGGATCTCGAGATATTCGTCGAGGGAAGGTCGCGGCATGATGGTTGGGACGCGCTTCGCGATCATCGATTTTCCCGACCCGGGCGGGCCGATCATGAGCACATTGTGGCCGCCGGCGACGGCCACCTCGACCGCGCGGCGCACGGACGACTGGCCCTTGATTTCCGCGAAGTCGATGGCGGTTTCCGCGCTGGCCGAGACCGGCGGTGGCGCGGCGCGGGTGGGGTGCAGGACGATCTCGCCGGCCAGGAACCGCTGGGCTTGATGAAGGGAATCGATCGCGTAAACCCGGACACCTTCGACGAGCGCGGCTTCCTCGGCCGTGCCACGCGGAAGCAGGAGCGCCTTCCGTCCGCTCTCCCGCGCCAGGACCGCCATGGCCAGGCCGCCCTTCACCGCCCGGGTCGCTCCGGACAGGCTGAGCTCACCGGCGATGAGATAATCCGCCAGCGCGTCGATCGGCAGGCGTTCGTCGGCAGCGAGGATGCCCAGCGCAATGGGCAGGTCATAGAGCGCGCCTTCCTTCCGGAGGTCGCCGGGCGCGAGATTGATCGTCGTCCGCGTGCGCGGCATGCGGAACCCGGAGTTGCTCATGGCGGAGAACACGCGGTCCTCGGACTCCTTCACCGCCGCATCGGGCAGGCCGACGAGAAAAAGCTTCGGTTCGCCGGTCTCGCCGGTGTTGACCTCGACCTGCACCGACACCGCGTCTATGCCCACAAGGGCCGCCGAACAAATTGTCGCCAGCATCTGACGGTGGGGCGCGGCGTCTAGGCGTGCACCTTCCCGTCCTGGACCAGTCGTCGAATCTCCCGCATGTTGGCTTCGACGGCGTCGAGGTAGGGGTTGGTTTGGCCCGTTTTGGAAAGGTACTTATAAACGCCGTCGGCCTCGTTCTCGAGCATCGGCCGCACGAACTTTATCCAGAAATCCGGCGTCTTTTCAAAAAGTTCGCGCACGCCGTGATAGGGCCGCTTGTCCGCCGGCACGCCTTCGTAATCGAAGGCCTCCTCGAATTCGCGATACAGCACCCGCAGCTTCGCCGGGTAATCCGACGCGCTCATCTGGGCGAGATAGTCCGCCGTCATCAGGATGCACGCGAGCATCCTGGCCTCGGGCCGCCGGAAGGCATGTTCGCCGATCCGGTTGCGCGGTCCGGTGCAACTGATCGCGGCGCAGACGTCGTCCATCTCGCCCTCGGTCGCTCCGAGCGAGGGGAGATAGGTCCGCGCAAAGTCGCAGCTCCGGCGCTCGTGGACCATCGTGTACTTGGCGCCGGTCCCGGAAAGGTCGTCGGAGCGCTTGAGAAAACCCGCGTCGTGGAGCAGGGATGCCATCACCGCGAGTTCGGCATCGCGCGCGGACAGACTGGGCGCGGCGCCGGTTTTCTGCCGGCCCTCCATGATGTCCAGCAGGCACACCGTCGCCTGGAGCGTGTGTTCGAAATCATGATACCGCATGTCGATGCCGCGGTAGCCGGGATAGGTGCCCATGAACATGTGCTCCACTTCCTGGAAAAGACGGTCCAGCAGGGGCAGGCTCCGGCTCCAGCCGAGGCGGGTGAAGACCCCCCGCGCATAAGCGCCGACGGCGCGGGCATCCTTGGTATCAACCTCGTACGGGACGGTCATTCAGCAGCACGAGAAATAGGGTTTGCGGAGGGTCGGGCAAGTTCATTGTCTCAACTGTTTAGCGATGGATTCAAGGACGAATCTGGTGGTGGGAATCACAGGCGGTATGGGCTGCGGCAAGTCGACGGCGGCCGCGCTTTTTGTCCCGCATGGATTCGTGCACCTCGATGCCGACCGCGTTGTGCGCGAGGAGCTGCTCAAATCGCCTCCGGTGATCGCGGCGGTCCGGCAGCATTTTGGGCCGTCGGTGCTCGATGCCGGTGGTGCCGTTGACCGACGCCAACTCGCCGGGGTGGTGTTCGCGGATGAGAGCGAGCTGCGATGGCTCGAGGAGCTGCTTCATCCGCTGCTGGGGGCGTCCTGGCGCAACCTGTTTGCCCGGAGCCGCGGACAAAGGTTCATGGCGGAGGTTCCTCTCCTCTTTGAGAAGCAGTTGAATAATTGGTTTGATTTCACCATCTGCGTGGCCACAGAGTCCGCGCTGCAACTGAGACGGCTGGAGCAGCGCGGCATCGCGCCTGAGCTCGCCCGCCAACGAATTGCCAAGCAGCTGCCCCTGGCTCGCAAATGCGAGATGGCCGACTTCGTTATCGTCAACGACGGCTCGCTCGAATTCCTCCGGGATCAGGTCGAACTGCTGGCGACTCGGCTTCTCAAACTCCCAACCGCCTGATCACACTCTAATGGAAGTCCCTCCGCCCTCGTCCGAGGACAGCGAAACCGCCGCTGCCGGCACCGAATCGACGGGTGCGTCGAAAAAACGCCCGCGCACCCGCTCGCGCCTGTACCGGAGCAGCAAGGGGGACAAGGCGGCGAAATCCGAAGCTCCGGAAGCGGCCGTCGTGGCGCCCGAGCCGGCTCCGGCCCGTGAGCCCGAGGCGCGTCCCGCACCTCCGGCCCCGGCGCCCGTCACGCCTCCGCCGGCCGCAACCGCTCCCGCCCCATCGGGGGCTTCGTCCGAACCGGCCCACGTCGACCATGCGGCCCAGGAGGGCGGCGGCGAACTCCGGCATGACGAAGGCCAGTTTCAGCACGGCGGAGGAGGAGGCGGCAAATTCAACCGACGATTCCGCGACAAGCATTTTCGGGGTGGTGGCGGCGGTGGAGGAGGCGGCGGCAAATGGAACAAATTTCAGGGCGGCGGCCCCAAGCATCCGCCTCAACCGCCACCGCCAAAGGGCGAGATTCATTACGGCGACCTGCCCGATCCGCAGCGCTTTACGGATCTCGCGGCGCTCGAGACGCTCGCCGATGAGATCGCCTCGAAACGCCAGGAGGCGATCCGCCTCGAGGATCTTTATGCGCTCGGCCACGCGGAACTGACCGCGAAGGCGCGTTCTCTCGGCGTGAAGCTTGAGGGCGTACCGAACCGCAAGCAGCTTCTGACGGGCATCTTTGCCGCCGTCGCGGAGCAGAAAATTCCTCTGCTTGACGGCGGGTGGCTCGACGTCACCGATCGCGGGCACGGATTCGTCGTCCACGCCTCGGTCAATTACCGCCTGTATCCTGAAAACGCCTTCGTGCCGGAGGGCTTCATCAAGAAATACGGCCTGCGCCGCGGGCACGAACTCGAGGTCCAGGTGCAGCCGCCGCAGGGCAATGATCGCTGCCCGTCAGTCGTGCGCATCCTCAAGGTCATGGGCGGCGCACCCGAGGAAATCACCAAGATCAAGCCGTTTGAGGAGCTGACGCCCTATTATCCGCTCAAGCGCATCTGGCTCGAAATGCAGGGCCAGAAGGATGTTTCGATGCGCATGGTGGACATCATCACGCCGGTGGGCTTCGGCCAGCGCGGGCTGATCGTGGCCCCGCCCCGCACGGGCAAGACCATCCTGATGCAGAACATGGCGAACTCGATCGCCGCCAACTCGCCCGAGGCCCGCCTGATCATCCTGCTCGTGGACGAACGCCCCGAGGAGGTCACGGATTTCCGCCGGCACTGCAAGGGGGAGGTCGTGAGCTCCACCTTCGACGAGACGCCGGAGAGCCACGTGCATTGCGCCGAGATGGTGATCGAAAAGGCGCGCCGCCTGGTCGAACAGGGCGAGCACGTCGTCATCCTGCTCGACTCGATCACCCGTCTGGCCCGTGCCTACAACGCGCTCGCGTCAAATTCCGGCAAGATCATGTCCGGCGGCCTCGAGGCCACCGCGCTGCAGAAGCCGAAGCGCTTCTTCGGCTCGGCGCGCAACATCGAGGGCGCCGGCAGCCTCACCATCCTCGGCACCGCGCTGATCGACACCGGCAGCCGCATGGACGAGATCATCTTCGAGGAGTTCAAGGGCACCGGCAACATGGAGCTGCACCTCGACCGCGACCTCGTGAACAAGCGCATCTTTCCCGCGCTCAACATCGACAAGAGTGGCACGCGCAAGGAGGAACTCATCTATCACCCGGACGAGATCGCTCGCATCTACTCGCTGCGCCGCGCGATGCAGGGCGTCCCGGCGGCGGACTCGATGGAGATGCTCATCGGCCGCCTGAAGAAGACCAAGACCAACGCGGAATTCCTGATGAGCCTCAACCGGTGACGCCCGGTTGCGGGCGTCGGTTTTGTTGTGAGCACAGTCGGCGATACGATCGCGGCGCCCCGTCCTGCCCAACCTGCGCCCTCCGCGGAGTGGGCGCGGCTGGCCGCCGAAATCGTCGGCCCCGTGGTGGACCTTGCGACGGAACGCCCAGCGGTTGACGTGTTGGCGGCTCTGCCGCGCGATTTTGTCCGCGCCCGAAAAGTGATTCCGTTCGCGCGCCGCGGCCAGGTGCTCCGGGTCGCGATGGAGAACCCGCTCGATCTCGAGACGGTCGATGCGGCGTCGCGGCTTGCCGGCGGTCAGGTCGAGGCGGCGGCTTCCCCGGCGCCGGAGATCGCGGCCGCACTCGACCGATATTATCCGGCCGGGGGTGGGACCGGTTCCAATTCGCCGGGGCAAGGCGATCTCGTCGTGGCCGCCACCGGGGAGGATGACGAGGATACCTCATCGGCGCCCGTGGTCGCGCGGGTCAACGACCTGATTGCGGCCGCCATCGCGCGCCGGGCGTCGGACATTCACGTCGAACCTCGCGCCGACGGACTGCGGGTGCGCTATCGGATCGACGGCGTCATGATCGACGCGGATCCCATCGAGCGGCGCCTGCGGGGACCGGTGGTGTCGCGCCTGAAGATCATGGCGAACATCAGCATTGCCGAGCGGCGGATTCCGCAGGACGGCCGGATCCAGGTGAAACTTGCCTCGCGCCGGGTCGATCTGCGGGTCTCGTCGCTTCCGACCATCCACGGGGAAAGCGTCGTGTTGCGCGTGCTCGACCGGGAGAGCGTGTCCCTGCATCCCGACGCGCTCGGCCTGGCCGGTGACGACCGCGAGCGGCTGCAGCGGATTCTCGCGCTGCCCGACGGCATGGTGCTCGTCACCGGGCCGACCGGTTCGGGCAAGACGACCACCCTCTACGCCTGCCTCAACGCGCTCAACCAGGTCGACCGCAAGATCATCACCGTCGAGGAGCCGGTCGAGTTCCAGTTGCCCGGCATCAACCAGGTGCCGGTCCGCCCGGAAATCGGCATGACCTTTGCCTCGGCCCTGCGGGCGATGCTGCGGCAGTCGCCGAACGTCATTCTGGTGGGCGAAATTCGCGACCGCGAGACGGCGGAGGTCGCGGTGAATGCCGCCCTTACCGGCCACCTTGTTTTCAGCACGCTGCACACGAACGATGCTCCCGGCGCCGTGACGCGCCTCGGGGATCTCGGCGCGCGCCCATTTCTGGTCTCCGCGGTGCTGCGCGCGGTCGTGGCGCAGCGGCTGGTGCGCCGGATCTGCCGGCGGTGCCGGCGGCCGGCCGCGCCCACCGACGGCGAAATGGTCGCGGCGGGTTGGATACGGGGAGCCGTCGACCTGGGACAATGCGCGCGGGGCTCCGGGTGTGCGGATTGCCAGGGCACGGGCTTCGCGGGACGAACCGCCATTTTTGAGATGTTTTTCATAACCGGGGCCGTGCGGCAGTTGATTGGCGCCAATGCCGGGGCGTCGGCGCTTCGCGCGCAGGCCCGCCAGGACGGAATGCGGTCCCTTCGCGCGGATGGCCTCCGCAAAGTCCTTGCCGGCGAGACGACAATCGAGGAGGTTTTGGGTGCGACGGCTGGCGAATCCCCATAACCGCACCCTATCTCGTCATGAGCTACGAAATGAACGACCTGCTTGAGCTGGTAGTCGACCAGAAGAGCTCGGACCTCCATCTGCAGGTGGGCACGCCGCCCACGCTGCGCCTCCGTGGCAGCATGACGCCGATCGACGGCGCATCGCTCACGCCCGAGGACACCGAGAAGCTGATGCTCTCGATCACGCCGGACACGCATGTCCAGAACGTGAAGCTCAACGGCGGCACCGATTTCGGCTTTGCCTACCTCGACAAGGCGCGTTTCCGCGTGAGCGTGATGAAGGCCAAGGGCAACTACGGTCTCGTGCTGCGCCAGATTCCGAACCAGTTGTTCGACCTCCGGCAGATCGGCCTGCCCGACAAGATCAAGGAGCTGCTCTATCGTCCGCGCGGCCTTTTCCTCGTCACCGGTCCGACCGGCTCGGGCAAGTCGACGACCCTCGCGTCGATGGTGAATTACATCAACGAGAACCGCGACGGCCACATCATCACGATTGAGGACCCGATCGAGTATTACCACAACCACAAGCGCTGCATTGTGACCCAGCGCGAGGTGGGGCAGGACGTGCCGTCGTTCTCCGAGGCGATCCGGCGTGCGCTGCGCCAGGACCCGGATGTCATCCTCGTGGGTGAATTGCGCGATTTGGAAACCATCGAGGCGGCGATCAGCGCCGCCGAGACCGGCCACCTTGTCTTCGGCACCCTGCACACGAACGGTGCCGCCAAGACGGTCGACCGCATCGTCGACGCGTTTCCGGCCAACATGAAGGAGATGATCCGCACGCAGCTCTCGACGTCGATCATCGCCGTCGTTTCCCAGACCCTCTGCAAGAAGAACGGCGGCGGACGCGTCGCGGCGTACGAGATCATGGTGAACACGTCGTCAATCGCGTCGCTCATCCGCGACAACAAGACTTTCCGCATTCCGTCGGACATCCAGACGGGAGCACAGTTGGGCATGATCACGCTCGATACGCACCTGATGAGCCTGGTGAACAAGGAAATCGTCGATCCGGACGAGGCCGTCGAGAAGGCGCAGGATCCGGAGGCGATGAAGGCCAAGCTCACAAGCATGGGCTTCAAGTTGCGGGAAGTATGATCTGATCATTGAGGGGCCAAAGCGCGGGCCAAACGCGCAATGTTCGAAGGCGGGGACGGTGTCATTCTTGATTTGCTGTATGGGGAAGGGCGGTTCGATCCGGCCCTGCTCGCGGCGGCGCATGCGCGGGCGGCGGAGACCGGCCGGTCGCTGGCGGATGAGTTGCTGGCCGCCGACGTCGTGCCGCGCGGCGAGCTGATCGAGGCCGTCGCGCGCGCCCTTGGAATTCAATATCGGGCGAGTCTTCCGCTTCCGAAACCCGGCGCGGCGCCCCCGCGGCTGGATGATGTGATCGCCCGCACTTGCGGGCTCCTGCCGTTGGGCGGGCACGACGGGGAGTGGGAGATCGCGGTGGCGAACCCATTCGCGCTTCCCTCCCGGCGCGAGCTGGAACGGCTCGCCGGTGGCGCCGTCCGCCTGGTCCTGGCCGATCCGGATTCGATCGGGGCGGCCCGGGGAAATGAGGAGCGGAAGGAGTCGCCCGCCGATCGGATCCGCGAGTCCGCCGAGACCCGGACGGACGATGCCCCCGCGATCCGCTTCGTGAATGAAGTGCTCGCCGGCGCGATCCGGGACCGGGCCTCGGACGTGCATTTCGAGCCGTTCGAGAATGAGTTTCGGATTCGCCGGCGCGTCGACGGTACACTGCGGGAGCTCCGGCCGGCTCCTTCCGTGGCTGCCGCACCCGCGATTTCACGCCTCAAGGTGCTCGCCGGACTCGACATTGCCGAATGCCGGCGGCCGCAGGACGGTCGCATCAGGTTCACGGTCGATGGCCGGGCCGTCGATCTGCGGATTTCGACGCTTCCGACGCACGATGGGGAAAGCGTGGTGCTGCGCGTGCTCGACCAATCGGCCGGGCGTTTCCGGCTCAACGCGATCGGCTTGCCGGCCGGCATCGAGTCGGCGTTGCGGCGGGCGATTGCGCTGCCTCACGGGCTCGTTCTGGTCACCGGACCCACGGGGTCGGGCAAAACCAGCACGCTCTACGCCTGCCTCGACGCCATCAATTCCCCGGCGACGAAGATTCTCACGGTCGAGGACCCGGTTGAATACGAGGTCGATGGACCGGTGCAGGTGTCGATCAACCCGGCCGCCGGCCTGACCTTCGCCCGCGTGCTGCGTTCCTTTCTGCGCCAGGATCCCGACGTGATTCTCGTCGGTGAGATTCGCGATGCCGAGACCGCGCACATCGCGGTGCAGGCGGCGATGTCCGGCCATCTCGTGCTCAGCACGCTGCACACGAACGACGCGCCGGGTGCCGTGGAGCGGCTGGTGGATCTCGGCGTCGAGCCGTTTTTGATCGCCTCGACCGTGCAGGCGGTTCTGGCGCAGCGCCTGGTGCGGCAGGTTTGCCGGCGGTGTCGGCGGATGGCTCCGGTGAATGGGGTCGCGGTCCGGCTGCTCGGAGAGCATGGTCCATGCGCGCTTGCGCGCGAAATGCCGACCGCCGTCGGATGCGCCGACTGTGGTCACAGCGGTTACCGGGGTCGTCTCGCGCTGTTCGAGTGGTTGGAAATGTCCGAGGCGCTGCGCGAGCTCATTGCCCGGCGCGCTCCGCCGGAGACGCTCCGCCTCAGCGCCCGAATCGCGGGCACCGTTCCGCTGCGCGCAGTCGCCGTCCAGGCGGCGCTCGAAGGCTTCACCACCATCGACGAGATTCTCAAATACACCTGAACATGCCTGACTTTGAATACCACGCGGTCGACGCGGCCGGCGGGTCCGCCCACGGAATGCTCGCGGCCCCCAGCGAAAATGATGCGTCCGCGCAACTCGCACAGCGCGGACTGTTTCCCCTCAGGATCCATCCGCAGGGTGCGGCAGGCGCCAAGGGCGGCGGCCTCGACGGCCGGCGGGCGAAGCGGGGAGGACGGCGTCGCGTGCGCGCCCGCGAGATGGCGGTCTTCATCCGCCAGCTTGCCACCCTCTTGAAGGCGGGACTTCCGCTGGTCCGCGCACTCGAGACGCTCGCGCGCCAGGAGCGGAATTCCGCGCTGCGCGAAATGATGACCGCGCTGGCCGCGGATATCCGGGCCGGACTTCCGCTGTCGGAGGCGCTGGCGCGCCGGGGCCAGCGGTTTGACCGGCTGCAGGTGAACCTGGTGAAGGCGGGGGAGGCGGCCGGGGCGCTGGAGGCCGTGCTCGACCGTCTCGCCGGGTTCATGGAGAAGTCGCTCGCCCTGCGCGGCAAATTGAAGGCGGCCCTTGTCTATCCGGCCTGCATCCTGACGGTGGCGGCGGCCATCATGGTCGCGCTGTTGGTTTTTGTGGTGCCGCGGTTCCGGCAGATTTTCGCCGATCTCCTGAAAGGCGCCCCGCTGCCGCCGCTCACGCGTGCGGTCATCGCGGTCAGCGATGCGGTCAGCGCCCATTTCGTCCTGCTGGCGGCGACCGGCGTCGTCCTGGGATTCGCATTTCGCTGGCTGGCCCGCACGGCGCGTGGAAGGCGCTGGCGCGACCTCGGCGTCCTGCATCTGCCGCTGGTCGGCGATCTCGTGCTGAAGTCGCTCGTGGCCCGCTGCGTCCGCACGCTGGCGACGCTGCTCGCCAGCGGCGTGCCGATCCTCCCGGCGCTGGCGATTGCGCGCGACGCCTGCGGCAACGAACGCGTGGCGGCCGCGCTCGACACCGTGCGCGCCCGGGTGACCGAGGGTTCGGGGCTGGCGGGGCCGGTGGAGGACGCGGGTGTGTTTCCCCCTCTGGTGACAAGCATGATCGACGTTGGCGAGCACACGGGCCAGTTGCCGGAGATGCTCGGCCGCGTCGCCGAAATCTACGAAGGCGAGGTCGACGTCGCGGCGGCGGGCCTCGGCGCCCTGCTCGAGCCCCTGCTGATCGTGGTGCTGGCGGCGATCGTCGGCACCATCGTGCTGGCGCTCTTCCTGCCGATCATCCGGATCGTGCAGTTGCTCAGTTGAGCCGCGGGCGGCGGGAAGGGGGCGTTTTTTGCGCGCCGGAGAGGCAGTAGCATATGTGTTAAAAACATCGTCACTTCTGCCATTTCGTTCCGGGGCGGGTGATTTGTATGATACGAGAAATTACCGCACCGGCTCCTGAACTTCGTGCCTTTTCCCGTCCCCACGCCTTGTCCGGCCGCTCCCCGCCACCCCGCTTTTCACGGCGGCGGCGTGGGCCGGGAGCGTCCGCGGACCGCGGTTTCCCGAGGCCGGCTGGCCTCCTTCCACTTCGCTCCCGCGAAACATAAACACCCGGCTGAACATGATTCCGAAAACACCACCACCCGTGTCCCCCCGGACACGTTTCCTCCCCACCGCCCGCCTCGTCCGCTGTGCGGCCGCGGGCGCGCTGCTCGCGTCCGCGCTCGTTCTGCGCGCGCAGGACGCTCCCACGCCGCCCACCAAGGCCGCGGACGACAAGGTTGTTAAGCTCGATACCTACGAGGTCCATGGCTTCCGCCAGAGCCTCGCGGCCTCGCTTGACGACAAACGCAAGGCCGATGCGATCGTCGACGTGATCTCCGCCGAGGATGTCGGCAAGTATCCCGACACGAATCTCGCCGAGTCGCTCTCGCACCTGCCCGGTGTCACGATCGACCGCCTCTTCGGCGAGGGCGAGCGCGTCAGCATCCTCGGCACCGACCCGAATCTCAACCGCACGCTGCTCAACGGCGAGCCGATCGCGACCGCCGACTGGTACATCCTCGACACGCCGAGCCGGCAGTTCAACTACACCCTGCTCGCGCCCGAGGTCATCGGCAAGGCCGAGGTCTACCGCACCTGGGAACCGCGGCTGCTCGAAGGCTCGGTCGGCGGCACGATCATCGTCAGCACGATCGATCCGATTGCCGGCCGGCCGCTGTCCATCGCGGCGTCGGCGACGGATTCCTATAACGGCCTCAGCAAGCGCTACGAGCCCAGCTACAGTGCGCAGGCGAGCTGGCACAACGACGCGAAGACCCTCGGCTTCCTGATCGGCGGCGAGGACCAGAAGGATTACATCCGCCGTGACGGCGTCGAGGCGCTCGGCATCCTCGGCAATTACACGAGCTCGAGCGGCATCGTCGTGCAGAACACCTTCGGCGCCGGCACCGGCCTCCCGCAGGCGGGCACGGCCACGCAGCCGGCCACCGGCCCGGGCAACTTCGCGGTCGACGAGGTCGTGAACACCGCGCTCTTCGAGCAGCTCCGCCATCGCCGCGGGGCGAACGGCGCGTTCGTCTACCAGCCGACCGACCAGTTCAAGCTCACGCTCAATGCGCTGTACGTCGACGAGAACATGGACAACACGAACAGCTCGTTCTACCCGATGTACATGGCGGGTGGCACGTTCACCAACCCGACCTTCGCCAACGGCATCCTCACGGGCATGAATGTCACGGGCAACCAGCTCGAGATGGATCTCTTCGCCCGCAAGGCCGAGATCAAGACGCAGGACTACACCGCGAATGCCGAGTACTCGAGCGACAACTTCAAGCTGACCGGCAACGTCGGTTACACCCGCGCCACCGGCGGCACGCAGATGCAGGCCTACCGTGGCGTCAATTCGTTCGATGCCTATTCGATCTCCGAAGGCTCCAACTTCGCCTCCTACAACGTCACGCCGGCCGCCGATCTTCCGACCTACCAGCAGACGGCCGACATCGCCGGCCCGTCCAACAATGGCTGGGGCGGTCTCGTCGAGGAGCCCGAGAGGGACGAGGAGAAATGGGCCCAGGTCGATTTCGAGATTCCGCTCAAGCAGGGTTTCCTGAACAAGCTGCTCTTCGGCATGCGCTCGAGCATCCACAACACCTCGCAGTCGTCCGCGCACCAGGTCGCGTTCTTCGGACCGGGCGAGCGCAATTATCTCGCGCTGCTCACTCCGGCCCCGTCGAACTTCCTGTCCGGGTTGCCGGGCATCACGCAGACGATGGCTACGCATCCGGTCGGAACCAACTTCGCCGCGATTTTCAACCAGGTGGCCAACACGCCGGCGTCCCAGACGGACCTCGACTCGACCTACTGGCCCGGCGTCAGCGTCGGACAGACGCTGGCCAGTTATTCGCAGACGCACCCCTACGCGGTCGTCAACGACTGGCTGGCGATTCCCACCGACTCGGCCACGGTCGGACCCACGTTCGACGCGGAGGAGGACATCAACGCGATGTACGTCCAGGCCCAGTTCTCCGACGGCAAGCTGAGCGGCAACTTCGGCGTGCGCCTCGTGCAGACCACCACGACGGGAACGTCGCTCAACGTCGGCCGCATCTCCGATTCGCCCTACGCCGGCGCGCTTCCGGGGGGCGCACCGCTCACCGCGGCTTCGCTCGGACAATATGGCGCCCCGGGATATCAGCCGATCCCGACCCCCGCCGCCGGGCAGACGCAGGCGCAGGCCAACATGGCGGCCTGGACCCAGGCGC
>DASYDZ010000177.1:0-28269 GCA_036499305.1 Candidatus Didemnitutus sp.
GCCGCGGACGGACAATGCGCCGTCGTGACCAGCGGCAGAAGCCGGCTGGCGGACGCGAGCGCCTTCATCGCCGATTCCGCTCCGGCGCCGAGCATCGCGCACATCGGCCGCTCCCACGCCTCGGCGCCCGTGTCCGGATTGTACAAAAGCCGGCCCCAGAGCCGGTGCGTGAGCCGGTATTTTTCAAAATCTCCCCCCGGCGCACGGAGCGCGAGGTCGCGATATCCGTCGCGGCCGTCCGGATGACCGGACCCTTTGCGCCCTTTGAATGACAGCGGATCGAACACCTCGCAGCCGGATGCGCCGCACAGGCTCGAGGCCCGTCCATAGGCCGCGGCAAAAGCGGGATCGGCCCAAAGCAGCACGCGCTGCGTACCGGGCCAGATCCGGTGGACGACGGAATACCGTCGGTCCTCGCGCAACAAGTCGCCATAACCATAGCGCAGGAAACTACGCGCACCTTCGCTTTGCGTGAAGGCCCCCTTGCCGGGATGCCCGTTCGGGCGCTCGTTTGGCCGGATCTCGGCGGGCAGATACGGCAGCCCCATGTGCTCCGCCCAGAATTTCGGCGAAATGGAAAGCGGCGATCCGCACGACAACGCCGCATCGAGCGTCGGCTGGTCCATGCCCTTGGCGTGCAGGTCAAGCGGCACCCGCCGCCCGTTTCTCCGACAACCATCGAAAATCGTCCGCCACAGGCCGTAGCTGCCCTCGGGGACGCCGCTTTCGCCATGAATGCGCAGCGTCACGCCGGTGATGTTCGGGCATGCTTCCAGAACTTTCGTCAATGCGTCGCGGCAATACGGCGCGTGCGTCTCGGGCGTCAGGCCCTCGATCACATGGTTGGCTTCGGGACTGTTGACCCAGCGATACGCATGCGTCCACAAACCGAGCTGGAAATCCAGGCCGTGTGCCGCGGCCTCGTCGCTGATCCACCGCAGCATCGCGAGGTTCGCGTCGCGTTCGGAATCCGGAAGATTCGTCGCGCGCACCGTGTATCCCGGCACCTCGACCAGGAAGGGATACGTAAAATAAAAGTACGTGTCGCGCAATCCGACCGGCTGGTCATAGCCAAGCCCGAAGGCGAGGTTGAAGCGGTTAAAGCGGCTCGCCGCCAGCACGGCAAAATAGCCGCGCCAGAAATCGCGGTCGTGGAACCAGGCCTTGTCCTCGACATCGCTCGCGAACAACCGGGTCAGGCTGCGCACCGCGTTGGCCGGGCGTTCCCGGATCGGACGCACCGCGCGCAACGCCTCGAGCGGGTCGGCGCCCAGCGCGACCACGTCGGCGAGTTCCGTCAACGCGTACATCAGGCCGCGCGGATCATGGCCGCCCGCCCAGAGCCCGGGACATCCGCCGATCTGCCCGGGTACGATCGCGAGCGCTTCCGCATCCGTGGTCGGCGCAGCATCGGGAGACCGGCCGAACGGCACCTCCGGTCCGCCCGCCGCGACGCAAAAATCAGCCCCCGCCGCGTCCGCGAAGGATGATCCGGTCTTCAGGCTCAACCCGCGCGCGGCGCATGCCTCCCGCAAGAGACCGACGGCCCAGTTCACCGGCGGCGACCAGGCAACCGGGTCGGCCGGATCAAGGAGAACAACCACCGTCACTTTACGGTCCGTCCCGGCCCGGGCGGAAATTCCGTAAAGCGCGGTCAGCGCAGCCGCAGCGCCTGATCGAACAATAAACTGTCGGCGATTCATCATGGGGAGACTCGGGGATTGGCCATCTTCCTAGGCTTCCCAATGCACCGAATCAAGCAGCCGAATCCCGCCAGCTCCCTCTCCCCCGTTCACCGGAAATTGAAGTGCTCGGAAGCTCTTGTCACTCGCTGCGGTTTTTCATCCCGGCATGAAATCCCATCTGCCTTGGCGACGGTTCCGGGGGCGGAGCCAGCAACGGTCGAAGCCGGCCCCACAGCATTCGCAAACCGGCGTCATGCTCGACCAGGGTCTTGTCGATCTCCGCCAGCCGCCCGAAGATAACGGCGCTGCTCATGAGTTCTTCGCGCATCCGGACAAACGCCCGCACGACATGGACGCTCATCGCCACCGCCCTCGTGCTGCGCAACACATTTGCCGCCATGACGGCTCCATGCTCGGCGAAGGCCCACGGACGATAACTCACGCCCCGCCGGCTGGCTTTGGAACTGGTCACAATTTGTGACCAGTTCGTCGCCGGCTCCGCCGCCTTTCCCCTTCCCGTCGTCGAACGGCCTCGCAACTCCCGAAACTCCCTTTGCGTCAGTTGAAACGCAAAGTCGCGGGGAAACGCGCGCCGTTCCGTTTGATCGCCTGATTGAAACCTTGGTCGTTGCGCCGCAGAGGCGCGCGGACGGCGCCACGTCGGACCGATGTCCATCCATGCCATGGTGGCATCCGCCCTGCGTAAGCCGAAATTTCTACGTATTCTCGCCGCGGCTCGTCCCGGGCGCCCTCCGCCTCCCGGGCCCTTTCGCGGCATTCCGTGGACGCATCCGAACTATCCGTGGCGGCCCTTGAACGTCAGTTCCGCCACGCCGCTCTTGTCGAGGCCGCCGAGTCCGAGCGCGACCATGCGATCGAACTGGGCCTTCGTCGCGGCGGCCAGCGGCAGCGAAAGCCCGGCGTCCTCGCCGAGCTTAAGCGCGATCGTCGCATCCTTGGCCGCATGCGCCGCGGAGAAAAAGCAGTCGTGCGCCCGCTTCTGCATGTCCTCGCCGTCCGTGCGCAGCACCTGGGAATTCGCCCCGGTCAGCGCAAACATGTCGCGCAGCAGGTCGAGATCGAGCCCGAGGGCCGCGCCCAGCCCGAGGCCTTCCGCGAGCCCTGCGGTGTTGATGTTCATGACCATGTTCACCAGCGCCTTCACCTGCGCCGCGCGCCCGGCCGCGCCGACGTAGCGCAGCGCGCTGCTGAGTCGCCGGAGGACCGTCTCAGCGCGCTCGAACGCC
This sequence comes from Candidatus Didemnitutus sp., assembly GCA_036499305.1. Lineage (GTDB taxonomy): Bacteria > Verrucomicrobiota > Verrucomicrobiia > Opitutales > Opitutaceae > Didemnitutus. The sequence goes on from DASYDZ010000177.1 coordinate 2,933, forward strand.
GCCGGCTCGCCGCCACACATGAGGAAAAGCGTGCCGTTGCGCGCCTGCGGGATCGACGACGCCATGCATCCTTCGAGCGACGCCGCTCCGGCCTTTTTCGCGCGTCGCTCGATCTCGACGTGGGTCGCGGGAGTGACGGTCGCACAGTTGACGAATATCCGGCCCGCCGCGCCCGTCAAAAGCGAGTCGCCCGTCTCCGCAAACACTCCGAGTTGGGCCGCATCGTCCGTCACCACGGTGAAAACCATGTCGGCCGCCGCGGTCACATCCGCCAGTTTCGCGGCCCGCCGGGCGCCCAGTTCCTCGGCAAGCACCGAGGCGGCTGTGGTGTTCAGGTCGTAAACCGCGGTGATGGGATAACCGCAATCCTTGAGGCGCCGTGCCATGTTGCCTCCCATCCTCCCCACTCCGACAAATCCGATTCTTTCGTGCATGTCGGAAAAATACGCCGTCCCGCGAAATGTTCAACCTGGCACGTCGACCCGCGCGTGGAAAATTCCGGTCGTTCGCCCTCGCCGGCGCCTCTTCCTCGCGGGTGGTCGCCGATGTCCCCATCGGCGGCAGAGGCGTCGGCATGGAACCCGACGCCCCACCCTTGCGCCCGGCTCAACCGGTTAGGGCTTCCGCACTCCCATGCCCGCAAGGTAGTCGTCGATCACCTGCCGGAGGACGGGCAGCGGCACGTTTCCCGCGCGCAGAACGACATTGTGGAATTCCTTCAGCGAGAATTGGTCGCCCAGCGCCTCCTTCACCTTCTCGCGCAAGTCGAGGATCGTCAGCATGCCGATCATGTAGGAACAGGCCTGCCCGGGCCAGACGACGTAGCGGTCGACCTCGGCCGGACGGATGCCGTAGTCGATCGCCTGCTGGCGGGTCCAGTGCAACGAGTGCAGGCCGGAATCGACCACGAGACGCCGGGCCCGAAAAAGCTGCGCGTCAAGTTCACCCAGATGGCCTTTCACGTCGCCGTCGTACCAGCCGTTTTCGGCGGCGAGATTCTCGGCATACAACGCCCAGCCTTCGCCGTGCGCGGAGACAAACCCGAAGACCCCGTCGCGACGGAAGCGGGGCAGGCCGTCCATTTCCTGCTGCAGCGCGATCTGGAAATGATGGCCCGGGACGCCCTCGTGATAAACGAGCGTCTTCATCTGGGCCATCTCGTAGGTCGGCCCGGGCAGCGGCGCCCAGAAGATGCCGGGCCGGGTGCCATCCTTTGAGGGCGAGGAATAGTGGGCGGCGGCCGTTTTTTCGGTGAACGAGGGCTCGCGCTCGACAACGATCGGCGCCTTCGGCCGCAGGTCGAACAGCAATGCCGCCCGGCGCTCGGCGTCGCGCAGGATGTCGTCGTAACGCGCCAGCAGCATCGGGCGGGGATCGGGCTCCGCGGGCGGCTGGGAATCGTGCTCGAGTTTCTCCATCCGGTCCTTGATCGAGCCTTCCGCATAGCCGAGCTGCTTCAGCAATCCGTCCATTTCTCCCTCGATTTTCGTCACCTGCGTCAACCCGATCTCGTGGATCTGGGCGGCGGTGTCGTCCGTCGTGGTCAGGCGATGCAGTGCGTCGGCATACGCCAGGTCACCGTGCGGCAGCCGCCAGATGCCGGCATCATCGGTCGCCAGCGGCAGCTCGGACTGGAGCAGCGCCTCGGCCCGGTGAAACGCGGGGATGATGGAGTCGGCGACCATGGCCTGGGCTTCGGCGGCGAACTTCGTCCGATCGTCGTCGGTCAGGCTCTTCACGGCAGCCATGCGTTTCCGGAGCGAGGCGACGAGAACGTTGGCCGACGGCCCGCCGGCGAAAAAGCGTTCGAATTGCCCGAGCGACGCCGTGATGATGAACCGCGGCATCAGGAAGCCGCGGCCCGCCGCATCCCTGGCCTGCGCGACACCCTCGTCGATCTGGCCGGCCACCTGACCGAGCCGCGCGAGATAGTTTTCGACATCACGCCGGTTCCGCACCGGATGCGTCTGGCTCAGGAAGTTGACCAGGCGGACGTGCAGGCCGGTGAATTGATTGAAGATGAAATTGAAATCCCGGAACCGCTCGCTGCCGACGGCCTCCCGCAGGTGCCATTCCAGCATGTCCGCCGAGATCCGCTGCTGAGGCGAGAGCTTGGCGCGGTCGAAACGCGCCAGCTCGTCGAGGTCGCGGCGCGCCAGGTCCACGCGCGCTGCGCGCGCCTCGGCCGTGAACGAGGTAAGCTGCCGGTCCACGGCGTTCTGTTCCGGGCCCGAAAAATACTGGGCGGACGTGGCAAATTGCGGATTGCGCCGCACCCAGGCGGTCGAGATGTCGTCCACCCATTCATCAAAGGCCGGATTCGACACCGGCACCGGACCGGCACCGCGGGCGGTGAGGACGAGAAACGACGCGGCGACGAGGGTGATGAGACGGGGCGACATGATAACCAAACATGGCAGGCACGACGCCGATGTCGAGCGGCCAGCGACGAAACGCATTCCCGGCCGCACCGGGCCGCACAGCACCCCGACAAAACGATGGGTGTCTGTCGCGTGACAGCGCCGCCCCGATCCGCTATTCTTCCGGAAGATGACGGTGGACCTTCCCGCTTATGTCGATCGTGTTGGCCTCCGGCTGCCTCTGCCGCCGACCGTGGCCACGCTGGCCGCGTTGCTGGCCGCGCATACCCGGGCGATTCCGTTCGAGAACCTCGATGTCCTGCTCGGCCGGGAGATCCGCCTCGATCCCGATTCCCTCCAGCGCAAGCTCGTTCGCGAACGCCGGGGAGGTTACTGCTTCGAGCAAAACGGCCTGTTGCTCGAAGTCCTGCGCGACCTCGGCTTCGTCGCCGCCCCATTGAGCGCGCGGGTTCGGCTCCGCCAGCCGCGTGACTTCATGCCGCCGCGCACGCATCTTTTCGTTCGGGTCGAGATCGAAGGAACGACCTGGCTGGCGGACGCCGGCATCGGCAGTTTTTCGCTGACCGCGCCGATTCGCCTGGTTCCCGATCTCGCGCAGACCACGCCGCACGAGACGCGCCGTCTCGTGCGCGAAGGCCCCCTCTGGTTTCATCAGGTGCGGCTGGGCGGGGAATGGCAGGACGTCTACGATTTCACCCTCGAGGAAATGCCCCCGATCGATCGCGAGCTGGCCAGTTGGTACACGAGTACGCACCCCAACTCCAAGTTCCGCCTGAACCTGTCCGTCGCACGCGCCGACGAGAACGGGCGCCGCCGCTCCCTCCTGAATCGCGAATTCACCGTCCGTCATCCGGATGGCCACGGCGAATCCCGGATGCTCGAATCACCCGAGGATTTGCGTCTTTGCCTCGCGGAAAATTTTGGATTGGAGTTTCCCGGCGGCACGGATTTCCCATGTCCGGGGCTGATCTGGACCCCCTAGTCAAGCGGGTTTTCCCTGGAGCCAATCACCGATGAAATGCGCCACCTGCGGAGCTGAAATGGTGCAGAAAAGCCCGCCCCGTCTGCTCGCCGTGGGCCTGCTGATGCTGGCCACGCTGCCGCTGGCGTTTCTCGTTCCCCGGATCTGGTGGGCCGAACTCGTTCTTCTCCCCACCGGCGCCTATCTGGTCGTCTGGGCCGTCGTCGGACGCGGCGGCTGGTGTCGGCACTGCAAGAAATTCAGCGTTGTCCGGCCGCGCGGTCGCTGATCACGCCGATGGGAGGGTGGCATCTCCCGAGCTGGGCCTGTCGAAGAGTCCGAATGCCGCCTTGCGGCGCGCCCAGCGGTCGCGCCCCACCCGGGACGAAGGCGGGATCTGGAAATCCCGTCCTCCATCACTCGTCACCTGCCACTCGTCCCTCGCCACTCTTCTTCACCGCCCGCTGCGGCCAGTGCTGCGCCACGTATCGCGGGCCTTCGTCGAGCACGGTCTGGATCAAGGGGCTGGCGTCGCCGCGCCAGAGGATCGCAATTTCGATCGGATCGAAATCCGGCAGCGGCAGGAGGCGGACATCGCGGTCGCGCACAACACCGGGCATGTCGACGCTCACGCCGACGCCATAGCCGTTGGCGACGTAGCGCGTGATCAGCTCGAGCGAACTCGCTTCGATCGAGACCGGCCAGTCGACCTTCAGCCGCTTCAGGTTGCGCTGAAAGATGCGGCTGGCACTTTCCCCGGCCGGCAGGCTGATCAGGGGTTCATCGACGAGGCCGCGTTTCCACAGTTCGCTCGCGTCCTTCACCTTGGAGCGACGGGGCACGAGCAAGACGATCGGCACGCGCAGCAGGCGCAGGCAGTTCAGCTTGGCGGGCGGACGGCTTTCCAGCGGCGTGATCGCCAGGTCGATTTCGCGATCGATCAGCCACGATTCCATTTGGGGCTGGAATCCCGAACGCAGGCTGAGGCGCAGCTTCGGCTCGTGCTCGCGCAGGCGGTTGATCACGGCAGGAAGATGGTCGCGCAACACGAGCTCCGACGCGCCGATGCGCAGATGCGGCGCGGTCTTGCGACTGATCCGCTCCGCCGTGGTTTCAAGGTTGTCGAAAAACGGCGCGACAAACGCCTGCAGCTCCTCGCCCGCGGTCGTCAGCTTGAACGGCGTGCGCTCGAACAGCTTCACCCCGAGGTCCTGCTCGAGCTGGAGGATCTGGCTGCTCACGGCGGGTTGCTGGATGCCGTAGGGCATGTGCCGCACCGCGCGGCTGATCCCGCCGTGCCGGGCGACGTAGTGAAAAAGCTCCAGGTGGTGAATGTTCATCGCGATACGTTGAATCCAGCAGGAGGAGCGGCAGCCCGCAACGCCGTTCGGAACGGGTCCATTGGTCCGGCCAATGGGCCCCATCAAGTTTATCGATTAACGCCCGAAGCCCGCGATGCGGTATCCTCGGGCCCATGAAACCGCATCGCCCACCCGAAGCCGCGCCCGGGGAAGGTCGCGCCGGCCTTCCGGGCGGCGGGATTTTGCCGGATTGCCGGCCCTCCGCGCCCGGCCCACGCTGGCAAAGCGGGTCCGGGCCAGCCTGCTCCACCTCCATGCCCGTCAAACGCAACTACCCCCTCCTCCTCGCCGGACAGTTTCTGAGCGCATTCGGCGACAACGCCGTCCTGGCCGTCATCGTCGGGCAGCTCACGTACCTCCAGCAGCGGGGGGCGATTTCGGCCGAAACGCTCCGCACCAGCAACACGGTCTATACGAGCCTGCTCTTTGTGCCGTATGTGTTGCTCGCGCCGCTGGCGGGTTTCTTCAACGATCGCCACGCCAAGACCCGCTGGCTCGTCGGCGGCAATGCGTTCAAGGTCGCCGGCACCGCCGTGTGCGCCCTCAGTCTCGCGCTCGGCCCCGCCTGGCAGGGCGTCGGCTACTTCGTGGTCGGCGTCGGCTCCTGCCTCTACGGCCCGGCGAAATACGGGATCCTGCCGGAAATCCTCCCGCGCGAACGGCTCGTCAAGGCCAACGGCACCGTCGAGCTGCTCACCCTCGTCGCCATCCTGTCCGGCGCCATCGGTGGCGCGGCGCTCTCCGATGTATTCAAGGACAACGTGATCGTCTCGTTCAGTGTGGTGGCCGCCATGTATGCCGGCGCGCTGCTGCTCAACCTGTTCATGGAGCCTTCGCCCGCGCATCCCGAGGTGCGGTTCTCCGCCAGCGCGGGCGCCTTCCTCCAGCATCTGCGCGCGCTCTACGGCCCGCCGCGCCTCCGCCGCATCCTCGTCGGCACCGCGCTTTTCTGGGTCTGCGGCGCCGCGATGAAGATCAACTTCCAGCCCTGGGGCATCGAGGTTCTCCACTTCACCGACAACACCCAGATCGCCCTGCTCGGCCTGTGGCTCAGCGTCGGCGTCATGATCGGCAGCGTCCTCGCCGGACAGTGGCACGAGGTCGGCGATCTCCGGCGCGCCCGGGTCTACGGACTGGCCCTCGCCGGCCTGCTCGCGCTGCTCTATTCCGTCCATGCGCTCCCGTTCTGGCTGGGGCCGGTCATTCACCTGGGACCGGTTGCCCTCGTGGTCCCGGTCACCCTTCTGCTCGTGGCTGCCGGCCTGGTCGCCGGTCTTTTCCTCATCCCGCTCAACGCCGCGCTTCAGGCCGAAACCCCGCCCGAAAGCCTGGGCAAGACCATCGCCGTCCAGAACCTCGGCGATAATCTCGGCATGTGCCTCGCCGGCGCCTACGTGCTGGCCGCCGTCCGCTTCGGCATCTCGCCGAGCGGAGTTTTCCTCGGACTCGCCGCCGGCGTGGTCCTCGTCGCCGCCTGGATGCGGTTCCGCGCCCCTTCCGCCTCATGAAAACCCTGGCCCGCCTGTTCCTGCGTCTCTGCTTCGGCTTCAAGACCGAGGGTGCCAATTCCCTTCGCACTCCCGGGCCCGTGCTGCTCATTCCGAACCACACGTCCTGGCTCGACTGGCTCTTCCTCTACGCCGTCCTCGATTCCGACTGGAAGTTCGTCACCTCGAGCACGACCGCCGACACAAGCTGGATTCTGCGCCGCGTCATGGTCAATCGCCGCACGTTCCCCGTCGACACGAGCTCGCCCTATGCCGTCAAGGCCATGGCCGAACACCTCGAGCGCGGCGGCCGCCTCGTCCTTTTCGCGGAGGGCCGGATCACGCTCACGGGCAGCCTGATGAAGATCTACGACGGCACGGGGTTCCTCATCCGCCGCAGCAACGCCCGGGTCATCACGTGCTTTCTGCGCGGCGCCAACCGGCTGCGTTTCGTGCGGCACCACGGCTGGCGGAAATGGTTTCCCCGGGTCTCCGCCCATTTCAGCGCGGCCCATCACGCGCCCGACGTCGGCGAGCTCTCCGCCGCGGCGGGACGCCAGCGCCTCGCCACGTGGCTGCGCGACGCAATGGTGCGCCAGCAGTTTGAGGTCGAGATGGTCCACGGCCCGCAGAATGTCCTCGCGGCCGTCGGCCAGACCGCCGCGGCCATCCCCGGCCGCGTCGCCCTCGAGGATTTCACGTTCCAGACGCTCACCTACCGCCGGTTGATGGCGGCCGGCGATATTCTGGCCCGCGAGGGCGGGCGCCGGATCGAGGCCGGCGACGGACGCCGCGTCGGCGTGCTCCTTCCCAACGTCAACAGCCAGCCCGCGCTGCTGCTCGGATTGTGGGAGGCGGGATTTGTCCCGGCCATGCTGAACTACTCGACCGGCGCCCCCACGCTCCTCCAGTGCGCCCAGCTCGCCGGCCTGCGCAGCGTCGTCACCTCGCGCGCCTTCCTGCCAAAGGCGCGGCTCGATCCGGAGGTCCTTGTCCGCGGCGGCCTCAGGATGATCTACCTCGAGGATGTCGTCGCGGGTATATCACGCCTCGCGCGATGGACGGCGTGGGCGCGCAATCTCGTTTCGTGCGGAACGCGCGCCCGCGCGACCCGGCTCGCGCCCGACGACACCGCCATCATCCTGTTCACGAGTGGCTCCGAAGGCGTGCCCAAGGGCGTCGAGCTCACGCATCGGAACCTGCTGGCCAACATCCGCCAGGCGGCGGCGGTGATCGATGTGACCGACGACGACCGCTTTTTCAACGCGCTGCCGCTGTTCCACAGTTTCGGCCTCACCGGCGGCACGCTGTTTCCGCTCGTCCGCGGCTGCCGCACCTTCCTCTATCCGTCGCCGCTGCACTACCGCGTCGTGCCCGCGCTGGTCTACGATCGCGCCTGCACCGTCCTCCTCGGCACGAACACCTTCCTCAACGGCTACGCGCGCAAGGCCCATGCCTACGATTTCAACTCGGTGCGCTACCTCATTGCCGGAGCGGAAAAGGTCCAGTCCACCACGTTCGAGACCTGGGCCCAAAAGTTCGGCGTGCGCATTCTCGAGGGTTACGGCGCCACCGAGTGCAGCCCGCTGATCAGCCTCAACACGCGCATGGAGCCGGGCCTCGGCACGGCCGGCCGCCTCGTGCCCGGCATGGAGGCCCGCCTCGAAGGCGTCGATGGGGTCGGGGACGGCGGCCGCCTGTTTGTCCGCGGACCGAACGTCATGAAGGGTTATCTCAACCCCGACGCCAACGCCCGCTTCCGCGCGCAGGATGGCTGGTACGACACCGGCGACATCGTGCATCTCGACGACAATGGGTTTCTCCACATCCGCGGGCGCCTGAAGCGCTTCGCCAAGGTCAGCGGCGAAATGGTCAGCCTGACCGCGGTGGAGGATGCTTTGGCCGGACCGTGGCCGCAGTTCGGCCAACGGTGCCAGGTCGCGGTCATCGCCGTACCGGACGACGAAAAGGGCGAGAAGCTCGTCGCGGTCACCAACGAATCCCGCCTGCCGCTCGCGGACCTCCGCGCGGCCGTGCGCGCCCGGGGCCTCAGCAATCTCTGCGCGCCCCGCGAGGTGCGGGTCGTCCGCTCGATTCCGAAGCTCGGAACCGGCAAGACCGACCATCGCGCCCTGCAGCGCCTGCTCGCCGAACAAAACACCGGCGCCAACTGACACGGGTCTCCACCGATTTAATCCCCGACCATCATGAATGCCTTCGCCATCCTTCCTCCGCGGCCCCGCCGCGTGCCGCTCGCCCTCAAACTCATCTACACGGGATTCGTCGCGGTGCTGATCCCCGTCTACTGGATCAACTACGGCCCCACGAACTTCCTCTACTTCTGCGACGTCGCCGTGCTGCTGACGCTCGCCGGGGTCTGGACCGAATCCGCGCTGCTTTTCTCGCTGCCGGCCGTCGGCATCCTGCTGCCCCAGATGCTGTGGTGCCTCGACTTCGGGGTGCACCTCGCCGGCGGACATCTCACCGGCATGACCGACTACATGTTCGATCCCCATCGGTCGCTGCTCCTGAGGGGGCTCTCGCTTTTCCATGGCTGGCTGCCGTTCCTGCTTTTCTATCTCGTCCGCCATCTCGGCTATGATCGCCGGGCGCTGCGCGGCTGGAGCCTGATCACGGTCGGCTTGTGCCTGATCGCCTACTTTTTCCTGCCCGCCGCCGGCAGCGTGCTGCCCAACCCGAAGATTCCGCGGAACATCAACTATGTCTTCGGATTTGACGACGCCCGGCCGCAGGGCTGGCTGCCGCCGCTGGCGTACCTCGGCGCCTGGATCGCCGCGCTGGTCGGTCTCGTTTTCGTGCCGACTCACTGGCTGCTGAGACGGACATGCCCCGCGGCCATCGATCGGACCGCGGACTGAAACCCGCGGAATCAACCCTCCCTCCCGCCATGAACACGATCGCCGCTCCCATCGCCCGGCGGGCCCCGCCGGCCCGGCCGATGTCGTACACGATCGAGGTCGCCTCGCCCGCTGATCGCCAGCGCATCGCCGCGCTTCGCCACGACGTGTATGCCCGCGAACTGGGCCAGCATCCGGTCAACAATGCGGGCCGCCTGGGCGATTCGCTCGACGCCTACAACATCGTGCTCGTCGCGCGCGCGGGCGGCGAAGTCGCGGGTTTCATCAGCCTCACGCCGCCGCGCTGCCCGTCGTATTCGATCGACAAGTATTTCCGCCGCGCCGATCTCCCTTTTCCCGTCGACGATGCGCTCTACGAAGTTCGCCTTCTTACCGTGCTCACGGCCCACCGAGGGGGTGAAGCGGCGCTGCTCCTCATGTACGCCGCGCTCCGGTGGGTCGAGGCCCACGGCGGCGACCGCATTGTCGCCATTGGTCGCCGCGAGGTCGTGCCGCTGTACGAGCGGGTCGGGTTGAAGAAGACCGGGCTGTCCACCCGCAGCGGCGCCGTGACCTTCGATCTGCTTCAGGCCGCCGCCACCGATCTGCGGCGCCAGGCCGGCCTGCTCGACGACGTGCTCCGCCGGCTCGAGGCCCGCACGCACTGGCATCTGACGTTTCCCTTCCGCCGTCCCGCCGGGTGTTTTCATGGCGGGGCCTTCTTCGCGGCCATCGGCGAAGACTTCGGCGATCTCGAGCGCCGCCATGCGATCATCAACGCGGACGTGCTCGATGCCTGGTTCGATCCCGCCCCCGGGGTCCTCGACACGCTGCGGAACGATCTTCCCTGGCTGCTGCGCACGTCGCCGCCGACGTCGGGCGCCGGCCTGGTCGACGCGATCGCCCGCGCGCGCGGCGTCCTGCCCGCCAACATCCTCCCAGGTGCCGGCTCGTCCGATCTGATCTTCCGCGCGTTCCAATCCTGGCTCACGCCGCGATCGCGCGCCCTGATCCTCGATCCGACGTACGGCGAGTACGCCCATGTCCTGGAGAAAGTCATCCGCTGCCACGTTGACCCATTCCCGCTCGACCGTGCCCACGGCTACGCGGTCGAGCCCGACCGCCTTGAGGCCGCGCTCGGCGCCGGCTACGATCTTGTCGTCCTCGTGAATCCCAACAGCCCGACCGGCCGGCACCTGCCGCGCGCCGCCCTCGAGCTGATCGCGGGCAACCTTTCTCCGGACACGCGCCTTTGGATCGACGAGACCTACATCGAGTACGCGGGCGCGGGAGAGTCGATGGAGCAGTTTGCCGCGCAGTCGGAAAACATCGTCGTCTGCAAATCGATGTCCAAGGTTTACGCCTTGAGCGGCGCGCGCGCCGCCTACCTGTGCGCCGGTCCGCCGCAGCTCGAGACACTGCGCGCGCTGACGCCGCCGTGGGTCGTCGGCCTGCCCACCCAGGTCGCCGCCGTGCGCGCTCTCCAGGACCCGGCGTACTATGCTGCGCGCTACCGGGAAACCGCCGGGGCCCGCGAGGAACTGGCCGCGGCCTTGCGCGGACTCGGCTGGGATGTTCTGCCCGGCATCGCCAATTTTCTCCTTTGTCACGTGCCGTCCATCGGCCCGGATGCCGCCGCGATCGTGGCCCGCGCCGCCCGGAAGAATCTTTTCCTCCGCAATGCCTCCACGATGGGTGCGCGCCTCGGCTCCCACGCGGTTCGCCTCGCCGTCAAGGATGCCGCCACCAACCGGCGCATGGTCGAAATCCTGCGCGAGGTGTCGGCGGCGATCACCCCATAGGATCGCCGCGCTGCCTGCGAATCACTCCTTCACAGCCCTCCGCTGGGTGAACCGCGCGAGTCCAGTCTTGTCGATCGGGCCGATTCCGGTATCCACGAAGCGATGAGCACCCCGATTGCCGCCGCAGGCGAGTCGTTTGCGTCTCGCCTCCTCCGCGGAATACTCGCTCTGGCCCTCGCCCTCGCCATCACGCTGATCACGGCCCTTGTCGTGCTCGGCTTTGTCCCGTCCGCCCGCGGCGTGTTTGCTCCGATGGTCGCCGCTGACCGCGGCACCCCGTCGGTCGCGCTCGGGCTCGCGCTCACCCTGGTTATTCTGCTGCCGAGCGTGCTGCTCTTCTGGCCGTTCCTGCGCCGGGTCCTGCGATCCGTCCGCGCCGACCGATCGGGTTTCGTCCCGGGCGGCCGTGAGCGCCGCAGCCGCTTCCGCTGGCTGGGCTGGCCGATGCTTCTGGTCGGCTGGGTGATCGTGCTGCCAATCCTGCTTTGGCTCGCCTCCGACGATCCCACGGCCCGGGAACCGGTCACCATCGAGGAATTCTCGCCGGCGTTTCCCGGGGCCGACCGCAGCTACGCGGTGCTGATGCAATATTCACGGCTGAAACCAGGTCCGGAAGCCATCGCCCTTGCGGCCGCGCCCCTCGAGGCATCCGAGTTCAAGACCAGTCCCAAGGATGTCGCCGCCTGGGTGAATTTCGTCTCCACGCACCGCGCCGCCCTCGATCATGACTGGGCCGCGCTTGCGCCCCAGCGGCGCTGGCTCGATGAGCTCGCCGGCTTCGATCGCATCGGCGACCTCACTCCCGTCTCCCTGGATCCTGATTCGGTCGGCCTGCAGTCCTGGCGCACCCTCGCTTACCACGTTTGCGCGACGGCAACCGGCCAGGCGCTTGACGGACATGGCGACGAGGCCGTCGCGACACTGGTCCCGCTGGTGGACGTGAATCGCAAGCTCCCGATTTATTCGCGCACGCTTCTTCGCTCGATGACAGCGGAGGTGATGGAGCGGCTGGCGTTGCAGACCGCCGCGATCGTGCTCGACCGCGCGACCGTCTCGCCGGCCGCCCGCGAACGTCTGCTGCATGCGTTCGGTGCGGAAAACGCCGCGGCCGAGGCCCGGCGGCTCGTCCTGGTCGATTTTGTCCAGCTCGCTCCCGCCGCGTTCTCGCTGCGGCTCGGAGACGCCGTCGCCCCGTCAACCGGTGTGGCTTCCCTGCTGCACGGACCGCTGAACCGCATCGGGGTTTTCGTCATCAACCCGCGCGCCACGATCAATCTCTATGCCGACCACGTGCACGAGCTGGCCGGGCTGGCCGAATCACGGGATCTCGGCCATCTTGCGGATCGCGCCCGTGAATTTGCCGAACGCGTCGAAAACGGGCGGAGCATCAAGAATCTGGGCGGACGCTGGCTGCTGGATTTGTCCCTGCCGGCCTTCGGGCGCGCCCTGGATATCCACTGGGAAAACACCGATCTTCGCAACGCCCTGCGCCAGCGACTCGCCGCGAAGACGTAGGACGGCCCGGTTGGAAATTGGCCCACGGAAGACACGAACGACATCAAACCGGGGCGGATTCGGATAGGATCCAATGCCCCATTTTTGACCGTCCCTCAGGCGGCGAACGAGTGTCCGATCGGGACCTTGTTTGCCCACGGAATAAACGGATCACACGGAAACAGATCCGATCGCCCGGACGTGAACTGTCGCCGCGTTGCCCCCGCTGACCTGCCGGATTCGACTGCCATTCGCTGTATTCCGGCGCGCTGAATAAACCGCCACGGCCCATTGGGGACGACGGGCCCCCACCCTTGCATCACGCCCCAGCCTGCCATAAGCGGCCGTCCCCTCTGTCCTCTGTCCTCTGTCCTCTGTCCTCTGTCCTCTGTCCCCGCCGCGGACGCTGCCGGGGGTTGCGCGCGACCGGTGGTGACCTTGACGGGGATGGTCCGGGGCCGCCACACTGTCTGTCCCCCGATCGCCCAACCTGCGACCGCGCAATCTCCTATGAAATTCCGTCCGTTCGGCCGCCATGATTTCTCCTGCTCGGATATCGGCTTCGGCGCCTGGGCCATTGGCGGCTCGTGGGGCGCACAATCGGACACCGATTCGCTCGCGGCGCTGCATCGGGCGCTTGATTTGGGCGTCAATTTCATCGACACCGCTGCCGGCTATGGCGGCGGACGCAGCGAGCGGCTCATCGCCCAGGCGCTCCGCGAACGTCACGCCTCCGGAAAGACTGGACGCGTTTTCGTGGCCACCAAGACTCCGCCCGGACCGGGAATCTGGCCGCCCTCGCCCTATTGCCGCTCCGAGGATCGTTATTCCGAGGCGTATCTCCGCGCGAATGTGACCGAGCGCCTGCGCCAACTGGGCGCCGATCGCATCGACCTGCTCCAGCTTCATACCTGGACACGTGCATGGAATCGCGACCCAACTCCCTTCCGGGTGCTTCGCCAGCTTCAGCAGGAGGGAAAACTCGGCCTGATCGGAGTCTCCACTCCGGAGCAGGACCAGAACAGCGTGATCGACCTCATGCGCGGCGGCTGGATCGACGCCGTCCAGGTGATCTACAACCTGTTCGAGCAGGAGCCGGCCGCCGAACTTCTCGATGTCGCGCGCGAGCACGGAGTCGCGGTGATCGTCCGCGTCGCCTTCGACGAGGGCGTGCTCACCGGGAAATTCACCCGCGACACCCGGTTCGCCCCGGATGACTTTCGGGCCAAATACTTCGAGGGCGATCGCCTGGGACGCGCCATCGCGCACACCGAGGAGATTCGCGCCGACCTGACCGCTTCGGGTTTCACGCTCGCGCAGGTCGCGCTCAAGTTCGTCCTCGCCCATCCCGCCGTCTCGACCGTGATCCCCGGCATCCGCAATATTGGCCAGGCGGAAGCGAATTGCGCGGTCTCCGCTTTGCCCGATTTGTCGCCCGACCTGCTCGTCCGTCTCCGACGCCACAACTGGCGACGGGGAGTCTGGTATGGCGGCAAGTGAACCTCTTTGCCTCTTGCCGGCCCGCCTTCGGGCGGCACGGTGGAAACCATGAGAATTGTCCCGATCCTGGCGGCCGCGTTCGCGGGCCTGACCGCCTCCGCCGCGCTCACCCCCCAACAGCAGGAATGGATCGCGAAAGCCAACCGGCACGAAAAGGCCGGCTGGACCTACCTGCATATCGAAGGCCCGGCACGCGAGCGCGGCTTCCAGCACGGTTACCTGCTGGCATCCGAAATCGCGCGCGGCCTTCGCGAAACGGCCGCGCAATGGCATCACGACTCGAGCTTCGACTGGCCCTGGCTCGTCGCCCAGACGAAGGGGTTCATCAACCCCGGGATCGACGCCGAGGATCGCGAGGAACTGCAGGGCATCGTCGACGGCATGGCTGCCGCCGGCGTGACGATGTCCCTTGACGAGCTGATTGCCTACAACGCGAGCCTGGAGCTGATGGGCTCGTGGTGGCCCGAGGCGCAAAAGAAAATGGACAGTTCGGCGACCATCGTCGCGACGCCGCCGGAGCGGTGTTCGTCCTTCATCGCGACCGGTCACATGACGGCCGACGGCGGCGTGGTGCTCGGGCACAACACGATGTGCGAATTCACCCTCGATCAGTGCAACCTCGTGATCGATATCGTTCCCACCAGAGGGCATCGCATCCTCATGCAATCCCAGCCCGGCTGGATCCACAGCGGCGCGGACTTTTTCCTCACTGATGCCGGGCTCGTGGGTTCGGAAACGACGATTGGCGGTTTTCACGGTTTTACCGAGAAGGGAATCCCGGAATTCGTCCGGATGCGCCGCGCCACGCAGGATGCCGGCTCGATCGACGGGTGGTGCGCCATCATGAAAACGGGCAACAACGGCGGCTATGCGAATGCGTGGCTGCTCGGGGACATCAACTCCCGCGAGATCGCCCGCCTCGAACTCGGTCTCAAGTATATCGGCTTCGAGCGCACCAAGGACGGCTACTTTGTCGGCTCCAACATCGCCGAGGACCTCCGGATCCTGCGGATGGAGACCGATACGAACGACTCCGACATCCGCCTCTCCCCCGTCGCCCGTCGCGTACGCTGGAAACAGTTGATGAAGGAAAATGCCGGCCGGATCGATCTCGCGAAGGCGAAGGAATTCGAGGGCGATTGCTACGATGTCTGCAACAACACGAGCGACAGGCTGAACGGGCGCGCCCTCGATGCGCATGGCGAACTCGACCCGCAGTTGAACATGCCCGGCCGGACACCCTTCAGTCCGGCCGGCACGATCGACGCCAAGGTGGTCGACACCGCGATGGCGAGGAAGATGAGCTTTGCCGGCCGCTGGGGCTCGGGCGATGGCGTCGCCTTCGATGCGCCAAAGTTTCTCGCGGAACATCCGCAGTTCGACTGGATGCAGGACATCCTGAAAAGCCGGCCCTCGGAGCCCTGGGTCGACTTCACCGCCGGTGAAAATTGACCGCGGCTCGAAATCTCCGCCCTATACCTGAGAGGCGCGGAAGGCCGCGACCACTGGCCAGTCGGCCGCGGCCAGATCATACTTTTCGAAATCCGCCGGTTGCACCCACGCCAGCTCCATGTGTTCGTGGGGAATAGGTTCGGTCGAGCCCTCCACCAATTGGCAGACGAACGGAATCATGCGAATCACCGCGGTGCGGTAATCATGAACGAACGGCGGCAGAACACGCGCGATCTCGATCGTGCAGCCCAGTTCCTCGCGGATCTCGCGGACAACGGCCGCGGCTGGGTCTTCCTCCGGCTCGACCTTGCCTCCCGCGAATTCCCATTTCATCGGCAGATGCTTGCCGGGCGGGCGGCGGGCGAGCAGGACCCGCCCGTCACGGACGATGACGGCGCAGACCACGGGGATGGGCAAAGGCTCGGCCATCCGGTGACCAAAGACTCGAAACGCAACGGGCGAAAGGCAATTTGGCGGAGAGGCTGGCCGTTCGCAGGAGGTGGCATCTGTAGGGAGTGGTGTCTGTAGGGCCTCCGCTGGCGGAGGCCGCGGGATCCAGATGGGCGGTCTGCGCGAGCGCAGGCCCTACGGGATGGAAGCGTGGCAGGATGGGGATGCGACAGGATCGAGGCGCGTCGGATAAGGTCGCCATGGCGGCGGACGAGCCGGAGCGAGTGGCTGCAACTTTTTCCCGCGCCGCCGTGTTCTTGAGGCATGAACACTTTTCTCAAAGTCCTTGGTGTGGTGGCACTGGTGTTGATCGCGCTGAAACTCAGCCCCTTGCTTCTCCTCGGAGCTCTGATCGGCCTTGCCATAGCCGCTGTCTTGGGAGCCGTTGGATTGTCGCTCGTCGGCGTGCTCCTCGCGGTCGCTGTGGCCCTGGCGGTCGCACTCGCGCCGATCTGGATTCCGGTGCTGATCGTGTTGGGTCTGATCAGCCTGTTTCGGTCGAACGAAAAGCCCGTCGCGGCAGCGTGAGCCGGCCTCACGCAATTGCGGGTGGAATGCGTTGTCTCAACGCGTTCTTCCCAAGCGCCGCGTTTCAAAGCGCGTCGGGGACAACGCGCTGCGCCTTGCGGACGAGGCGGAATATGGCCCGTTATCAGACAGGCTCAGGGCAGGAAATCCCGCCCGCAACCGATCTTACTTGATCAACTCGGCGACGAACGCGCGCTCCTCGACCAACTCCTTGTTCGTGGCGGCGATCTTGGACTTCGCAAATTCGTCCATCGAATAATTCGTGATCGGCTCGCAGGCGCCGGGGGCGGTCGTCCGCACCGGCATGCCGGCCCAGACATTCGCGTCAAAGCCGTAGGCGCCGTTCGATTTCACGGCGACGGAATGCACGGTGCCGGGAATCATCAGGTCGTGAACGTGATCGACGAGCGCGTTGGCGGCGGAAGCGGCCGACGACGCACCGCGCGCGGCGATGATGGCGGCGCCGCGCCTGCCGACGGTCTCGCAGAACGGCCCCTGCAGCCACGCCGAATCGGTGACCACGGAGGTTGCCGGCCTGCCGTCGATCGTCGCGTGCGCAAAGGCCGGGAACATGGTCGGGCTGTGATTTCCGTAGATGAAAATGTTCTTCACCGTCGTCAGGTCCACGCCGGCTTTCTTCGCGAGCTGCGTCTGCGCGCGATTCTGATCGAGGCGCACCATCGCCGTGAAACGGTCGGCCGGCAGGCGCCTGGCCTGGCTGGCGGCGATCATGCAATTGGTGTTCGCCGGATTGCCGACGACCGCAACCCGCGCGTTGTCGGCGGCAACGGCGTCGATGATCTGACCCTGGGCAATGAAGATGCGGCCGTTGTCCTTCAGGAGGTCCGCGCGTTCCATGCCCGGGCCGCGCGGCTTGGCGCCAATGAGGAGGCACCAGTTGGCATCCTTGAAGCCGACCTTGGCGTCATCGGTCAGCACGGCGCCCTTGAGCAGGGGAAACGCGCAATCGTCGAGCTCCATGGCCACGCCCTCGAGGGCCTTCATCGCCTTCTCGATCGGAGCCTCGATCAACTGGAGGATGACGGGCTGGTCCGGTCCGAACATCGCGCCGGAGGCGATGCGGAATAGAAGGGAGTAGCCGATCTGGCCGGCGGCACCCGTGACAGCGACGCGAAGCGGGGTCTTCATGGAAGCAGGTTAGGTTGGGCCGGGATATTTTTCACGGCAGAAATGGCGGAAAGCGCGGGGATTTAGCAGGAAAAATGCAGCGTGAACAACCGCCTTATTACGTCGCGGACGGCACGAGTTGAAAATTGGAGGTTGGAGGGCGGCATCTCCAAAAGCCGCCTTGAATCGGCCGCCAGCCTCACGCGAAGCGCGGGGCGAGCGCGGCGTGGATCTCACGGACGAGCGCCTCGGTGGTCGGCCAGTCGATGCAACCGTCGGTGATCGACACGCCATATTGGAGTTTTTCCTTCGCCTGGGGAAACGCCTGGTTTCCGCCGCCAAGGTTGCTTTCGACCATCCCGCCGATGATCGAGGCGTTGCCCGCCACAATCTGGGCGAGCAGCGCGCGCATCACGTCGGGCTGGCGCTCGGGCTGCTTGAGCGAGTTGTCGTGCGAACAGTCGACGAGAATGGCCCTGGGCAACTTCGCGGCCGCGAGAAGCTGCTCGGTCTGCGCGATGTGCGCGGCGGAGTAGTTCGGGCCGCCCGAGCCGCCGCGGAGCACAACGTGGCAGTTCGGGTTCCCGCGGGTGACGATGGCCGACGCGGCGCCGTCGAGTCCGATGCCGAGAAACGTGTGCGGCTGGGCGGCGGCCTTGATGGCGTTGACGGCGGTGCCAATGGAACCATCGGTGCCATTCTTGAATCCCAGCGGCATCGACAGGCCCGAGGCCATCTGGCGGTGCGTCTGCGATTCGGTGGTGCGGGCGCCGATCGCGGACCAGCAGATCAGGTCGGCGATGTATTGCGGCGTGATGGGATCGAGCAGCTCGGTTGCGGTGGGCAGTCCGGCGTCGAGCACCGCGCGCAGGAAGCGGCGCGCGAGCCGCAGCCCCTCCGCGATGTCGTGCGATCCGTCGAGATGCGGGTCCATGATCAGGCCCTTCCATCCGACGGTCGTGCGCGGCTTCTCGAAATAGACGCGCATGACGATCATGATGCGGTCGGACACCTCGCGGGCGAGGGCGGCGAGCCGGCGCGCGTAGTCGGCGCCGGCAGCGAGGTCGTGGATCGAGCACGGGCCGATGATCAGCAGAAAACGGCGATCGTCCGTGAAGACGACGCGGTGGATTTCCTCGCGGGCGCGGGCGACGAACTCGGCCTGGGTTTCGGTCTTCGGCAACTCGGCCAGCAGCGCGGCGGGCGACGGCAGGGTCCGGGTCTCGACGACGTTGAGGTCAGAGGTCTTGCGCACAGAGGGCTTACGGTGCCAACGTGAGATGGAGGGGCAAGCCTCCGGTCAAGCCATGACACGAGCCGCATTTTTCCCATCCGGGCAAAGAAAAGGCGGGCCGCCTACCCCTAAGCGGCCCGCCATTGCTTTCTTAGTTACCCCAAAACTCCCGCTAGGCGGGAGAAGCGATAAATCTGATAAGTTAATCGGTATGAGGTTCCGCGGGTTCGTCAAATGAAAGGGCCCGATTTGATAACCCTTCCTTGTTACGGTTATGTGTCGTCTGGTTAACGTCCAGGAAACAAAAACTTTGTACTATTTAATCACCAATGTCTTAGGTCATGCATCATGCGCGCTGCGAATTAGCGGGCCTGATGCTTATACATATCTGCAGGGGCAGTTCACCCAAGACCTGGATCACCCACCCGGGTTGGCGGCGTATGGATTATGGCTCAACCAGAAAGGCCGGGTCGTCGCCGACGGCTTCGTGCTCCGGCTGCATGACAACGATTTCATTGCCGTCAGCGGAGAAAGTCCGGCCAACGTGGTGCGCGAACGATTGGAGAGTTACCTGGTCGCCGATGAAGTCACGATTTCCGACCACACCCAGGCGCTGGGACGGGTGGCGGTGATCGACGACGACGGAGCGGCTTTGCGCGCGTTTGGGCCGGTGCCGGAAGTCGGAAAATTTCTCGCGCTTCCGGGCGGCCAGGTATTTCGCGGGCGAAATGCGCGCGGTCTCAACGTGGAGTATTGGTTGGAAACGACCGCGATTCCGGATCTCACCCGTCGGCTGCGCGATGCGGGCGCGCGCGAGGTCGAAGCTGGCTTGTTCGACGCCGCGCGGATCGAGGCTGGTCGGCCGAAAGTGCCGGGCGATCTCGGTCCGAACGACCTGCCGAACGAAGGAGGAATCGAAGGCGACGCGATCTCGTACACCAAGGGATGCTTTCTGGGGCAGGAGGTGATGGCGCGGCTCAAGAATCTCGGGCAGGTTCGGCGCCGGCTGCATGTGGTGCGCGGGCCCGGAGCGGCCCCGGCCCATGGGTCGGCGCTGTTCGCCAGTGAAAAAAAAGCCGGGGAGGTCCGCACGAGTGCCGCCACTCCCGATGGATTTGTAGCCATGGCGATGCTCGCGTTGATTCCGCTCGCCTCGGAAAAAATGCTCGCCCGGTCGGCGGATGGCGCGACGGACATCGCGATTGCCGGGCTCGCGGGAGGGGCGGCGTGACCGAGCTCGAGCAGGTCACGGCACTGTGTCGGCGCCTCGGGGCAAGCGAGACGCAGGCACCCATCATGGCGGCGCAACTGCTCAAGCGCGCCGATCAGCTCGTGAGCGAGCGGAAGATCACGCGTGTCGAGGCGATGAAGCACCTGCTCCAGGTGCTGGTCGAAGGACGCGCAGGCCGGGTTCCGCCCGCGCCGGGCGAGTCACATTTGTGACTGGAAGATCGCGACGTACCGATCGAACCCCGAATGCAGCGCCAGGTAGTAGATGAGCGCCGCGATACCGAGCATCGGGCCGAAACTGACATGGACGCCGAGGCCGATCTCGGCCGGCTGGCCCTCGGCCGTCTCGACCTTGGGCCCGATCGCGATGGCGCGACCGAACGCCTTCTGCCAGATCACCGCGAACGCGAACCAGACGCATCCCAGGACTGCGCCGCCGAACATCGCGAACACGGCGCCTTTCCAGCCGACGAACGCGCCGAGCGCGCCGAGGTATTTCACGTCACCGAAACCCATCGCCTCCTTTTTCAGGATGGCCTCGGCGACCAGCGCGATCCAGAGGACGAGGCCCGAGCCGACCATCAGGCCGAGAATGCCGTCCACGCCGCTGCGCAGGCTCTCCACGACGAAGATGTCGCCGAAGTGGCCGTGCATCGATGGCAGCAGGAACGACAGCAGCACGCCCACCATGCCGCCCCCGATCGTGAAGGCGTCGGGGATGACCATGCCGTCGATGTCCGTGAACGTGGCACAGATGACGATCGCGGCGAGCACGCATCCGGCGAGCGCCTTTCCCGACAGCGGAAAGAGCAGCCAGCACGTGACGAACAGGGATCCCGTGAGCAGTTCGACGAAGCAGTAGCGAAAGCTGAATTGCCGGCCGCAGCAGCGCGCGCGGCCGCGAAGCAGCAGCCAGCTCAGGATCGGAATGTTATCCCGCCAGGCGATCGGTTTCCCGCAGGCGCAGTGCGAGCCCGGCGACACCACGGACTCGCCCTTGGGAATCCGGTAGATGCAGACATTGAGAAAGCTGCCGACGCACGCACCCAAAAGAAAAAGACACACCGGGTAGAACCACGGCAGGGTCCGCGCGATTTCAACGTAGGAGGCCATCAGAGTCGCTCGATCGCATACGCGGCCCTTGCCGCGGCGGTCATCACTCCAACCGGAACCGGGCGGCCGAGCCAATGGGAAAGTGCGCGGGCGCCCTGATGGACCAGCATGCCGAGTCCGTTCGCCGCCGGCCGGCGCAGGGCCGCGGCCTGCCGGAGCAGCGCGGTGACCGGCGGATTGTAGATCATGTCGAACACGGCGGCCGGGGTCGGAATCGCCTCGAGGTTCAGCGGCGACCGATCGGACGGCCGGAGTCCCAGCGTGGTGGCATTGATGATGATGGATTTCGCCGGCAAGTGATCGGGATGCGCGAGTTCAAACGTGCGCACCGGCACCGGGCCCGCAAAAGGCGCGAGTGCCCCGGCGAGCGCTGCCGCGCGGGCCGCAGTGCGATTGCCGATCCAAAGCGAGGCAGCCTGGTCGCGCAGGCACTGCACGGCCGCCGCGCGCGCCGCGCCGCCTGCGCCCAGCAGCACCACGTGCGAGCGGGTCAGGCTGATCTTGAGCTCGGCCTGAAGGGCATCCGCCAGGCCGCCGCAGTCGGTATTGGTCGCGCGCCATCCCGTGGGCGTGCGGATCAGGGTGTTGGCGGCGCCGACGGAGCGCGTGAGCGCGTCGGCCTCCTCGACGAGCGCCAGCACCGTCTCCTTGTGGGGCACGGTGAAATTCATGCCCGCGAATCCCTTGGCGTGAAACAGCGCCACGGCGGTCGCGAGATCGGCAGGCGCGATGTTGAACGCATGGTAGCGCCACGACCGATATTGCGGATCCTCGCGGGCGATCTCGGCGAGCGCGGCGTTGTGGATGCGCGGACTCAGCGAGTGCGCGACCGGATCCCCGACCACCGCGAGCGCGGTGCCGGGCTGGCTCCACGAGCGGAGATCGTCAAGGGTCCGGACTGTCTGTTCGGCGGCGGGCATGCAGCGCGACCGGTCCGTTCAGGGCCGGGCGTGCCGCTCGTAGGCCGCGTCGAACTCCGCGACGAAACTCGCGAACAGTTGCGCGTGCTCGCGGTCACCCGCGACGGCGTATTGCGTGGCGAGTTCCCGACAGCAGCGGCAGAGGACCTCGCGGACCGGCGAAGGCACCAGGTCCGAGAGTTGGGGCATGTGATGCTGGCTGCGCAGGCGGGCGAAGACGTCGTCGGGCGCCAGGAACTGGCCCTGGTTGAACGGATCGACGTAGAACGGGCCCTCGGGCTCGTAGCAGCCGACAAAAAAGTGTCCCGGCACGCTGACGGGCTCGAGTTCGAGTCCGGTGCGACGCGCGACCAGAAGGTAGATGATCGAAAGGGAAACGGGCAGGCCGAGTTTCCGCGCGAGCACCTGGTCGAGCATGTTGTTGCGCGGCTCAATATCGTGGCTGTGGTCGCCGCGGAGGCCGAGTTCCTGGAACAGCACACGGTTGAGCGCCTCGCAGTGCTCCCGCAGGCTCGCCGATTCCGGGCGCAGCTTGCGGCAGCGGGCGGCGAGGGCATCGAGCTGCAGGCAGAACGCGGTGACGTCGAGGGCGGGATTGATCGTCCGGTTCAGCAGCAGCATCCCGGTTTCGAGCTCATAGCTGAGCGAGCGGATGAAGCCGCGAAACTCCGCGGCCGGATCGTAGAATTTCAGCTCGCGCAGGTACCAGCCAGCCGCGAGCGCGATGACCCGGTTCGAGCCGGTCGCGATCTCGCGGAGGAACCGGCTGCCTTCCGCGCCGAGGCCCTCAAACCGGGCGAGGAGCGCCTGGCGCACCGCGGGGGACTGATCGTCGAGCAACCGGCCGAGGGCGTCCTTTTCCGTCGAAGAGAGCCGGGTTGTTTCCACGGGCCAAAATCGAATGCGTTTCGCGGGGCGACGCAACGCGAATCCGGCCCGGAAGCGATTTGGGATTGCGCGATTCGCGCCGGCTTACATTCGCGGACCGAAAAGCGCCGTGCCGACGCGGATTTGCGTGCTGCCTTCGGCGATGGCGGCGGCAAAATCAGCCGACATGCCCATCGACAGCTCGGCCAGCGGAACGCCGCTGCGGGCCGCCAGCTCGTCGCGCAGGAGGCGCAACCGCGAGAACGTGCGCCGGGCGACCGTGGGATCGTCCGAAAGCGGGGCGATCGTCATCAATCCCTGCACGGCGAGGTTGGGCATGCCCTGCACCGCTTCGAGCAACGGCGGCGCGTCGCCGGGTTCGGCGCCAAATTTGGCCGGATCGGCGCCCGCATTCACCTGAAGCAGGATTTCCAGGCGGCGTCCAAGTGAGCCGGCCGCCTGGTCGAGCTGCCGGGCCAGTTTTTCGCTGTCGACGGACTGGATCCGCTCGAAATTCGCGGCCGCCAGCCGCGCCTTGTTCGATTGCAGGTGACCAATGAGTTCCCACCGCACGGACGCGGAAACCTGGCTGCGTTTCTCCACCGCTTCCTGCACGCGGTTTTCGCCGACCGCGCCAAATCCGCACCGCGCCGCGAATGCCACCGCCTCGGGCGGGTGGTTCTTGGTCACGGGCAGCAGGGCCACGGAGCCGGGGTCGCGGCTGGCGGCCCTGCAGGCATCCGCCATCTGCCCGCGAAGGTCGTCGGCGCGCTGGTGAAAGGTGGCGTAGTCGATGAACATCTATGAGGGTCCCTTTTAGGGTGGCTTGCCGATTAGCTATATTTATATTGGCCCTTCCCAGTCGTCGCCATGCAAATCGAAAACTTCAAGATTTTCGCCGATCTCGTCGAGACGAAGAGCTTCTCCAAGGCGGCGAAGCTGAATGGCATCACACAGTCGGCCGTCAGCCAGCAGGCCCGCTCGATGGAGCGCAATTTCAAGACGCTCATGATCGATCGCAGCCAGAAGCAGTTCAATCTGACGCGCGAGGGCCAGCGGATCTACGATGCGGCGAAGGAAATTCTGCACGTCTACGAAAAACTCGCGAGCGAGCTGCAGGAGATGAAGAAGGTCATCAGTGGGACCATCCGCATCTCCACGATCTATTCGATCGGACTGCATGAGCTTCCGCCCTACATCAAGCGCTTCCTGCACGATTTTCCGTCGGTCAACGTGCGGATCGAGTACCGGCGCTCGAACCTGGTTTATGAGGACATCCTCCATAATTCGGTGGATTTCGGCTTGGTGGCCTTCCCGCAGAAGCTGCGGCAGATCGAGACGCTGCCATTCCGCAACGACCGACTCGTGCTCATCACCCATCCGAGCCATCCGCTGGCAAAGTCCACCGAGGTGGATCTCAAGAGCCTCGCCGGGCACAAGTTCATCGGCTTCGATCCCGACATCCCGACCCGCAAGGCGGTCGACCAGATTTTCCGCGACAACAAGCTCGAGATCACGCCGGTCATGGAGTTCGACAACATCGAAACCGTGAAGCGGGCGGTCGAGATCGACCACGGCATCGCGATCGTGCCGCACGCGACGGTGCTGCAGGAAATCAGTCAGGGCACGCTCGCAGCGGTCCCGTTTGTCGGGAAGGAATTCACCCGTCCCCTCGCCGTCCTGCACCGCAAGGGGCGCGTTCTCACCCCGGCAATGAAGAAGTTCATCGACACGCTCAACAGCGAGGCGTCGGTGCTCGATGCACAGGAGTGACCCGGTTCGACGCGCCGGGCGGGGAAAGGCGTCCGTGATGCGCGTGAGGTTCAGGCGCCGGTTCGTCATTCTTGCCACGATCGCCCTGCTGGCGGTTTCCTCCTGCCGTCGGGCCAAAACCCTGGCGTCCCTTCCCGACCTGGGAGCCGAGCCGGCTTGGACGGTCACCGACCTCGCCGGGAAACCGGTCGGCGCCGAAACCCTGCGCGGCAAGGTGGTGGTCGTCGATTTCTGGGCCACCTGGTGCGGGCCGTGTCTCGAGGAGATGCCGGGTTATGTTGACCTGCAGAAGAAATACGGACCCGCAGGCCTCGTGATCGTCGGCTTGTCGGTGGACGAAGGCGGTGCCGCGCCGGTGCGTGAGTTTGCGGCAAAAAACGGCATCACCTACAGGCTCGCGATGGCCGACGAGAAACTCGTGGCGCAGTTTGGAAGCATGGAGGGGTTTCCGACCACCTTTCTGATCGATCGCCAGGGCCGGGTCCGTCACCGCAAGATCGGAATAATGCCGGAGGCTGGGTACGAGCAACTGATCCGGTCGCTGCTGTGAGCGCATGATGCCCACGGCGCCCATTCGTGGAGCTCGTCGCCGGGGCCAGCCGTCCCAGTGGAGCTCCCCGGAGCAAGCGGCGGGCATTTGATCAGGACGGCCCGTGCAACCGGGCCTGTCTTGAGCTGCAGGAGCGGGTTTACCCCGCGATTTTCAGTTCGCTCGCGGCATAATACCAATCCCCCTTAGGTATTACACTTTAAGCTGGCACGCCAGAGTTTACCTGATCGGCGAGCCAGGCGTGGATG
>DASYDZ010000178.1:0-3418 GCA_036499305.1 Candidatus Didemnitutus sp.
GATGGACGTGAGCAAAGTTTTTTGTGAGGATCCCGATGCGAAAAACTCCTGATAGATGATTTCTTCCTTCTTGAACGACGGGCGATGAAGCCTTGCGATGACATTTCGCCACACCGCAAAGCCCAGCAACGCCGCAGCAAATATCGCGGACAACCATTTTTGAATGCTGCTGGCATGGATCATAGCTGGCATATTTTATGGAAGATCACGGCTAAGCGCCGCAATTGCCAAGAATGAGCGGTTCAAAGTGCCCTGCAGCGTTCTGAGAATTGTTGTCACCCGTGTTGTCACCCGTTGCCGAAATTTGGGCATATTCCGGATGAGCCGGGATTACTAGTGCCCGGCCCAACTCACGGAGTATTCGCTTGATGATGACGTCGGCCCAGTCCGGCAGACTCCAGCGCAAATCGCTGAATCGAATTATGAGTCCTCTGCTCTACCACTGAGCTACTCTGTAAGCGACCGCCGGAGCACAGGGTAGTCGCGTAAGCGCGACGGTGGTAGAGTCGCGGCGGTGAAGACGTCCGCGAGGAGAGGCCGTTCAGGACGAGCGTTGAAGGAAGCGCTGCGGGGTAAACTCGTGGGCGGTCTTGTTGGTGGCAGCCGCGAGGCGGGGAAGAGCCCAGGTGAGGTACTCCCAGGGGTTCACGCTGAGAAGGCTGCAGGTGCCGAGCACGGAGTAGACGACGGCGGATCGCCAGCCTGCGTCCGGATGGCCGACGAACAAAAAGTTCTTCTTTCCGATCGCGCTGGGCCTGATCGCGCGCTCCACGGCGTTGGAATCGATCTGGACGTGTCCGAAGCCCGGCTGCGCGAAGCGCGTGAGCGCTTCCCAGCGTTCGAGGCAGTAGCGAACGGCTTTGTGGAGGGCGCTCTTGGGGAGTATAGTCGGATCGTCGGCGGCCTTGTTCAGTTCGGCGTGCAGCTTCGCGAGCCACGGCAGAGAGCGTTCCGTCCTGGCCGTCGAGCGCATCTCGGCTGGGGCCGCGCGGAACTCGGCCTCGATTCCATAGAGAGCCCCGATATAGGCGAGGTAGGGGGCGGCGCGCTCGTCGCCCGACTCGAGCGCGGCGACCAGACCGCGGCGGGCGTGCGCCATGCAATTGGCGTGGACGATCCCGGCGCGGGTCGCATCCGGAAGCAGCCGAAGCGCCTTGGTGTATCCGCCATACCCATCGGTTTGAAAAACGCCTCGGAATGGGCGCAGGAAAGCCAGGGCCGGCTCGTGGCTGCGGGTCAGTTGGAAGTCGAAGACGATTACGTTTTTCCCCGGAGCGAGGAAGGTCCAAAGCCAGGCTTCGCGCGCGGCCCCGGGACGGGCCGGATCGAGAACACGGATCGGTGTTTCGTCGCCGACCACGTAGTCGCTGCCCCGCAGGAGCGTTTCATGATGCTGGTGGACGAGCTTGAGCAGGATGGCCCCGTGCTCGACCCACTCGCACATGGCCTGGCGGCTGAAGGCGGGTCCAAGCCGTTCGAGCATGGCCGCCTGCCGATAGAGCGGGAGCGCATCGGCGTATTTGGAAATGAGCACGTGGGCGAGCAGCCCAGGGCCGACCTGGCCGCCGGGAATGACCCGTTTGGGCAGCTCGGCGATGCGCGGTTCACAGTTCTTGGCTGGGCTTGCGTAGACCGGCCGGATGATCTGGCGGCGGAAGAGCTTTCCGGGCTGGTAATCGACCTCCTCGGTCACTTCGTCGCGGATCTTGACCAGCGAGGTGCCGTCGGGGGCGATCTTCGCCTCGGCGGGGACGTCGATCACGACCGTTTCCAGGATCGGCAGCTCTTCCATCCGTCGCGCCCGACGTTGCGAGGGAACTCGCGGCGGACGGGGCGCTCGCTCGGGGGTCGCCAATGGCGCCGTTTCCCGGCTGGCCAGATCGGCTTCGACGGCAGCCCAAGCCATCTTGAGCTGGTTTTCGTCGAGCTTCTCGGAGGAGCGCCCGAAGTAGCGCTTGAGGGCCGCCTTCAGCTTGGCCTTGGCCGCGTCGCGCTCCAGTTCGGCCAGCTTCAACCGATCGCTGGTCGCCGCATGGGCCTCGCGTTCGGCCAGGTACAGCGCCTTGTAATCGACAGGCTCGTCGGGCGGCGGCGTCATCGGTATCCATTAAACGGATACCGTGTCCGTCAAAGCAAGCGGTTTTTGCGCCGACTCGCTCTTTTTCCTGAGACGTCGCCATGCCGGGCGCCAACCGCTCACCTCCAACCCGCTGACCAAGGCCCACAGCTGAGCCGCCGTCAGCGGATCCGCCGGGCCGGCGTTCACCCAGGCGAAAGTCCCGCAGTCCGGCCGTTTTACCGCCAACCAAAGGCCAGACCCGTCATGAAAGAGCAACTTTAGCCGGGTGCGACGTTGGTTGCAGAAAGCAAACACGCGATCGCCGGCCAGAGGGTCCTGGCCAAAGCTCGTGCGGGCGAGTTGATAGAGCGCCTCGAATCCCAACCGTAAATCGGTCGCCCCCGGTCGCATGTACACCTGGGTGGTCGCGCTCAGGCTCAGCATGACCGAAGCTCCCGGATGACTTGCCCCGCCCACGCCGCCGGGCAGCTCGGCGACAACCGCACGCTCAGTCCCGCGCCTATCACGATCTCCGCAACCCAGGACCCATGATTCGTCAACGGCGGCTTTGGCACGGCAACCAGCCTCTGACTCGTCGGCTTTACTGTGCGCCGATGCGCCCTCCGCCCTTGACCCGCCTCCTGCCGCCACCGGTACAGCGTATACGCCGACCAACCCGTTGCCGCCGCCATCTCCTCCACCGTCCGTCCGCTCGCGGCCCACTCGCTCAACACCCGAACCCGTTCCCCGGCGTCGAGCCGCCGCCGGGCCAAGGGCCGGCCTGCTTCACCTGTTCCGTCCTGTGTCGTGGTCGTGTTCATCACCACGACCTTACCATCTCCAGACTCAGCCGGCTACCATGTGTCCGAGCAGACGCTTACGTTCATCAGCAGTGGCCTGAGCACCCCCGAGGCCATCGCAATCGAGGGGAACCACCTTTACGTCAGCAACGCGGTCACCGGAAATGGCGACGGCTATTTCGGCGGACCCCACGGGCATCGCGGTCTCCGGCAATCACATTTATACAACGTCGTCGGGTCCATCCACCAACGTGGTCGTCTACAACGCCACCACCGGCGCGATCATCAATTCCGATTTGATCACTGGGCTCAGCAACCCCGCGGGAATCGCAGTCGTTGGACCCGTCATCACCAGTCAACCCGCTTCCGTTGCCGCACCGTCCGGTGGGACCGCCACCTTCAATGCCGCCGCGTCCGGAACCGGCGCGATCACCTTCCAGTGGTATTTCAACGGCACCGCATTGACCGATGGGACCAACATCGCCGGCCGCCCAACCGCGACTTTGGTTCTCAGCGATCTTCAATCCAGCGAAAACGGCACCTTCACCGTGGTCGCCAG
>DASYDZ010000179.1:0-1955 GCA_036499305.1 Candidatus Didemnitutus sp.
TACGGCGCCTACATCGAGGAGTACTCGCATGGCGGTCCGACCCAACACGCGCCGCGGCGGCCCCGGCAGCTCCTGCTGCATGCCAGCGAGATTCGCAAGCTGCGCCAGGCGGTCGAGACGGGCGGCAAGTCGATCGTCGCGTTGCGAATGTATTTCAAGGAGGCGCTCGTGAAGGTCGAGATCGCCACCGCCGCCGGCAAGAAGCAGTTCGACAAGCGGGCGGACATCAAGCGGCGGGAGCAGGATCTCGAGGCGCGCAAGGCGTTCAAGTTTCGTTCGTGAAATCCAGGCCGGGAGCCGTTAAACTTCAACTGAACCCAGATAACGCTTTTGAAACCACCGATTTTACCGATGGGCGCGGGTGATTTTCCATCCGCATAATCTGCGCAGTCCGTGGTCAATTGAACTGCCGAATCCAATCTGAATGAGTCCACCCAAGAAACGCGCCGCCCCCAAACTCCCCGTCGAGGTCACCGTCAGTGTCCCCGGCAGCACGTCGAATTGCGGCTCCGGATTCGACACGCTGGGACTGGCGTTGAGCGTGTATAACCGCGTGACGCTGGTGCGTGGTGCCTGGCGCGGCGCACGGGCGGCGGCGAAAACGGATGTCGCGGGGCTCGACATGGCGGACGAGGCGGCGCGGTTGTTTTTCGTCCGCTCGGGCGTCGAGGAATTCGGCTTCACGTTCCATATCGACGGTGAGGTGCCGATGTCGCGCGGTCTTGGCTCGAGTGTGACCCTGCGCGCGGGCGTCGTGGCGGCGCTGAACGAACTTTCGGGCGCGCGGCTGGACCGCGACCATCTCTGTTCGCTGGTGACGCAACTGGAAGGCCATCCCGACAACGCGACTCCCGCCGTCATCGGCGGGTTCGTCGTGGCACGTTCCGATCCTCACACCGGCGAGCTCGCGGGCATCGTCCGCAAGCCGATCGGGCGCGAACTCAGTTTCGTGGTGGTGGCGCCGAACCAGGAGCTCGAGACCAGGAAGGCGCGCGGGATCCTGCCGAAGGAGCTCCCGTATTTCGACGCGATCAAGAGCGTGAACAGCGCGGCCTACGTCGTGGCCGTGATCATTTCGGGCGAGTACGACCGGTTGCGCAACGCGGTCTGCGATTTCCTGCACGAACCGTATCGCCTGCCGTTGATTCCGGGAGCATCGGCGGCGATTGCCGCCGGCGTCGGCGCGGGTGCGCTGACCGGCTGGCTCAGTGGCAGCGGATCAAGCGTGCTCTGCGTCGCGAAGCCGCGCCACGCCGCCAAGGTCGGACGGGCGATGGCCGCGGCGTTTTCCGCGCAAAAAGTCAGCAGCCGCGTGTTCGTGCTTCACGCGGACAACACCGGCCTCAAGGTCATTCGGCGGCGTTTCCCATCGGGAAGGGCGGGGTAGATCCATTCCAGTAGCGCGAAATATGCTCGGCGAGCGCCGTCCACTTGAACGGCTTGCGAACGACCGCCTTCAGCGTGGGAACGCGGTTCATCTGCTGATCGGTGAACTTGACCTGGTAGGCCGTGATCATCACCGCCGGGATGCCCGCCTTGCGGCGTTGCACTTCCGAAATGAATTCGAGGCCGTCGAGTCCCGGCATCTGGTAATCGGTCACGATCAGGCCGACCTCGAGGGTGGGGAGCGCGCGCAACGCCTCGATCGGACGGGTGAAGCAATGGACCGGGCACGCGAGATGTTCGCCCAGCAATTGCTCCAGGAGATCGATATACGCGATCTCATCGTCGACCAGCATGACGCACTTGCCGGACGACCCCGTTGGCTGGGGCCGCACTTCGGTGGCGGGGGAAATCGACGAGGCCATGCGAGGACGGGAACTGGATTCGCGGGCGACCGGGAGGGGCGGGTAAAGAGACATGGAGGCTCAGCCAGACCGTGCGCCAGAGCCAGCCAAAAACCAGTCATCTAGGGTGTCTTTTACATTTCGCTGACACAAAACGATATAATGCTG
>DASYDZ010000180.1:0-31062 GCA_036499305.1 Candidatus Didemnitutus sp.
GTTCGACCCCGGGGAGCGCCTGCAGTCGTTCCAGCAATTGGTCGTAGAACTTGCGCAGCGTGTCCTCATTCGCATACCGGTCGGTGGGAAGCGTGTTGGGCAGCGTCAGCACGCCGGTGATCAGTCCCCCCGTGCGCCAGCCGGGATCGCGGTGGGCGAACCGCTGGAGACCGCGGATGAAGAAGCCGGCGCCGGAAAGGAGAATCAGCGCGAACGCGATCTCGGCGACGATCAGCGCCTGCCGCACGCGATGACGCGACCGGTCCCCGGTCGATCCTCGCGATTGAGATTTCAGGGCCGTGTTCAGGTCGGCGCGGGCGGCGATCCAGGCGGGGATGACGCCGGCCAGGAGACCGGCGAGCACGGAGACCACGAGGGCGAAGATGAGGACCGGCCAGGAGAGCGGGAATCCCAGTCCGTCGACATCGGCCTTGCGGCTGAGCAAATCGTTGAGCCAGACGGCAAGCAGGACGCCGGCAGCCCCGCCGGCGAGGCCGAGCACGACGTTTTCCGCCAGCAGTTGCCGCATCAGCCGGCTGCGCGAGGCGCCGAGGGCGGCGCGAACGGCGAAATCCCGGAGGCGGGCGGAGCAACGGGCGAGCTGCAGGTTGGCGAGGTTGGCGCAGGCGATGAGCAGGACGAAGCCGGAGAGGGCCAGGACCAGCCAGGAAACGTTCCGGCCGGCGGCGTCCAGGGCGGTGTCCTGGATCGGCAGCACGCGCAGGCCGGTCCCGGCGTTGGTGTCGGGATATTGCTGCACCAACCGGGCCGCGATGGTTTCAGCCTCGGCGCGGGCCTGTGCGAGCGAGACGCCGGGCCGCAGGCAGGCGAGCGCGTTGACCCAGTGGTTGCCGCGCTGATGCTGCCACGGGGCGGCGATGACCAGCGGGCGGATCGCCCCCAGCTTGCCCCAGAAAAGCGGGTAGGCGAAGCTCGCGGGCATCACCCCGATCACCGTGCGGTTGACGCCATCGACGCGGATCGAGCGTCCGATGATCCCGGGATCGGCGGCGAATTCCGAGCGCCACAGGGAATCCGTCAGGATCACGATGTCGTCGCGACCCGGCTGCTCCTCGGCGGCGGTGAAGGCCCGTCCGAGGGCGGGTTGGACGCCGAGGACGCCAAAAAAATCGGCCGTGACGAGGACGCCGTTGAGCAGCTCGGCGGGCTGGCCCGGCTGGGCGAGGCTGAACTGCCACCACTGGAATGCCGCCAGCGATTCGAAACTGCGGCCGTCGCGGCGCAGGTCGTCGAGGTCCGGCATCGAGTGCGGCCAGGTCTGTGACTGCGGCGACGTCCGATAGATCCGGACCAGACGGCTGGCATGCGCGTACGGCGCGGGAGACAGCAGCAGCGTGTTGATGACGCTGAACATCGCGGTGTTGACGCCGATGCCGAGCGCCAGGGTCAGGATGGCGATGCCGGTGAACGCCGGGGATTTGGCGAGCGAGCGCAGGATGACGTTCATCGGGGAGGCGGCTTATTCGGACCGCAGCGCGACCATCGGGTCGACGCGCGTGGCGCGCCGGGCCGGAATGAAGCTGGCGATCAGGGTCACGACGCTGAGAAGGAGGGCGACTCCGGCGTAGGTGACCGGATCGCGCGGATTCACGTTGAAGAGAAAGCCCGTGATGCCCGCGTTGAAGACCGTGGCGATCAGAAGCGCGAGGCCGATCCCGAGCCCGAGTCCAACCGCGAGCTGCCAGATGCCCTGGCGCAGCACCAGCCCGAGGATCAGGCCGCGGTCGGCGCCCAGCGCCATGCGGATGCCAAATTCCTGGGTGCGCTGGTTGACGGAGAACGACGTGACGCCGTACAGGCCCACCGAGGCCAGGAACATCGCGACGGCGCCGAACACGGTGAACATGATCGCGATGACCCGGACCTGCCCGACAAATCCCTGAATGTTGACCTTCGGCGTCCCGACAAAATACAGCGG
This sequence comes from Candidatus Didemnitutus sp., assembly GCA_036499305.1. GTDB lineage: Bacteria > Verrucomicrobiota > Verrucomicrobiia > Opitutales > Opitutaceae > Didemnitutus. The sequence goes on from DASYDZ010000180.1 coordinate 1,940, forward strand.
CAGATTCGGGTCGACGCGGTTCACCGCCCGCTGCAGTTCCGGGGCAAAGGTCTCGGGATGGCCGCCGCCGCGGGTTTTCAGCAGGATGGTCGCAAACTGGAGTCCGTTGATCACCGGTTTGCCGTCACCGTATACGGCGGCGTTGAATGGCGTGTAGTAGCCCGAGTTGTCGTTCTTGGTGGGAAACGGCTGCAGCATCCGCACGTCGCTGACGACGCCGACGATCGTGCGCCACTGATCGAAAAGCGTGCCGTTGTTGCCCACGGGGCGGAAACGCCGTCCGATCGGGCTTTCATTGCCGAACTGCTTGTGGGCGAAAGTGGCGTTCACGATCGCCACCGGCTGCTTGAGATCGTTGTCGTCGAGCGTGAAATCGCGGCCCTCAAGCAGGTGCTGGCCGGTGGTGGCGAAATACGAGTCCGTGACGTTCTCGAAGTTGACGACCGGGCGGTCCTTGTCGTCCTTGTACTGCCTGCCGTCGATCTCGATCGGGCCATTGCCGGAAAACACCATCTGGAAGCGGTTGGTGAGCGCGACGGAATCGATGCCCGGTTCGGTGCGGAGTGAACGGATCAGTTTTTCGAAGAACGTCACCCGCGAGTCGTTGGTGGGATAGTCGCCTTCCATGAGCCCGAGGCGGGCCGAAAGCACGCCACCCGTGTCGTAGCCATAGTCGATGTTCTCCTGCTTGACGATCGACTGGACCTGCATCACCGCGCCGAGCAGCAGCACGCAGGCGAGAAAGATCTGCAGGGCGACCAGCGAGCGGGTGACCGCGCCGACGGCGCGGCCGGTGTTGCCGCGGCCGGACTCCTTGAGGACGTCGGAGGCATTGGCCCGCGAAGCGAGGAGGGCGGGCACGAAGCCGGAGATCAGGGCGGCCGCGAGGGTCACGGCGACGACAAAGGTCAGCACCCATCCGTCGATGGTGAACGTCATCCACGCCGGTGGCGCGTTCTGCGAGTTCCGCACGGCCGCGTCGACCCAGTCGGTCGCCCAGAAGGAGAGTCCGATGCCGGCGATCGAGCCGAGAGTGGCCACGAGCAGGCTTTCGGTGAGCATCTGGCGGACGAGGCGGCCGCGGGTGGCACCGAGGGAGGAACGGATGGCGAGCTCCTTGGCGCGCAGCGCGGCGCGCGCGAACTGCATGTTCATCACGTTGACGCACGCGATCAGCAGCACCCCAACGCAGAAGGCCAGCATCATGTACAGCAGGCCCCGGAGCTGCGGGCCGGTGAACGAGTCGATCAGCGGGCGCACCCAGCCCATGCTGTATTGCTTGTCCTCCGGAAACTCGCGGGCGAAATTCTTCGCGAGGATCGAGAACTCGGTGTTGGCCTGTGCAATCGAGACTCCCGCCCTGAGGCGACCAATGATATTCACGGTCTGGATATTCCGATCGTTGCGCGCCTTGGGTGGAAACTCGGTGTTCACCGGCGTCCAGAGCTGCTCGGTGCTCGGGAAGGCGAAATGCGGCGGCATCACGCCGACGATGGTGCCGGCGCGGCCGTTGACCCGCACGGCCCGACCGATGACCTCCGGGTCGCCGCCGAAGGTCGTCTTCCAGGTGGCATCGCTGAGGATGATGGACTTGGAGCCGCCCGGCTGGTCTTCCTCCGCGAGGAAATCCCGGCCCAGGGCCGGCTTGACGCCGAGCACCCGGAAGAAGTCCCAGGTGATATAGCCGCCCGCCAGGCGCAGGGGCGCGCCATTGTAGGTGAGATTGATCGTCGAGCCGTTGAGATAGGCCACGAATCCGTCGAAGGACTTCTGGCGGGCCTTGAGGTCGACAAAATCGGTGGTCGTGACCTGCGAGTTGAAGTTGCCCGGAGAGAAATCCTTCGGGTCGACCAGGCGGGCATCGACGAGCTGTTCCGGATGCGGAAAGGATGGTCCCCGGATCAGGACGCCATTCACCACGGCGAACTGCGTCGTCACGGCGCAGATGCCGAGGGCGAGGACAAAAATGGACAGGGCGCAGAAACTCTTTTCCTTGATCAGGACGCGAAGTCCGATCCGGAGATCCTGGGCGAAGGTTTGGACGAGCATGGGAATACGAACCAGCGGCTTATTCGGCGCGGAGCGCGACCATGGGGTCGACCCGGGTGGCGCGCCGGGCGGGCACGAAGGTCGCGATCGAGGAGACGATGGCGAGCAGCAGCGCCACGCTGAGGTAGGTGACGGGGTCGTGCGGGCTGACCTCGAAGAGCTGGTTTTGAATGCCGCTCGCAAAGATGATGCTGAGCGCCAGCATCAGGCCGACGCCGAGCGCCAGGCCGACCGCGAGCTGGACCGAACCCTGGCGCATGACCATGCCGAGGATGCGGCCCCGCTCGGCGCCGAGCGCCAGGCGGATCCCGAATTCCTGGGTGCGCTGGTTGACGGAGAACGACATCACGCCGTAGAGGCCGATCGACGCCAGGGCGGTGGCGACGACGCCGAAGACCGTGAACATGGTCGCGATGATCCGGCTCTGCCCGAGGAACGAGTCCTGGTTCGCCTTGGCGGTGCCCACAAAATACAGGGGCAGGTTCGGATCGACCCGGCTGACAATGTGCCGGAGATTGTTCGCGAACGTCGCGGCGGGAATGCCGCGGGGGCGGACGGCGATGGTGGAGAACTGCTGCGCCAGCGGGGGAGCGGCGGGGCCGAACACCGTGGAGTAGAAGGGCAGGTAGAAGCCGTAGGTCTCCACGCCGGGATTGGCGAACGGGCCGAACATGCGGACGTCCGAGACCACGCCGACGATCGTGCGCCACGGGCCGAAGAGCTGGCCGTTGTTGCCGACCGTGCGGAAGCGGCGGCCGAGTGCGCTGTCGTGGCCAAAGTGCTTCTTCGCAAACCCCTCGTTGACGATCGCGACCGGCAGTTTCATGTCCGAATCGTCCTTGTTGAAATCGCGTCCCTCGAGGACCCGGATGCCGAGGGTGTTGAAATAGCCGTCGGAAACATTTTCGTTGTTCACGTTCGGGCGGTCGCGGTCGTCGGTGTATTTCCGCCCCTCGATCTCGATGCGCGCCGGACCGGTGTTGGTAAACGCCATCTGCCGCCGGTTGGTCAGCGCGGCCGCCTCGATTTCCGGCGACGCGCGCAGCGCGAGCAAGAGGCGGTCATAGAGGAGGCGTTTGGCGTCCGAGGTCGGATAGTCGCCGTCCATCAGGCCCATGCGGGCGGTCGAGATCGCGAGCGTGTCGTAGCCGTAGTCCACGCGCTGCTGACGGACGATCGACTGGAGCTGGAGCAGCGAATAGATGAGAATCAGGCACGAGAACAGTATCTGCGCGACGACGAGGCCGCGGGTGACGACGTTGATGGCGCGCGAGGTGTTGCCGCGGCCGGACTCCTTCAGGACGCCGGAAGGGTCGGCCCGGGCGGCCATCCAGGCGGGGATGACGCCGGAGACCACGGCCGTCGCGACCGTGGTGAGGACGACCACGCCGAGCACCATCGGATCGATCGTGAAGGTGACGTAGCTCGGGATCGGATTGGCGAGATTGCGCGACGTCGCGAGCAGGAAATCGGTGGCCCACTCGGCCAGGCCCACGCCGATCACGGCCCCGAGGCCGGCCAGCAGGAGGCTTTCCGTGAGCATCTGCCGGACCAGGCGGCCGCGGGTGGCGCCGAGCGAGGACCGGATCGCGAGTTCCTTCGCCCGCAGGGTGGCGCGGGCGAACTGCATGTTCATGACGTTGGCGCAGGCGAGCAGCAGCACGAGCACGCAGGCGGCCAGCATCGAAAACAGCAGGATGCGGAGCTGGGGTCCGGTGAACGTGTTGATCAGCGGCTGCACCAGGCCGGTGTTGAACTGCCTGTTGGTGTCGGGAAATTCCTTCGCCAGGCGCGCGGCGATCGTGGAGATCTCGCTGTTCGCACTTTCGGGGCTCACCCCCGGGCGCAGGAGAGCCAGGACGGACGGCGTGGCGGCGGTGGCGTTCTGGTCGTTGCGTCGCACGGGCGGAAACTCGTTGAAGAGGGGGCTCCAGATCTGCTCGTTGATCGGAAAGGAGAAACCCTTGGGCATCACCCCGACGATGACGGCGGATTTCCCGTTCAGCCGGATCGACGTCCCGATGATGTCGCTTCGTCCGCCGAAGTCGTGTTGCCAGAGATCATGGCCGATGATTGCGGTTTTTTCCGCTCCCGGCTGGTTGTCCGCGGCGGTGAAGTCGCGCCCCAGCAGCGGCGAGGTGCCGATGATCTTGAAGAAATCGTCGGTGATGTACGCGCCGGTGTAGCGCTGCGCGACGCCCTGGTAGGTGACATTGACCGTGGACCCGAAGATGTACGCGGCGATGCGCTCGAATGATTTTTGCGTGGCGGCGACATCCTCGTAGTCGAGCGAGAACATCTGGCTGGGCGGCCCGAACGGACTGGCGTTCGCCGGCGATGCATCCACGAACTGGATGCTCATCAGGCGCTCGGCGTTCGGGAACGAGAAGCCGCGAATGAGGGCGCCGTTGACGACGCTGAACTGCGTGGTGACGGCGCCGATGCCGAGGGCAAGAACGGAGACGGCGAGCGCGCAAAAGCTCTTTTCCTTCACGAGCACGCGGAGACCGATGCGCAGGTCCTGAACAAACGTTTCGATGAACATGGGACAGCCTAGGAATGCGCCGTCCGTGCCGGCGCCGGGGTGAGCGAGGGTTTTCCGGGTCCGATGGCGGGACCGGCGATCACGTAAGTCGCAACCACGAGGGCCACGACGAGCGTCAGCAGCACGCGCGTGTGCACGCGAAAATGGAGGGAGTGCGACGCGGGAAGCACGCCTCCATTTTGCACGGTCCGTGCCAAGGCGGCAGGACTGCTTTAGCGCCTGAGAAACAATATGTTAGACATCGGCGCGATTCCCGGTTTCGACCGCGCCGCCCTGAAAATGAAATTCAACCGTCCCACGAATGGGATGTCGGCGTATCCGCGAGGGCCTCGTGAGCGAGTTGTCCGAGGCAGGCTGTTTGCCCACGGAATACGCGGAACGCAGGAAGGAAACCGCGTCACAGTCGGGCGGGAGTATCAACGGCGCCGCTCCCGTTGCGGCGAGGACAGGATCGCCCCGCATGCCCTGCGCCCCCTTGCGGTTCGAATAGCTCGTTGAGCCGATCTAGAGGGTCTTCACCGCGAGGCTGCCGTTGACCGATCTCATCGTGACCTCGGGGCCACCGCCGCCGACCACACCCCGCAGTTGATGATGACCCGAGCGCTCGAGCGTGACGGGCAGTTCGCAGGAGGTGCTGCCATTGAGGCTGCTGGCCCTGAGATCGAAGCCGGCGTCCTTCGGCACCCTGAGGCGACACGATCCGTTCACCGTGTTGAGGGAGACATCGGCGGCCAGGTGATCAAATGAAACCGTGATCGACCCGTTCACCGTGTCGAACCGGCCGCCGGCGGCGAGTCCGGTGGCCTCGATCTTTCCGTTGACCGTGTGGAGATCGACGCGGGTGGTGATGCCGCGCACCTCGATGTCGGAGTTGACCACGCTGACATTGGTCAGGGTCGCACCGGCGGGAACCTTCAGGTGATAGGATACCTCTCCGCGGTTGTTGTTCGAAAACAGGTGCTGCTTGTCGTACTCGGTCTTGACCGCGAAAACATCGGGTTTTGCGTCGACCACGACGTGCATGCGCTGGAGATCGTCGGCGTCCGGCGCCGATTTCTCGGCGACGAGGGAGACCTCGTTCCGATCCCAGGCCTCGATCACGACGCGACCGTTGACGTTTTCCACGCGCACGGAGCCATTGGCGGCGAGCGGATAGGTTTCCCTGACGGTTTCGGTGACGTTGGCGGACAGGACGACGGCGCAAAGGAGCGGCGCGGGCAGGAAGGCGAGGAGGCGGGCGGGTGAGTTCATCGGTGATGGGGATGCGGGATGCGAGAAGGAGAACCGCGCGGCGGCGGAAAAGTTACTCGGTGCGAAGAGCGGTCAACGGATTGACCCGGGTGGCGCGGCGCGCCGGCAGCCAGCAGGCGACGATCGCGACGAACCCGAGGACGGCGGGCGCCACGAGAAAGGCGACGGGGTCGAACGGACTCACGCGGTACAGCATGCTGGCCACGAGCTGGCCGAGGCCGAGGCCCAGGACGAGCCCAAGCGCCAGGCCGGAGATGATCATGGCGGCGCCCTCGCGAAGAATCATGGCCAGGACGGTGCGCGGCGCGGCGCCGAGGGCCATCCGGATGCCGATTTCGCGGGTGCGGCGGGCCACGGCGTAGGCCTTGACCCCGTAAAGGCCCACGGCGGCGAGGGCCAGCGCGAGCCCGCCGAAGACGGAAAACATGGCGGCGCCGGCCTTGACGATCCAGACGTCAATGCTGCCGTCGAGATGCTGGCGGAAGGTCTTCACGGAAAGCAGCGGCACGCCCGGAGCGGCGGCCCGAAACTCCCGGCGCGCCGCACCCATGAGCGCGGATTGTGCGGCGTCGCCCCGCGCGGCGGAACGCACGTGGAAAAACACGTTGCCCTGATAGCCCTGCGCGAACGGCACGTAGATCGCGCCGCCTTTTTCATCGGAGAACAGTTCCCAGCGCGAGGCGCCGGCGATGCCCACGACCTCGAGGGTCGGCGGATCCCCCGCGTTGGCGGATGCGCTTTCATTCACCCCGGTGCGGTCGCTGCTCGCGCCGCCGGCCGCGCGCGGTGAATCATGGGAGGCGAACTGGATGCGCTGTCCGATCGCGTCTCCCTCGGGCCACAGGCGGCGCGCCAGCGTTTCATCGATGATGGCGACGCCCGGGCCTCCGGCGGCCTCCGTCTCCGCCCGGGTGAAGGCGCGCCCGCGCAACAGGGGAAGGCCGACGGTTGGGAAGTAATCGGCTCCGATGCTGTTCCAGCGCGCATTGAAGGCCAGGCCCTCGGCCGCGGTGGCCGGCTTCGCATCGCGGACCGGATGCACGCCGGCGCGCTGGACTGCGCGGTCGAGACTGACCATGCCGAAGGGGACGACGGCGGAAATGCTGACCGACTGGACGCCGGGAAGAGCGGCGAGACGGTCGGCTTCGGTCCGGTAAAGCTGCAGCGCCTGGGCTCGTTCGTAGCCGCCGAGGCTGGCATCGGCTTCGAGCAGCAAGGTGTCATCGGCGTGGAAACCGGTCTCGACCTTGGCGGCCGCGAGGGCGCCGCGGATGAATAGTCCGGCAGAGGTCAGCAATCCGAGGCTGAGAGCGAGTTGGGCGACGACGAGCGGATGGCGCGGCATCCAACGCCAGCGCCGCCGGACGGCATCCTCGCCCGCGTTTTCCTTCAGATCGGCGAGGACGTCGGTCCGGGAGAGCTTCAGGGCGGGCCCGAGGGCAAAGAACACCGTGGCGAGCGCGCAGAACACGAAGGTTGCGGCCAGGAGCGCCGGGTTCGCCGCACCCTTGAAATAGAGGCTGACGGGCGCCATCGCACCGACCGCGCGAATCAGGAATCCTGTGGACCACGTCCCGAGCACGAAACCCGCCGCACCGCCGGCGAGGGCGAGGACGAGTCCCTCGGTGAGGAGCTGGCGCAGGATCCGGCCGCGGCCGCCGCCCAGCGCGATGCGCACGGCGAACTCCTTGCGCCGCGCCGTGCTGCGGGCGAGGAGCATGTTGGCCAGGTTCAGGCTGGCGATGAGCAGGACGATTCCGGCCATCACGAGCAGAGAGACACCCATCACCGCCAGCGAATTCTCCTCGGCCGGCGCGTTGCTGGTGCTGAGGCGGGGAAGCGGGCGGCAGGTGAAGGTCTGGTCCTTCATCTCGACGGGATAGCGGCGGCGAAGCTGATTGGCCAGCAGCGCCAGTCCGGCGTTGGCGCCCGCCTCGGTTTCGCCGGACCGCAGGCGGCCGACGACCACCAGGTTGTATGCGTCAGGACGTTCGAGGGCCTTGCGGTCGTCCGCGCCAAAGGTGTTGTTCAGGAGATCGTAGCAGCCCATCGGGAAAAACAACTCCGGCCCGAACAGCATCATGGTGCCGCTGAAGCCTTCGGGCGCGACGCCGATCACGGTGAACGGATGCTCGTTGACGCGAATCGTCCGGCCCACGAGATCCTCGCGACGGCCATCCTGTTTCCAGTAGTTGTAGCCGACGATGACCACCGGCGCCGCGGAGCCGGGTTTTTCCTCCGCCAGCGTGAACGATCGGCCGCGGAACAGCGGAACCTCGAGCGTGGAAAAGTAATTCGAGCTGATCAGCGCGGCGAAGGTGCGGCGTGAGGTCTCGCCCTCGCCGATGCCGACCATGGTGAGATTGTGGGCGAGCAGGTCCGAGAACGCTCCCGGATGTTCGCGCATCTCGCGATAGGCCGAGTAGGAAAACATCCGGAATCGCTGCGGATCGCGCTGGTCCTGGGTGTAGAGCTGGACGACCTGTTTTTCACGCGGCCAGGGACGCGCGCTGAACGCCAGTTCGTGGACAACGCTGAATATGGCGGTGTTCACGCCGATGCCCAGGGCGAGCACGGCGACGGCGGCGCACGTGAAGCCGGGAGCCCTGGCGAGAAGGCGGATGGCGTAGCGAAGATCCTGCAGCAAGGTGGTCATGCGGGTGCGGAGATGACGCGAGAACACCGGTTGCCCGGCGGGAGTTGCACCTATTTGCCGGCGCACCTTCGCGCCGGCGGCTCCGGCCCGACGTTATGTGACTTCCGTCACCCGATAGACGCTGCGCACGCCGCCGGCCTCAAGTTGGACGGAAGCGTCCTTCATCTTGCCGGCGAGCTGGCGCCCGAGCGGAGACGATGGCGTCACGACCATGATCCTCCGGCCGTCCCAAACGACTTCGGTGCCCCCGGCGCGGGGCCCGACAAAATAGAGATTTTTCGTCCGGCCTTCGACCGTCACGAGCGCGCCGACACCGATCGGCTCGTGCGGAGCGAAATCGCGCGGAACGAGACTCTGGAATTGCGCCAGCGACAGCGCCGCCTCCTCGGTGGCCTTGGACTGGCCGTGCGCGAGATAGGAAGCCTCGAGGCCGCGCGTGTCGTACTGGTGCTCGGCCCGGTTCTCTTCGCTTGTGGCCTCGGCATGCGTGGCGAGCGCGGCGGCGCGGATGCCAGCCAGTTCCTCCTCAAGGCGTCGGACGATCAGCGCCAGCAACGGTGCCTTGTTCATTCGCTGCGGGTCCGATACCCGGGCGCTAGCTCGGACTGGGATTGTTGCAGGAGCGGCTTTATGCCGCGATGGAACGGGAAATCGCGGGGTAAACCCGCTCCTACAGCTAAAGAGGGACTTGGTTGCATGGATGGTCTTGATCAAACGCCCTGGAGCGTGCTCCAGAAATCTTTGCCGGACGCCGGCGATCAGTGATCGAGCCCGAGCGCGGCGAGGAGAAACGCATAGTCGCGGGAGGTGTCGTGCAGGGCGTCGTAGCGGCCGGAGGCACCGCCGTGGCCGGCGCCGAAGTTGGTGTGCAGCAGGATGACGTTCGGTCCCGAGTTCAGGGTGCGAGCCTTGGCGGCGAGCTTGGCTCCCTCCCAATAGGGCACCTGGCTGTCGAAATAGGAGACGTTGACGAGCATGTTCGGGTAGGCGGTGCTCTTCAGATTGTCGTACGGGCTGTAGGCGCGGATCCATTTGTACTCGGCGGCGACGTTGGGATTGCCCCATTCGATGTACTCCTCCGTGGTGAGCGGCAGCGTCGCATCGAGCATGGTGTTCAAGACGTCGACAAACGGGACGTAAAGAATGGCGGCCTTGAACAGATCCGGGCGCAGGTTGATCGAGGCGCCCATCAGGAGGCCGCCCGCGCTCCCGCCGGCGGTCACCAGCCGGTCGGACGTGGTCCAGCGCTGGTCGACGAGCCACTGGCCGCAGTCCACGAAATCCGTGAAAGTCGTCATCTTCCGCTCCATGCGGCCGTCCTCGCGCCATTGTTCGCCGCGTTCGCCGCCGCCCCGGACATGGGCGATCACGTAGATGATTCCGCGATCGAGCAGTGAGATCCGGCTGGAGCTGAAGGTCGGGTCGATGCTGATGCCATACGATCCATAGCCGTAGAGGTACAGTGGCTGGGGCCGCGTGCGGTCCAGGTCCTTCCGGAACACGACCGACAGCGGGATCCTGGTTCCGTCGCGGGCGACGGCCCAGACACGCTCCGCGACATAGTTCGCGGGGTCGAATCCGCCCGGGACCTCGGTTGCCTTGAGCAGGTGGGCCTCTGCCGTGAGATAGTTGCGGGCGTAAACGGAAGGCGGCCGGGCGAGCGATTCGTAGCGATAGCGATATTCGGGCGCCGCATAGCTCCAGTTCTGGCCGGGCGAGACACTGTAGACGGCATCGGGCATCGCGAAGCGCTGAAGCAGGCCGGTGGTCAGGCCGAAGTTTTCGATCTGGGGCAGGCCATTTTCGCGGCCGTGGATGATGAGGTCGCGCGCGAACACCTCGATGGAGTCGATCTTGAACTCGGGGCGCTCCGGCAGCAGCTCGGACCAGGTGCCCGGATCGGCCTCGGGTGCGGTCACGATCCGGAAGCTCTTCGCGCCCTTGTTGGTGAGGAAATAAAACTGCCCCTCGCGGTAACCAACGTGATATTCATGATCCTGTTCGCGCGGACGCAGGACTTGGAAAGGAGCGCCGGGCTCATCGACGCGGACGGCCCGCACCTCGGTCGTGAGCTTGCTGGCCGCCTCGCAAAAGACATAGCGGCCGTCGCCCGAGCGCGACAGCTCCAGGTTGTAGAGTTCGTCCGGCTCGGTGTAGAGCGTCTCACTCCGGCCGGCGGCCAGATCCCAGCGGTGCACGGCATCCGAGCGCTTGGCCTCGTTTTCCGTGATGTAATACAGCACGCCGTGGCCGCCGCCCCAGGCGAGGTCGGCCACCTTGCCGATCCTCTGCGGAACGAATTCCTTCGTGGCGAGATCGAGGACGAAGACCTCGTACTGCCGGTAACCGGTCCAGTCGATCGAGTACGCGAGGTACGCGCCGTCGTCGCTGACGTGATAGTGGCCAATTGCGACGTAGGGCTTGTTGCGCCCCAGTTCATTCAAATCGACCAGAACCTCCTCGGCGGCGCCGGGAGCGTCCTTGACCCGGCAATAGACCGGGTATTGGCGGCCAGCCACCGTCCGCGTGTAATAGAGGTAGTCTTGAAAGGGAGTTCTGGCGCTGACGTCGTCCTCCTTGAGGCGGGCCTTCATCTCCCGGTAGAGGCGATCGCGGAGTGTGTGCTTGGAGGCGAGGGCCGCCTCGGTGTAGGCATTTTCCGCCTCGAGATAAGACCGGACCTCCGGGTTCGCCTTGTCCCGGAGCCAGAAGTAGTCGTCGATGCGCGGATCGCCGTGGACGGAAACGTCGCGCGGATGCCGGGCGGCGGCGGGCGGCGGATTCGGGGGCAGTTCGAAGCTGGCGGGGAGCGGGGACACGGCGCACATGAGCAGAAAGGAAAACGGCTGGATCCGAAAGGCCATGGCTATTCGCCAGCGAAGAGCTGGGCCAGCGGATACGCAAGCCCGGTCAGGAGAGGGTCCGTCAGGTCATCCCGCAGCGCGAGAATGTTCAGGAGGGTGAAACCATATTCGCCACAACCGCAGACCTCGACGTTGAGATATCGCGGATCGACCATCCACAGGCGCGGCAGGCGAAGGTCGGACCAGAGCTGCTTCTTGACCACGGTGTCGATATGGTGGTCGCCGGCCAGGAGGACTTCCGCCACGAGATAAAGTTGCGGCGTGACCTCGGGGTCCGCGCGGTCCGGCGGCACGCGCACGATGGCGAGGTCGGGCCGGACCGTGAGGCGGTCGGAAAGCTGGAGTCCGCTGCGCGCGGGCAGGAGCCGGAGCGACGAATTCGGGGAAAGGGTCGCCGCGACCCTGTCGCGCAGCCGCTCCAGCAGCATCTCATGCTCCGCCGACGGTGCGCGCCGGGTCTGGATTTCGCCCTCGATGATCTCCTCGTAGGCCTCGCTCATGGTCCGGCGCCCGGCGGGGCCGGCGGTTTCGGAGCGGTGGGAAACTGGATCCGATTGGCGAGCTGGAGCAGCCGTTCGCGAAGAATCACATCCTCCTCCTCGGGCGTCTTGTGGAACACGCTGCGCTCGGTCACGCGCTCGGCGAGCTCGATGCTCACGACGAAAACGGCGTTGTCGTGGAGAAAAAGGAGATTGCCCCGCTTGGCCACGGGACGGTCGTTGGCGTCCGCGCCGGGCAGCGCATCGCGGGCGGCGAACACGGATCCGCCGGGCAGCAGCGCGAAGCCGAGCAGCGCGCCGTCGCGATACTCGGGCACGAAGAGCATCTTCTCGTCCGTGGCGGAGGGGAAGCGCTGGCGGAAGTCCGCGAGCACGAATTCGGTGTAGAAATAACCCAGGTAGCGGCGCAGGCCGCGCACCTCGAGCTCGGTCTTCTGGTCGACGTCGAGGGGGAAGCACGCGATGCTCGCGTGGGTGCTCAGGTTGTCGTCGAACGTGACGACATTCTCCGTATCATGGACCTGGCCGCCCAGTTCCGGGAGCACCGGGATCGAGACGCGGTAGCGATCGGCGGGGGCGACATAGACCTCGCCCTCGAGGCGGCCGTACAGGTCGGACCGACGGTCATCCGCCCGACCAGGCAGAAGGCCGGCGCCCAGGGCGAGCGCCGCGCAACCAACGCGGAAGCGCGCGGATACGGCGCGGAGGAGGGAAATCGGGGCGGACACGGGAACGTTAGACGGCCAATTGCTGCCAAAGTTGCACCGGGATATCCTCCGGCCGCGCACGGCCGTCCAGTCCTCTGCTCGCGAGGACGGCGGCAAAGGCGGCTCCGCTGTCGGGCAGGCGCGACCTCAGCAGCGACCCGATCTGCTTGCGTCGCTGCTGGAAACAGCCGCGGATCAGCAGCTTCATCTCCGGCGCGAAGACAAAAGGCTCCGGCCGGCGCGCCAGGTTGAGCAGGGCCGAGTCGACGTCGGGGCGCGGGTGAAAGCAGGCCGACGAAACCGGATGCCCGCGTTCCGCCGCATAGGCGGCCTGGAGGAAAATCGAGATGGCGCCGAACTGCTTGGATCCGGGTGCGGCGGTGTAGCGGTCGGCCGCCTCCTGCTGAAGCATGAGCACGAGACGGGCGGGGAGGGGCCCGCCGAGGACCGCATCCATCCAGGGCGTGGAAATCGCGTAGGGAAGGTTGGCGACGACCTTCGCTCCGCCTGCGCGCGCGGCCGGGAGGCCGGCGAGCGGGTGTTCGACGCCATCGCCGATCATCAGGTGCAGGGCCGGATGGCTCCGCGCGAGCGTCGTGTCGAGATGGGCGTGCAGCCGGCGGTCGGCTTCAATGGCCCAGACCTCCGCTCCCGCCTCGAGCAGGGCCGAGGTCAGCGTGCCGAGCCCGGGCCCGACCTCCACCACGACGTCGCCCGGCCCCACGGCCGCGAGTTCGAGGGATTTGCGGACAATGTTGCCGTCGACGAGGAAATTCTGGCCCAGCGAACGTCGCGGCGCATGCCCGAGCTGCGCCAGGAGGTCGCGCGTGGCCGACGGCGAAAGCGGCATGGTCAGTGATCGCGTCCGAACTCGATGTGGAAGCGGTGCAGCGAGCGATGCACCATCGGTGCGAACATGATCGCGGCGGTGCTGAGGAGCGCAATGCCGCAATAGAGTGCGTAGCAGCCGGCGAAGAGCTTGGCGGCGGTGGAGGTGAGTGGCGAGACCGGGCCCATGCCGGAGAGGATCATCGCGGCATCGACGAATGCATCGATCCAGGAGAGCCGGCCGATGAAATGGTAGCCGGCGATCCCGATCGCCAGGGAGATGCCGATGAGGATGAGTCCGCAGACGAAGCTGCGCGCCAGCCGGCGCACATACTCCTGCCGGGGCAGCATCCTATCTCGCAGCGGGGGTAGTTGGGGCATGGATGGCCTGGATCAGGTGAGCGGGATCCGCCGCGCGCATCAGCGCCTCCCCGACCAGGACGGCGTGCGCGCCGCACGAACGGGCGCGGACGGCGTCGGCGGGAGTGGTGATGCCGCTTTCGCTGACCGCCGTAATCCCGGACGGGAAAGCGGGGATGAGACGTTCCGACAGCGCAAGATCGGTTTTAAAAACGGCCAGGTCGCGGTTGTTGACGCCGATGATGCGGGCTCCCGCGCTGACCGCGCGCTCGAGTTCCGTCTCATCATGGATTTCGAACAGGGCATCGAGTCCGGCCGCCTCCGCGGCGGCGGACAGCGTCGCGATTTCGGCATCGGACAGGGCCCGCACGATGATGAGGATCGCTGCGGCGCCCGCCCGCCGCGCTTCCAGCACCTGCACCGGATGCACCATGAAATCCTTGCGCAGACACGGGGTCGCCGCCGGGCCGGCAAGGTTGGCAGTGACGGATTCGAGGTCGGACAGGTTGCCGCCGAAATATTTGTGATCGGTCAGCACGGACATGGCATCGGCACCGGCGGTCCGGTAGCGGCGGGCCTGGTCGACCGACGAGGCAAATTCCCTGATCGGGCCCGCCGAGGGCGAGCGGCGCTTGATCTCGGCGATGACGGCCATTCCACCGTCGGACCGGCGCAGCGCGCGCGCAAAGGACGGCGGCCGCGGGAGCGCGGCATTCGCGGCCGCCAGTTCCGCAAGCGGCACCGGGCGGATGAGCGCGGCAATCTCCTGCCGCTTGTGCGCCATGATTTCGGCCAGCTTGTCCATCGACAGCGTCACGAAACACACGGCCGGCGGGAAGGGAAACTGAAAATGCCGGGCTTTTTTCGTGTCTTTCGGTGGCAGGGCCGCTACGGGAAAGGCCACATGAGCGCCATTGAGGAACTTCGCCGGACTGTCGCCCGCCTGCGCGCCCCCGGGGGCTGCCCGTGGGACATCGAGCAAACGCACCAGACTTTGGCGCGGTGCCTGATCGACGAATGCAGTGAACTTCTGGAAACGATCGATCGCGGCGATCTTCCGCACATGCGGGAGGAGCTCGGCGACGTGCTCGTGCAGGTTGTTTTCCACGCGCAGATTGCCGGGGAAAACGGTGCGTTCGACCTCGAGGACGTCGCCCGGGAGATCAACGAGAAGCTGATTCGCCGCCACCCCCACGTTTTCGGCGAGGGCCGGCTGTCCAATTCCGAACAGGTGCTTGTGCAATGGGAGCAGATCAAGGCGGCCGAGCGCCAGGCCTCGGGCAAGGCCGAGTCCGCGCTGTTCAAGTCGCTGCCGCCCCGGCTGCCCGCACTGATGCTCGCGGAGGACATGGCCAAGCGTATCGACCAGCAAAAGCTCCCCGCCGGCGACGCGCTCGACGCCGACCGCATCGCCGGCCTCGAACGCCAGCTTGATGACGCCACCCTGGGCCGGATGCTGTTCGAGATCGCCGCGGCGGCACGCCGCCGGGGACTCGACCCCGAGGGCGCGCTGCGGCGCGAATGCGACCGGGTGAAGGACGCCGTGACGCGCGCGCACACCGGTGGATCGCTCGCCGCGCGCTGACCAAAATGGACGCGCCTGACGTCCCGGCGGAAATCGCGGCCGAGTGGTTGCAGCCGTTCCTCGATCATCTCGCCAAGGAGCGACGTTATTCGCCCCACACCGTCCGCAATTACCGCCAGGCGTTGGTCGATCTGTTCCGGTGGGCGGAGCGGACCGGACGCTGGTCCGGCGGCCCGGGCGCGCTGACTCCGCGCGACCTCCGCGACTTCGTGATCGAGAGCCAGCGACGCTTCGGGCGCCGCACGCTGCACAATCATGTCTCGGGCCTGCGCGGTTTTTTTCGCTACTGGATTCGCCACGGCCGGCTGGCGCGGGATCCCCTGGCGGGACTTCCTCTGCCGAAGCTCGCCCGGACGCTGCCGAAATTTCTGACCGAGGCGCAAATGGAGCAATTGCTGAAGGCGCCCGCGCTGCTCCGCGAAAATGGTGGGAGCGATGCCTTTTCCGTCTCGCGGGACGGCCTCGTGCTGGAATTGCTTTATGGCGGCGGCTTCCGGGTGAGCGAACTGGTGGCATTGAATCACGGTGCCATCGACCGGTCGACCGGTGCCGCCCGGGTGCTCGGCAAGGGGCGGAAGGAACGCGTGTGCCCGCTCGGGGTGGTCGCACGGGCGCTGCTGCGGAAATTTGCGGACGATTTCGGAGTGCCGGCCGGACCCACGGATCCGGTGGTGATCGATGCCGCCCACCGGCGGATGACCGTGCGGGCGGTCCAGTTGCTGGTGAAAAAATACCTGGCGGCGGCGGGCCTGCCGATGGACCTTTCACCGCACAAGCTGCGGCATTCCTATGCCACGCATCTCCTGAACGGCGGGGCCGATCTCCGCGCGGTGCAGGAATTGCTGGGCCACGCCAGCCTCACGAGCACGCAGGTCTACACCCACACGAGCATGGCACGCCTGAAGGAGATTCACGCCCGCGCCCATCCCCGCGCCTGAGACGGAGTCATGCCGTTGGATTCGCTCTTTCGGATTATGGAAGGTGTATTGAGTGGTGGAACCCGACCTTCGGCCGGGGTTTCGAGACTTTCAGGGGAAAACCGGCCCGGAGGTCCGGTTCCACCTCGGCTCAACTGCATGATCCCGACTCAGCGCAGCGGGATCCGCTTCGAGGACGAATTGCCGGCCTGGTCGTAGAGGACAATCTCGACCGACGTGGCACCCGAGGCGCGGGTGTCGGGAATCTCGACGACAAAACGCTCACTCCGGCTGTCGAGCACGCCGTCCGCGGGATGCTCGACCTCCTCCTTGACTCCATTGTTGAGCACGAAATCGGCGCCGCCCAAAAGGCTGCGGCCATCTTTTCCGTCGACCGTGACGACGAGCATGCCGTCGCGATGTTCGGCGGAAGTGGCCGTGATTTCCGGCGGCGTGCGGTCGATGGTGAGGAAGTCGGTCTCGAAGGCGAAACTCAGCCGCTGCTTTTCAGGGCGCGGCGCCTGCTCGGTCACGGTGAGCCGCGTCAGATAGAGCCCTTCGGGAAAGGCGCCGGTGTCGAATTGGACGTAGGTGTCGCGAGTGTCGACGGCGAGGTCGGTCCAGGTGTCGCCCTCGTCCGGCTTGATCGAAAGCGTGTAGGCGAGATTGTCGTTTTCCGGATCGGTGACCGACCAGTAGATGATCTGTGCGCCGGGCTGGGGGATAACCTGGCTGCTCAGGAATGTGCTCTTTCGCTTGTCGCCCGCGAGGTCCTCCTTCGAGCCGCCGGTCGCGGGGAAAAGCAACTGCCCGAGCGTGGCATTGACGGGACTGACCGGCTCGGGCGAAGGCACGATGGCGAGATTGGCCGGGAAAATCCGGAAATCGCCGAGTTGCGGGCGCCGGTCCTGCGGCAGGTAGTACGCGGTGGCCTTGTCGATCTGGAAATCGGTGACCGAGGCGGGGACCTCGACGCGCAGTTTGAGGTAGCGTCCGCGCAGGCCGACCGCCGAAAACGCATCGTCGACCGGTTTCAGGTCGGTCCACGGTGTCCAACCCTCGATTTCATCGGAACCCATGTTGGTGCGGGCCTGAATCTTGAGGGCCGCGGCCTCGACGTTGCGCAGGCGGGCGAAGCGGATGAGACCGAGTTCTGCCGGCGAACCGAGGTCGATGCGGCGGGTCTCGAGCTGCCGCTCGCGCGCGCCGGCGAATGAGAGCAGGGCGATGCCCGGGGCATTGTCGCGCAGCACGGCGTAAGAGCCGCCACCGAGCGGAGCAATGTCGCTCAACTGGGCGGATTCGCTGCCGGCGAACACGAGAGAACGGCGGGCGATGGGATCGTAGCCGAAGATGTCGCCCTGCTCGCCCGCGGCGATGAGCAGCCAGGATTGGTGCCGGGCCAGACGGTAGAAGGAGATCCCGGCGCGCGAGACCACGGTTTCGGGAAATCCGTCCGGCGGAAAATACACCAGCGTGCTGCGCCCGGGATACGACGGCTTGGCGTCCTTGTCCTCCTTGTCCTTGTCGTCACCGGAATTCTTCAACTTCATCACGCGGTTGCCCTCGCCGGGGGAATAGGCGATCGCCGCGAAAAAGCTTCCGTCGTCCATCGGGAGCAGATCAACGACCTCGGCGTCGCGGTTTTCCTGCAGCAGCGCCGGGGTGCCCCCCGTGGCGGGAAAGACGTAGACGTTTCCGCGCGGGGCGGAACCGGCGATGATCCGTCCGTCGGGCAGGCGTGCGAGGCGCCGGACGTTGCGATCACGCACCTCCGCGAAGACCGTCACGCCGCGATCGGCGAGGCTGCGCGCATCGACGGATTTGGGATCGGGCGTGCCCGCCCTGGCCAGCCGGGCCGGGTCGATCCGGTAGATCGTTCCGGGATTGCCCATCGCCGCCAGCACCGAGCCGTCCGGCAGGGCGAGAAAATCGAAGACCGAATCGCCCGGCAGCGCGACGCGCGCCACGGCCTTGCCCGAACGGAAAAGGTAGATCGCCGCCGCCGGTGACGTCCCGGCGAGAAACGAGCCGTCGGCGAGCGGCTGCACCGCGAGGACCTGCGACTCGGTCACCGCGCCGGCATCCTTGACGGTGTAGGATCCGTCGGAAGTATTGATGACGACTTCCTCGATTTTGCCCTCCGCCCCCGTGCCGACAAGGAAGCGGTTGCTTCCGAGCGGGCGCATGGTCCAGAGCAGTTCACCGATGCGCGGTCCCTTGAGGTCCGTGAACACGGGGCCGGGGAAAACCCGCCCGTCGGAGCGGGTCGCGAGGCCCTTGAGGTTGCGGCTTGGGACATCGCGGCCGAAATCGATCTCCGTCTGCTTGGTGAGGGCATCGGCAAACAGCGAGGTGACGAGGCAGGCGAAAAGGGCGATCAGGCGCATGGGTGGGGAATCAAAGCGAGCGTCGGGTTTTTCGACACGCAAAAATGTCCCGCGCCGCGTCGAAAATCAAAAACGCTTTTCGCCGCCGGTTTCCCCGTGGGCAGCTCACTCCGTGACCTGCAAGGACTTGCGAAATTGGTTGTTGAACACCCGCCCTGCCAGAATGTTGGTTTCCCAAAGGGCGGCGACGGCCTCGCGGTGTTGAAAACGGTTCTCGTCCGTGCGATGGGCGATCCGTTCCAGCGAGGCCGGCATTTCGGGTGTCAGCGCGTGCTGATCGGAAAACAGGCGGGTGTGTTCGACCACGGCCAGATAGAGTCCGTCGGTGGCGCGATGCTGGCTCTGGGCCGCGAGAAAATCGTCGAAGTTCCGGTAGTCGGTGGCGGACGGATTGCGCGGGCGGCCGGTCATTTCGTCGAGCATCGGTCCCGGCACGAGCACCACGTCGAGCTCCTTGCCGGCCCATTCCGGCGGAACGGCGAAGGCGACGGTCTCGGACTCCTCGCGGTCCTGGAACCCATGCCAGGTGACCGTGGCGGTGAGATTCGCGCCCGGCTCCGCCTGGGCGCGCGACACCTGGAAATTCTCGATGAAGCCGAGCGGGACTTCCGGCGTTTCCTCGACCGAGAACCTGATGTGGTCGGGGAACGTGCGTTCATAGGGGTTGTAGAGGCATTGCTGCAGGCGGCCGACAAAATCCGAAACGCCCTGCTGAAAGCCCTGCGGCCCCGGATAGAGCTGGCTCATGACGAACGGCTCGGCACCGGGGAACTCGACGGTCGTCACGAGACGGAAACCGTGGGTGAAGCCGGCCTCGTTGGAACCCGAGACCGCCTGGGTGAGGCCGGCGGCGGCGATGACGGGCAGAACCTGCTCGTGGCGGACGACGGCAAAATGGAGCGTCTTGTGCCGCAGGCGCGACGGCAGCTCGACGTCGATGGGCACCAGATGGGGTGCGCGGCCGATTTCACCATAGATGCCGGACAGACGGTCCTGGCTGAAGGATCCGATCACGGCGCCCGTGTTGCTCACCTTGATCGAGTTCAACTGGCTGGGCAGGATGGTGACAACCTGGGCCGCGATCATCGGGAGCTCGGTCTCGCCCAGCGAGAGCATCGGATGGCCGAACGCGAGGATGCGATTCCCCTCGACGTGCGACACGGTGCCCGTGGCGGCGACGCTGATGTCGCCCACCGAAAGGGCGGCCGCGACGACGTCGCCCGGTTTGAGATCCTCCGTGACGGTCAGGGTGCTTCCGGCTGTGCCGTCCGCGTGGCCGCCGAGTCCGACCGCGCCCAGTCCGAGGGCTGAGAACTGCGAGGAAAACGCTGCCGCCACGTCGGGTGAAAGTCCCGAGACCGCAAAAGCCGGGGACAACGGGCTGAATTCATCGGCGCTGGCCTTGGTGCCGCGTCCATCGCGCAATCCACGGATCGGGAGCGCGGAGCCACCGGGGCCGGAGAAGGCCGGGGGCAGCGCGCTGACCTCGAGCATGTCGGAAATCGGCGTGAAACCGGCGTACCGCACGGTCTCGAAGCGTTGGATCTGGTAGGAAAGGACGCCGACGATCCGGCCGTCGATATAGAGCGGGCTGCCGCTCATGCCGGCCACCGCGCCCATGTTCTGCACGCGTGGATCGGTGAGCTCGCAGAGGATCAGGTTTTTTCCGGGCCCCAGAGCGTTGTCGATCACGCCCGACACCTGCACGGAAAACGGCTCCGGCTCGCTGCCCTTGAAGACAGTCCAGACTTCTCCCCGCTGGCCGGCGTGGAGTTCGCTGATCGGCATGACCGGCGCATCGGCCGGTTGGGCAAGAGCGATGGAGCGCGAAACAAAAAGGGTTAGTGAAACGGCGAGCGTGGTTCGGGAAATCATTCTCGGTGTCTTTGACGACGGCGGGGCGTTTTCGTTAGAGGGATCGAATCGCTTTTACGATTCCTTCGCAAGCGCGGTCGATGATCGGGCCATCGTGGGCGGTGCTCAGGAACCAGGATTCATAGGCGCTGGGCGGCAAAAAAATCCCGGAATCGAGGCACGAGCGGAAAAATCTGCCGAATATCTTCGCATCCGCGGTGAGGGCGGTCGCGTAATCGCGCACGGGCGTGGGAGTAAAGAAAAGGCTGAACATGGATCCGGATTGCGGTGCCTGTAGAGCAATTCCCTTGCCGTTTGCGGCCTCGCGCGCCGCTTTACAAACCTGACGGCCGAGGGCATCGAGGCGCGCATAGGGCCTGGTTTCGTCGAGCAACTTCAATTGGGCGATTCCTGCCGCCATCGCCAGCGGGTTGCCGCTCAACGTCCCGGCCTGGTAGACGGGGCCGAGGGGCGCGAGCAGGTCCATGATCTGGGCACGTCCGCCGAACGCGCCGACCGGCAGTCCGCCTCCGATTATCTTGCCCAGGCAGGTGAGGTCGGGGCGGATGTTCTCGATTTGCTGCACGCCGCCGGCCGCAAGGCGGAATCCGGTCATGACCTCGTCGAAAATAAGGACCGCCCCGTGAGCCGTGCACTGCTCGCGCAGGCGCGCCAGGTAACCGGCATCGGGTTGGATGAAACCGACGTTTCCCATGTACGGCTCGATGATCACGGCCGCGATTTCGCCGGGATTCGCGGCAAAGGCCGCATCGACCGCGGCGGAATCGTTGAACGGCAGCACCACCGTTTCGCGGGCGAACGACGCCGGCACGCCCGCACTGTCGGGATGGCCATGCGTCAACGCGCCGGATCCGGCCTTGATCAGAAGCGAATCGGAATGGCCATGATAACAGCCGGAGAATTTGACGATCTTGTCGCGTCGCGTGTAACCGCGGGCGAGGCGCAGCGCCGACATCGTGGCCTCGGTGCCGCTGTTGCAGAGCCGCACCTTCTCGATCGACGGAAAAAACCGCACGATGAGCTCGGCCAGCTCGACCTCATGCGGGTTGGGCGTGCCGAAGGACGTGCCGTTCTCAAGCGCGGCGGCGATGGCAGCGCGAATGGCGGGATGATTGTGACCGTGAATGGCCGGCCCCCAGGTGCAGACAAAATCGATCAGCTCGCGGCCATCGACCGTCGTCAGGATCGCACCGCGGGCGGATTTCGTGAAAAACGGTGCGCCGCCGACCGACCGAAAGGCCCGGACCGGTGAATTGACACCCCCGGGCATGCGCTGCAGCGCCCGCGCGAAAAGGTCGTCGGAAATACTCACGACAGCATGAGGACCGAAGACCCGCCGCGCTTCAACCCTGGTATTTCTGGACGATCGGGATGCGCCGGCCCACGCCGAACGCAAGCGGCGTGATCTTGAGGCCGGGCGCGGCCTGCTTCCGCTTGTACTCGTTGAGGTCGACCTTGCGCGCCACGTCGTTGACAATTTCGGCGGCAAATCCGCGCTCGATCAGGTCACGGCGGGTCAGCCCTTCCTCGATGTAGCCCTTCAGGATCGCGTCGAGCAGATCGTACGGCGGCAGGCTGTCCTGGTCGGTCTGGTTGGGGCGCAACTCGGCGCTCGGCGCCTTTTCGATGCTCGAGTGCGGGATGACCTCGCGGTCGCGGTTGATCCAGCGCGAAAGCGCGTAGACCTGGGTCTTGAACACGTCGGAAATCACGGCCAGTCCGCCGCACATGTCGCCGTACAATGTGCAGTAGCCGACCGCGAGTTCGCTCTTGTTTCCGGTCGTGAGGAGCAGCGCGCCAAACTTGTTCGAGATCGCCATCAGCAGCAATCCGCGGGCGCGGGCCTGGATGTTCTCCTCGGCGATGTCGCGCGCGCGCCCCGCAAAGAGGGGCCCGAGCGTCTTCTCCGCGCTGGCGACGACGTCCGCGATCGAAAGCGAATGGTACTGGATGCCGAGGCTGGCCGCCACGGCTGCCGCATCGTCGCGGCTGTGCTGGCTGGAAATGGCCGAAGGCAGGCTGACCCCGATGACATTGCCCGGCCCGAGGGCCTCGGCGGCAATCACCGCGGTCAGGGCCGAATCGATGCCGCCTGAAAGTCCGAGGAGGGCCTGGCGGAAGCCGGTCTTTTGGGCGTAGTCCCGCACCCCGAGGACCAATCCGTCAAAAATATCGCGCCGGTCGTCGGGCGCGAAGGTCGGATCGAGGGCGGGAGCGATATGGCCGGCATTCGCCCCGAGCGGGACGTCGATCACCCGGCAATCCTCGCGAAATCCGGCCAGCCCGCCAATGACTCCGCCGGCGCGGTCGCACGCGATGCTGCGGCCGTCGAACAGCAACTCGTCATTGCCGCCGACTGAATTGCAATAGACGGCCGGGCAACCGCAGCGGATCGCGGCATCGGCCACCAGTTTCAGCCGGACGCCCTCCTTGTTGCCGCAATTCCACGGGCTCGCGGAAAGGTTGAGCAGCAGGTCGAGCTTTCCGCCCGCGAGCGTCCGGACGGGGTTGGTGTCGTAGTAGCGGCGCGTCTCGATCGTCTCGTGATTCCAGATGTCCTCGCAGATCGTGACGCCGATGCGATGGCCCTGAAACGTGACGATCGATGGACCGGGGGACGGCTCGAAATACCGCTCCTCATCGAACACGTCGTAGGTGGGCAGCAGGCATTTGTGCGCCGACTCGACGATCCGGCCGCGATGGCAGAAGGCAGCCGCGTTGTAGGCTCCGCGCCCATGACCGGTGGCATTCGCCTCGATGTATCCGAGCACGGCCGGAACGTCGCCGATCTCCGCGGCGATCGCGCGGGTGGCGGTTTCGACATCGCTGATAAAGCGCTTCTTGAACAGCAGGTCGCGGGGAGGGTAGCCGCAGACGACCAGCTCGGGAGTCACCACCAGTTCGGCGCCCCCGGCCACCAGCTTCCGATACGCCTCCATGATCTTCCGGCTGTTGCCAGCCAGGTCACCGACGATGGTGTTGATCTGGGCGATTCCGATGCGCATGGGCCACCGTGAACTGGCGGCAATCGGCTCCGACTGCAATCCGAAGGTTGAAAATCCTCGTCCCGCATCGCGAATTCGCCGGTACTGTATCGCTCCCGTCATGGAACGCCTGATCCTTGCCTCCGCCTCGCCCCGCCGGCGCGAACTTCTGGCGCAGGCCGGCCTGGCGTTCGAGGTGATTCCGGCCGAAGTCACGGAGAACGAGGAGCCGTCGGCCGAGCCGTGCGCGATGGTGCTGCACAACGCGGCGCTGAAGGCGGACTGGGTGGCGGACCGCCATCCCGACGCGACCGTGCTCGGGGCCGACACGACAGTGTTCATCGACCGCACCGTCCTCAACAAGCCCCGCCACCGGGACGAGGCGCGCGCGATGTTGCGACGGCTCAGCGGCCGGACGCACACCGTGTTCACCGGGCTGGCGCTGCGCCGACGGCGGGACGGCCTGAAAATCGACCGCGGCGTGGCCAGCGAGGTAACTTTCAGGGTGCTCTCGGACGTCATGATCGACGACTATCTGCAACGCGTGCACACCCTCGACAAGGCCGGCGGCTATGCGATTCAGGAAGAGGGTGATCGGATCGTTGAAAGTTACAAAGGCTCGATGACCAACATCATCGGACTTCCACTCGACGAAACGAAACAACTTTTGACTCTCGCGGGTCTGACGCGTTGATTCCGCCCGTGCCGTCGCCCGAACTCGAACTCCTGACCAACAAGCGTCCGCCGAGGAAGCGGCGCGAGAATGATCAGCGGGAACGGTCGATCCTCATCGGCATCGTTTGCACGGTCCTGCTGCACCTTTTGGCGGCGTGGTTGATCCACGAGATTCCGATCGAGAAAGTGTCGCACACGCCGGCGGAGCTGGCGGCCATGGCGAGAAAGAAGAGGTCATTCAACTTCGAGCTGGCGCCCATGCCGATACCACCGCCGAAGGTGAACCCGACGAAATTCGTCGAAACCAATCCGGACGCACCGGCCAACGAGCCCGACAAGACGAATAATTTCAGCAATCGCAACCAGCAGGCCGCGCAAAAGGAGGCGGCCAAGGAAAAGGATCCGGAGAATCGCCCAAGCGTTACCGGTCGCGAGGACATCAAGGATGACACGGCGATCGTCACTGGAGATCATGCGCAACCCCAGCAGGGCGCGGCCGCGGCCCCGAGCGCGTCGCAGACGCAGGGTCAGCAGTCATCCCAGCAGCAGGCGCGCGCCCAGCAGATACCCCTCAATGGTTCCGAAAAGCTCGAAAATCCCAGCAAGGACGGGATCGGCGCCAACGTTTCCAAGAACCCCGCCACGAGCACCGACTCGCAGCAATTGGTGGAGGGGTCGCGCGAATCGAAGAACGCGGAGGGCGGCTTGATCTCCACCACGGCAGCCAACCACCCAACCCCGAAGCCGCGCCCGCGGTTGACGGCGGTGCGGTCAGCTGTGCTCTCGAACCGCGTGAGCGGCACGCAAAACGTCGGGGTGGTGGGTCAGGACGCGCGCTGGAGTGAATACGGAGACTACATGGCCGAACTGATCGACATCGTTGACCGCGAATGGCACGGCATGGTCGACGAAAGCAACCTTCACTACAAGCAGGGCACGCATGTCGACGTCACCTTCACGATCGGCGCCAAGGGTGAGGTCAAGGTCACCAAGACGGAACAATATGGCGGAGCCGACGACGTGGCGGTGGGTCAATGCACCAGTGCGATCACGAATCCGGGTCCCTATCGCAAATGGACCGAGGAAATGGTGAACGTGCTCGGGACCGAACAGAGCATCACATTCTCTTTCTATTATTATTGAGAGGGTCGTCGGTCCGCCTCCGCCATTTCGACTCGCTTCCGGCCGACGAACGGCAATCGGTTGTCGGCCACCGCACATGAGACCGAAGCCGGACGCAACCATCTCCGATCTGCCCCTGGGGCCTGACGTGCGCTTGCTTTCGCACGATGCGTCGGGGTTGGTTGCACTCGACAAGCCGGCCGGCGTCCTTTCGCACCCGAACCGGATTTCCGACCAGCCGCGCTCGGTGCTCGATGCGAGCTATGACCTGGAGCAGCAGGTTTTTGTCTGGCGGGACGAGCGGAAGGCTCCGCGAAAACTCTGGCTGCTGAACCGCCTCGACGGCGCCACCTCCGGCGTGATCCTGCTGGCGGCCGGCGAGGAACTCGCGAAGGCGATCCGGGCGCTGTACGCGCACCGCCGGGTGCGCAAGGTGTACGTGGCTCTCGTGCACGGGAAGCCCGCGGAAAAACGCGCCCACTGGCGCGACATCCTCGCCGTGGAGAAATCGGGCGGACAGGTGCGCACCCGCGCGACGGCGGGACATATTCCTGCCGAAACCGTCGTCCAGTTTCTCCAGAATTTTCCCGGCGCGATGCCGACGTCGCTCATCCGGCTTGAGCCCCATACCGGGCGGAGTCACCAACTGCGGGTCCAATGTGCGAAGCGCCACCTGCCGATCGTCGGGGACCAGACCTACGGCGATTTTGCGCGCAATCGCGCGTTCACGAAGGCGACCGGGCAGAAACGCCTTTACCTGCACTCGCTCGAGACGGAATTCACGTATGAATTCGGCGGGCGGACCCACCATTTCCACGCCTCGGCGCCGCTGCCGCCGGAGTTTCCGCGGTAGGGATCCTTGGACGGCCATCGCGAGCGAAGGCCCTACCGTTAGAATCGCCCTTGGCAGGGTCGCCGCTTGCGGCGACCGCCGACGGGGCCGGATCGCGGATCCGGGCCAATCGGAACGCGAGCGCGAGGAACACCGGTGGCGCGGGAATTTCGGCGCGATGGGGACATCGCGCCCTGCCGGGTCGGCATCCGACAACGTTTCGCCGACCCATTGCGGGCCGCCGCCTCAAAGCAGGTTCAACTGTGAATCGTCGGCCGGCGAGACGCTGATCTTCTTCTTCGGGCGCGCCTGCGGGGAGGGCAGGGTGACGGTGACGTCGTCGGATTCGAGTTGCGAGAGGATGGTCTTCGCGCGATCGATCACGGCGCCCGGCAGTCCGGCGAGGCGCGCGACCTGGATGCCGTAGCTGCGGTCGGCGGCGCCGGCGACGACGCGGCGCACGAATACGATCTCATCGTTCCACTCCTTCACCGCGACGGAAAAATTGCGCAGGCGCGAAAGGTGTTTGGAGAGCTGGGTCAGCTCCTGGTAGTGCGTCGCGAACAGGGTGCGCGGACCGCGCTCCGGCCCGCGGTGGAGATGCTCGACGACGGCCCAGGCGATGCTGAGTCCGTCATAGGTCGAGGTGCCGCGGCCAATCTCGTCGAGAACGATCAGCGACCGATCGGTCATGTTGTTCAGGATGTTCGCGGTCTCGTTCATCTCGACCATGAACGTCGAGTTTCCCCGCGCGAGATCATCGCTGGCCCCGACCCGGGAAAAGATGCGGTCGACGAGGCCGAGCCGGCACGACTTCGCGGGCACCCAGCAGCCGATCTGGGCGAGAAGGGCGATCAGCGCCACCTGGCGGATGAACGTCGATTTGCCCGCCATGTTCGGGCCGGTGAGCAGGGCGATCTGGGCGCCGCTGCCGGACAGCGCCGTGTCGTTCGGCACGAACGCGCGGCTGCCCGCGAGGCCGAGGCGCTCCTGGCGGAGCATCTGCTCGACCACCGGATGGCGGCCATCGGCGATTTCGAACGCGTCGCTTTCATCGATCTGCGGGCGGCAGTAATCCCATTCGCGGGCGAGCACGGCCCAGCCGGCGAGAACATCGAGCTCCGCGAGGGCGTCGGCCGTGCGCTGCAATGCGGCGGCCTCGGCCAGCACCGCGGCCACGAGCTGGTTGAAGAGTTCGAGTTCGCGCGCCAATGAGGTCTCTTCGGCGGAGAAAATCTCCTTTTCCTTCAGGCGGAGCTGCTCGGTGACGTAGCGCTCGCCGCCCACCGTCGTCTGCCGCCGGATGTAGTCGGTTGGAACGAGGTGGAGATTGGCCTTCGTGATCTCGATGTAATAGCCGAACGTCGACGTGAAGCGGACCTTGAGACTCCTGATCCCCGTGCGCTCCTGCTCCGTGCGCTCGAGTTCGGCCAGCCAGGCCTTGTTCCCGCTTGTGAGGCTGCGCAGGCGATCCAGTTCGAGATCGAAGCCCGCCCGGATGTAACCGCCATCGGCCAGGTCATTGGGCAGGGTGTCGGCGAGGGCCTGGGCGAGGCGATCGTGAAGCCCGGGCAAAGCGGCGAGCCGGTCACCGAGGCGCGCCGCCTCGCCGGTCGAGTCCGGAGGCAGCCGGGTGGCCAGGGTCTGAAGCGTCCCGGCGATGGCGGGAATCTGCGCGAGGGTGTCGCGCACGCCGCCGAGCTCGCGGGGATTGCGGAGCCGGTTTTGGAGGCGGCCGAGAATGCGCGGGATGTCGCGGATCTTGTTGAGCAACTCGCGCAGCCGCGCGAGGTCGCCGGGCTGGGCGGCGAATTCGCCCACCGCATCCTGGCGCCGCCGGATTTCCGGAAGGTCGAGCACCGGGGCCGCCAGCCAGCGTTCGAGCAGGCGTGAACCGGCCGCGGTGCTGCCGCGATCGATCACGCCGAGCAGGGAGGCGTCGCGCGTGCCGCGGATCGACGAGAAGATCTCGAGATTGCGCAGGGTGGCGGGATCGAGCAGGAGGGTGCGGGCGCTGCGGTATTCCTGCGGCGGACGCAGGTTTTCGGGTTTGGCGCAGAGATTCTCGGTCGCATAATACACGAGGGCGCCGGCGCAGCCGAGGGCCGGATGGTCGGAGGCCAGCCCGAATCCCTGGAGGTTGAGCACACCGAGCGCGTCCATGACGGTCTTGGCGCCGCCCGGCACGTCGAAATGATAGCCGGGAAGCTCGGAGATGACCCGCGGGCCGGCGAACGCATGAAGCAGATGCGCCGCATGGTCGTCATGCGGGGCTTCCTTCCAGCGCGCCGGATCGCCTTCGATCAGGACCAGTTCCGCGGGATCGAGGGCGGTCAGGACCGGCAGCAGGTTTTCCGCGCGGGGATCGGTTGCGAGCCGGAATTCGCCGGTGGAAAGGTCGATCCACGCCGCATGAAAGCCGGCCTTGTTGTGCTCGAGCGCGCACAGGTAGTGGTTGCGGACATCGTCGAGCTGGTCGGCCGAAAGGGTGGTGCCGGGGGAAAGGATGCGGGTGAGTTGACGGCGGACGAGCCGGCCGGGCTGGGCCGCCTCCTGCTGGTCGCAGACCGCCACCTTTTTCCCCGCGGCGAGCAGCTTCGCGATGTAGGTCTCGGCGGCGTGAAAAGGAATGCCCGCCATGGGGGTCTCCTGGCGGCGCGTGAGCGTGATGCCGAGAAGGCGCGAGCCGGCCTCGGCATCCGCGTTGAACATCTCGTAGAAGTCGCCGAGGCGGAAAAGCAGCAGGGTGTTCGCGGGCAGGCCGCGCTTCACCTCGAAATACTGCTGCATCATCGGCGTGAGCTTCTCGGCCATGGGAGGGACGGGTAGTGAGAAGTGCCGCCGCGCGCTTGGCAAGCGGAGGGTGTAATTTGGCCTCGCCCGGTCCGGCCGGGTCCGGCCAACTCGCGCGATGGCTGACTCCCTGCATCACGTCGATCTGGGCGGCGCCGGTCGTCCGCCGCTGGTCATCCTGCACGGCCTG
>DASYDZ010000181.1:0-4613 GCA_036499305.1 Candidatus Didemnitutus sp.
CGCGGCTCGCCGAAAATCGCGGCGGTCGACGAGAAGATCAGCCGGGTGACGCCGCGCTTGAGCATGGCGTCGAGCAGGTTGAGCGTATTGGCGACGTTGTTCCAGTAATACTTCCCCGGATCGGTCATCGATTCCCCGACCTGGATGGACGATCCGAAATGCATCACGCCGTCGAACCGGCCGCGCGAAAATATCGTGTCGAGAAGCACCCGGTGGCAGAGATCCGCCTTGAAGAAGATCCGCGCCGGCACCGCGTCGCGGTGCCCGCTCGACAGGTTGTCGAGGACCACGGGCTCGTGCCCTTCCTCGAGGAGCATCCGCGTCATGTGAGAGCCGATGTAGCCGGCGCCGCCGACGACGAGGATCCTCATGCGATCGTTCCTCCTGCCTGCGCTTTATCTTCCGCCGGCGCCGCTTCGGCCGGGCGCGACGCGGGCTGGGCCGTCGCCGCGATGGCCGCCGCGGCGCGGCTGAGGGGCGTGCGCCCGTAGGTGTCATCCAGGCGGACGATGTCGTCCTCGCCCAGGTACGCGCCCGACTGCACCTCGATGATCTCGAGCGGCACCTTCCCCGGATTCGTCAAGCGGTGCTTCACGCCGAGCGGGATGTAGGTGGACTGGTTTTCGGTGAGGAGGAACGTCTCGTCGCCGCGCGTCACCTGCGCGGTGCCCCTCACTACCACCCAATGCTCCGCGCGGTGGTAGTGAATCTGCAATGAAAGCTTGGCGCCGGGATTGACGATGATGCGCTTCACCTGGAAGCGTTCCCCCTGGTCGACGCCATCGTAGCTCCCCCACGGCCGGTGCACCTTGCGGTGGACCACGCATTCGACACGCGCCTCGCTCTTCAGGCGCGCCACGACGCTCCGCACGTCCTGCGCGCGGTCCCGGTGCGCCACCATCACCGCGTCGGGCGTCTCGATGACGACGACGTCGTCGAGCCCGACGCAGGCGAGCAGGCGGTGTCCGGAGATGAGCAGCGCCTGTCGCGTGTCGACCGCACACACGTCGCCGCGCAGCACGTTGCCGTTGGCATCCTTGGGCGCGACCTTCCACAGGGCATCCCAGGCGCCGACGTCCGACCACCCGGCATCGAGCCGTATCACGGAAGCGCGCGGCGAACCGGCCACCGGCTGGCGCATCGCAATCTTCTCCATGACTGCGTAATCTATTGAATCAGAAGGACATTTTTCAAATATTGTGGCGTCGATCCGCTCGAAATCGCCGTCACGCACGCTGTGCCGGTGCGCGACTTCGCATGCCGCCAGGATCTCCGGCCGGCAGCGTCCGATCGCATCGAGCCACGCCGAGGCCCGCACCATGAAGATGCCGCTGTTCCACAGATGCGAGCCCTCGGCAACGTAGCGCCGCGCAGTCTCCGCGTCCGGCTTTTCGACGAACGCGCCGACGCTGTACGCCGCCGGCGAGCGTCCCGCGTCGAGCTCGGCGCCGACGCGGATATAGCCGTAGCCCGTCTCCGGCGAGGTGGGCGGAACGCCGAATGTGACCACGTGGCCTGCGAGGGCAAGCGCCGTGCCGTGACGGATTGCGTCGTGAAACGCGTCGCGGCCGGCGATCACGTGATCGGAAGGCATGACGACCAGCACCGGGTCGTCGTCGTCCCGCGCATGCAGGGCCGCCAGCGTGAGCGCGGGCGCGGTGCCCCTGCCCGCGGGCTCGAGCAGGATCGAATGCGGCTTTACTCCCACCGCGCGCATCTGGTCGGCCACGAGGAAACGGTAGTCCTCGTTGCAAAGAATGACGGGAGCCGACGGCCGCGCGAGCTTGGTTTCCAGCCCGTCCATGCGCAGCAGCGTTTCCTGGAGCAGGCTCAACTCGCCGCCGTTCAGGGGCAGCAGCTGCTTCGGGTGCTGCTCGCGCGACAACGGCCACAGACGCGTTCCCGATCCGCCGCACAGTATGACCGGCTGAATTTTCATGTTCGCTCCTTGGGTTGATTCATCGCATTTAGCCGCTAGCGCTTTCCCGTCCCGCGCCGCACGCCGAGGGACTCGGCCAGGAGAAATGCCAGGAACAGGGTGTTGGTCACGAAATAGCGCCGCCACAGCCGCTGCGGCTCGGACGCGAGCCGGTGCAGCCATTCGAGCCCCAGGTCCTGCATCCAGCGCGGAGCGCGCTTCGCCGTTCCGGCGTGAAACTCGAACGCCGCCCCGACCCCGACCATGGCCGCGCGAATCCTGCCGCGGTGCCCGGCCATCCAGGTTTCCTGCTTGGGGCAGCCGAGCGAGACGAAGACGATTCCCGCGCCCGAGTCGTTGATGGCATCGACCACCTGGGCGTCCTCCGCCGAGGTAAGGTCGCGAAAAGGCGGTGAATAGCATCCCGCGATCTTCAGCCGGGGATACTCGCGGATGAGGCGCGCGCTCAGGCGCCTCAAGGTCTCCGGCCGGCTGCCGTACAGGAAGACCGATACGCCCGAGCCCGCGGCGCGAGCGCAGCATTTCCACATCAACTCGGAGCCGCTTACCCGCGGCTGCCCCGGGTAACCGAGCGCGCCGAGACGCCAGGCGACGGGCGCCCCGTCCGGCACCGCGAGATCGGCCTCGTTGAGGGTGCGGCCGAAGCCGGGGTCCCGGCGCGCGGTGACGACCGAATGCGCGTTGCACAGGCAGATGTAGCGCGACTCGCGTCGCTCGGCCCATTCGAAGATGCGATTCAGGCAGTCGCCGCAATCGACCGCGTCGATGTAGGCGCCGACGACGTGCGCGCCGGCCCTGTCGGTGGATCCCGTCATGTCCTCGTTCCTCATACGGCCGCCCTGACGCTCAATTCGGCGGCGGCGTCCTCGTAGATCTCCATGAGGCGGGCGTAATTCCGGTCGGGCGTGAATTTTGACTCGTAGGTTTCGCGCGCGTTTTCCCCCATGACGCGCATCTTCTGGGGAAACGCCTCGGCCCACGCCAGGTGACGCGCGAGATCGTGGGCCGAGCGCGGCTCGAACAGGAGCCCGGTGCGGCCGTGGTCGACCAGTTCCGTCAGCGATCCCAGCTGGCTCGCGATCACCGGCAGCCGGTTGGCGAAAGCCTCGACCAGGGTGCGGGGGAAATTCTCGTACCAGATGCTGGGCATGACGAGGTAGGACGCGCTGCGCATCCTCTCGTTGACCTCCTCCGGCTTGAGCCACCCCAGCAGGTTCAACTGCGGGTGAGCGGCCACCCTGTCGCCCTCCGGCCCGCTGCCGATGACGTCGATGACAAGGCCCGGCAGCTCCTTCAACGCTTCCAGCAGCACGTCGATGCCTTTTTCTCCGGCAAGCCGCCCGACGTACAGTCCGCCGCGCCGCGGCACCTCCGGCACCCGCTCGATGTCGACGA
Organism: Candidatus Didemnitutus sp.; assembly: GCA_036499305.1. Classification (GTDB taxonomy): domain Bacteria; phylum Verrucomicrobiota; class Verrucomicrobiia; order Opitutales; family Opitutaceae; genus Didemnitutus. The sequence continues at coordinate 3,335 of DASYDZ010000181.1, forward strand.
AGTTCGGCTTGACCGTCACGCGCGAGGCCGGCAGGCCGCCCTCGATGAATTTCTCCCGGCAGAACTCGGTCAGCGCGATATCGCGCGTGATCCGGTTGCGGTACGTGCCGAGCATGCGGTGCATGCCGAGCATGGTCGCCAGCGCCGCCGACTGCACTCCCGAATCCCGGTAGCACTTGCGCACCACGCCGCGCCACGGCACGCGTCCCACGCAGTCCTCGCATAGCTTTCCCTGCTGCAGGAACATGGCCTGCACGCACAGCAGGCGGAAATTGTGCAGCGTCTGCACCACCGGCACCGCGGCGCGCGCCGCCGCCCAGTAGACCGAGGAGGACACCAGCGCGAACGTGTTGTGCACGTGGATGATGTCGGGCCGGAAGCGGTGAGCCATCCGGACGATGTCGCTCCACGCCCGGCGCGACCACAGCGTCTCGGCGAACGCCGACACCGAGCTCATGTCCTCGAGCTCGTGGTTGTCGCGAATGTAGGTTTCGACCTCGTGGCCGCGCCCGCGCAGCAGCGCGACCTCCGCGTCCACGACGGCGTCTTCGCCGCCCGGCTGCTGGTAACGGTTGTGGATCACGAGAATGCGCTTGGCGTTCATGGTTTGGGTCCGGGAGTGAGCTGCACTTGGGGGACGGGAGCGTTCTTCACCGCCGTCTTGCCGGTCGACAGCACGCTGTAGCGTGAGGCCACCTTGAAGACTTCCGTCCAGTTGACGTCGGGCTGCTTCTTCTCGAGGGCGGCGAGAATCTCGGACGGAATCGCGAACGACTGGGTCCAGGAATGAGCGTCCTGGCCGGACGCCTCGCGCCAGGCCTCCAGGCCCTTGCGCACGGGGCTCTCGCGCGAGCCCCAGCCGAGGGAGAACGACGCGGGCTCGCTGGAAATCAGATACAGGTTGTAATCCGAGGCGTTCTCGAGTCCGCCGGCGGGCAGCACCACGGAAGCCTTGCCGTTCCAGGCGACGATGTTGCCGACGAGCTGGTTGCCGCGCGGGCGCAACTCCGACTTCTCCGGATTCCGCCCCTCGTCGATGATCGCGATGCCCTCCATGCCGTTCCTGGCGACGAGGTTATGCGCGACCACGGACCCCGAGCTGTGGGGAAGATAAATGCCGCGCAGCTTGTTGCTGTACACCAGGTTGTTGTAGATGTAGCCTTTCTGGCTCGCCTCGTACTGGATCCCGAAACCGGCGTTGTACGCCGCCACGTTCTCGTGGATCTTGTTGTTGCTGTTCATCCAGTCGAACCAGATGCCGTCGCCGTTGTTGCCGATA
>DASYDZ010000182.1:0-12326 GCA_036499305.1 Candidatus Didemnitutus sp.
GGCCGACATCGCCGGCCCGTCCAACAACGGCTGGGGCGGCCTCGTCGAGGAGCCCGAGAGGGACGAGGAGAAATGGGCGCAGGTCGATTTCGAGCTGCCGCTCAAGCAGGGTTTCCTGAACAAGCTGCTCTTCGGCATGCGCTCGAGCATCCACAACACCTCGCAGTCGTCCGCGCACCAGGTCGCGTTCTTCGGGCCCGGCGAGCGCAACTATCTCGCGCTGCTCACCCCGGCCCCGTCGAACTTCCTGTCCGGGCTCCCGGGCATCACGCAGACGATGGCCACGCATCCGGTCGGTACAAACTTCGCCGCGATCTTCAACCAGGTGGCCAACACGCCGGCGTCCCAGACCGACCTCGACTCGACCTACTGGCCCGGCGTCAGCGTCGGACAGACGCTGGCCAATTATTCGCAGACGCACCCGTACGCGGTCGTCAACGACTGGCTGGCGATTCCCACCGACTCCGCCACGGTCGGACCCACGTTCGACGCGGAGGAGGACATCAACGCGATGTACGTCCAGGCGCAGTTTTCGGACGGCAAGCTGAGCGGCAACTTCGGCGTGCGCCTCGTGCAGACCACCACAACCGGAACCTCGCTCAACGTCGGCCGCATCTCCGATTCGCCGTATGCCGGCGCGCTTCCGGGCGGCGCACCGCTCACCGCGGCTTCGCTCGGACAATATGGCGCCCCCGGATATCAGCCGATCCCGACCCCGGCCGCCGGGCAGACGCAGGCGCAGGCCAACATGGCGGCCTGGACCCAGGCGCAGTATGATGCGACCGAGGTTCCCGTGACCGCCAGTGTCAACAACACCTACGTCAGCGTCCTGCCCGCGCTCAACCTCGCCTACGATGCCGGTCGCGACCAGGTGATCCGGTTCGCCATCTCCGAGGTCATGGCCCGCCCGAACCTGCTGCAGGAGTTCGGCTACACCACGCTGTACCCGATCAACACTCCGGGTGACATCGGCGGCAATGGCGTCGGCGGCACCACCGGCCTCGATCCATACAAGGCGATCAACGCCGACCTCGCCTACGACTGGTACTTCGCCAAGAATTCGTACGTCTCGGTCGATCTGTTCTACAAGGACATCGAGAACTACATCATCAACGAGACGCAGCCCGAGGTGCACGCGAACACGACGACGTGGGAGGATCAGTACTTCTACGTCACGCGCCCGCAGAACGGCGGCAAGGCCACCTCCAAGGGCATCGCGCTCTCGTACCAGCAGGAGTTTGCCAGCGGCTTCGGTCTCCAGGCGAACTTCACGCACCTGAACGCCTCGGGCCAGACCGGCACGCTGCCGTTCGCCTCGAAAAACCAGATCAACATCGGGCCGTACTTCGAGAATCACTTCGGCCTGTTCCGCCTGACCTACACGTGGCGCGATGACTTCGCCACCGGGTCGTTCAACGGTTCGTCGACCGTCTTCACGCGGCCGCTGACCGAGATCGACGCGAACGCGCAGATCTCGATCACGAAGAACCTGTCGCTCGTGCTGACCGCGCGGAATCTGACCAACGAGACGTACCAGCAGTACTTCACCGTCCCGAACGGCGCCAAGCTGTTCGCCGACGCCTACAAGGAAGGCCGCGTCTACACGGCCGGCATTCACTTCTCTTACTGATCATTAGGGGTTGGGTCATAACCAAGGGGTCCGACGCGTGCGCGTCGGGCCCCTTGTCATTTTATGTCCGCCAGCCGGCCTGCATGCCGGGACGAACGATGGCGAAATATGGAAATCCCGCCATGCAACCGAACGCGATCATGTAGGGCGGCATCTCCGAATGCCGCCGAAGCGCGGCGTGAAGGTGGCCGAAGCCGCCGCGCGGCGCGCCCAGCGGTCGCGCCCTAGCTGATTGATGTCGGACGGAATCCCCCGCCCCGCCAAAGCCTTGTCGCCGGCGGGCGAATGCCGCCTGCCTGGGCGGGATATGGAAATCCCGCCCCACAAAGGCCGAATGCCGCCTCATTTCCCGGGCCCTTCGGACCCGGCTACATCCGGACAATGCACGTCTTCGGTCTGCCCCGGCCAAAGAAAAATCCGGCCGGATCTAGGCGATGCGCGACCCCGGGGGATGCCGATGCCGTGGTCCGCCATGGGGACCGACCGACTGCCGATAGACCGTTGGCGAGAGCTCGTAGGCCCCGCGAAATGCCCGGCTGAAGCTGTAGATCGAGTTGAAGCCGCACTGCTCCGCGATTTCTGAAACCCGATTCGGAGTCAGGCGAAGCAGTCCGCACGCCCGCTCCAGTCGGAGACGCCGCAGGTGCCGGCCGAGACTGACGCCGCATGACGCACGGAAGCGGGCCCGCAGATGGCTCTGACTGATGCCCAGGCCGAGGGCGATTTCCTTGATGCCGATCGGCTCGCCGGCGCGGTGGGCGAGCTGGTTCACCTGCATCACCATTCCGGGCGCGGCGAGCGGCGTGTGCTTGGCGCGCGGAGCGGGGCCCTGGCGCCGGACGCGTGCCAGCAGGATCGCGAGCAGGAGGGCGGGCAGCTCCGACATGCGGCCCTCGTCCCGATAGGCCTGGATGAGCTGGGTGGCCAGCAGTCGCAGCGGCGGAGTCAGCGTGAACGGACGGTACTGCATCGGCTGCAACGCCTCCGCGTCCGCGAGGTCAAACGTGATGAACAGCCAGAACAGGTTGGCGACGCGGCTCTCGACATAATGATGAAACTGGAAGGGAAACACCAGCAGGCCCTCGCCGCCGCGCAGGTGGATCACGCGGTCATCGACGCACACGCCGACCGTTCCGCGCAGCGACATGATCAGCACGAAACGGTGATGCAGGGCGCGGCCGCGGCGCGGGCGGTTCAGCTCGGCGCCCGACCGGCGCTGGAAACACACGATGTTGTCGGGCAGCACCAGCGGTCCCGGGCGCCGGCCGAGGAGCTGGTGCGGCGGCTGCGGCAGGAGTTCCGCAACGGTTTCGAGGGTGACGGGGGGGAGCAGTGGCATTTTTGCCAAAAACATCGTCATTTCTGCCATTTCCTATCAGGCTGACGAGTCCTAATATCGGGCCTGCGCAATTCCCCATGTCCGCCCTGAATCCCCTGGTTCGAAGCCATCACGAGCACGTGCCGCTGGCCGTCTTTGCCGGCAGCGCCGAGGCGGCCCGCGGCGTCGCGGGGGAAATCGCCGACCTGATCCGACGGCGCGCGAACGAGGGCCGCATGGCCGTGCTGGGACTGGCGACGGGTTCGACGCCGGTCGGCGTCTATGCGGAGCTGGTGCGGCTGCACCGCGCCGGCGAACTGAGCTTTCGCAATGTCATCACGTTCAATCTCGACGAGTACCATCCGCTCGGTTCGGGCCACCCGCAGAGCTACCACGAGTTCATGCGCGCGCACCTCTTCGCGCATATCGACATCGCCCCGGAGAACGTCCACATCCCGGATGGCGAGGTCGCGCTGGCCGACGTTGACGCCTCCTGCCGGGCCTACGAGGACATGATCCGTGCGGCCGGCGGCATCGATTATCAGATTCTTGGCATCGGCCGGACCGGGCACATCGGATTCAACGAACCGGGCAGTCCGCGGCGCTCGCGCACGCGCCTGGTCGTGCTTGATCCGCTGACGCGCCGGGACGCGGCGGGGGACTTCGGCGGCGAGGAACACACGCCGCGTCAGGCCATCACGATGGGCGTCGCGACGATTCTCGAGGCCCGCCGCGTGGTGCTCATGGCGTGGGGCCGGCACAAGGCGGAGATCGTTCGCGCCGCCGTGGAGGGCGAGCCGACCTCCAAGGTCACGGCCTCATTCCTGCAGGAACACGACCAGGCGCTCTTTGTCCTCGATCAGGGCGGGGCGAGCGCGCTGACCCGGTTCCGCACGCCGTGGCTGAACGGCGCGCTGGAGGATCAGGGTCTCGCGTGGGACGAGGCGATGACGCGCCGGGCCATTCTCTGGCTCGCCGAGCGGACCGGGAAGGCGATCCTCAAGCTGACGGACGAGGATTACAACGACGCGGGGCTGCAGGATCTACTGCGCGTGCATGGCTCCGCCTACGAAACCAATCGCGCCGGCTTCTACCAGATGCAGCACACGATCACGGGCTGGCCGGGCGGCCGCGATCCGAAGCGGACGCAGCCCGGCGATGCGCCGGTGCGCCCGCTGCGCGCGGCGTCCGCCAGCGTCTATCCGAAGCGCGTGCTGGTGTTCTCGCCGCATCCCGACGACGACGTGATCTCGATGGGCGGCACGCTCTGCCGTCTCGTGGAGCACGGACACGAGGTGCATGTGGCCTACCAGGTTTCCGGCGCGTCGGCGGTGTCCGACGAATCGCTCTGGCGGGCCCTGATGTTTGCGCGCGACGCCGGATTGGGCGCGGCCGGGGAAATCGGCGCCTGGTGCGAGGATTTTGTCCGCACCGGATCGCTGCCGGCGCGAACCGAATGCGCGCGCTGGAAGGGGCTGATTCGCCGGAACGAGGCGACCGCCGCCGCCCGAGTGTGCGGCATCCCCCCGCATCGGCTGCATTTCCTCGACCTGCCATTCTACGACGCGGCGCCGGTGCGGCACCGCCGCCTGGGCGCGAGCGATGTCACCGCGATGCGCCGGATTCTCGTGGAGCTGAAGCCGCATCTGGTTTACGCGGCGGGCGATCTCGACGATCCCCACGGCACCCACCGGTTGTGCCTGCAGGCGCTCCGGGAGGCGGTCGCGGCGGAATCGTCGTCGGACTGGCTGCAGGAAATGGAACTCTGGCTGTACCGCGGCGCCTGGACCTCGTGGGAGCCGGACGAGATCGATCTCGCCGTGCCGCTCAGCCCCCAGGAAGTGCTCCGGCGCCGGCGCGCGATCTTCCGGCACGAGACGCAGAAGGATCAGGCGCTGTTTCCCGGTGACGACCGCCGCGAGTTCTGGCAGAGAACCGAGGATCGCAGCCGTCGCCTGGCCGAGATGTACAACCAGTTCGGCCTGGCGGAATATGAGGCGATCGAGGCCTTCAAACGTTATACCCCCGAGGAATTCCTTGGCCGTGTTTCACTCTGACCGCATTGCCAGGCGCGCCGCCGGCGTCGTCATCCTTTTGGGCCTGCTCGCGGGCGGCGCGGGCGCTCATGAGCTGATGCCGGCCCCGGCGGACATCACGGAGGGCGCGGGCCGCCTGACCGTCGATGCCGCGCTCGGCGTGGCGGTCGACCGGCCGGAGGACGCGCGCCTGCGTGCCGGCGTGGCCCGCTGGACCGAGAGCATCCGCCTCCGATCGGGAGTCGCCGTGGCGACGGCGCGCGGCGCCGCCGCGGTGGAAATCAAGACCGCAGCGGTGCGGGTGGGAATGCCGACGCTCGGCGACGACGAGACCTATACCCTCGCCATCGACGAGCACGGGGCGGTGCTCAGCGCACCGACCACCACGGGAGCTCTCCGCGGGCTCGCGACGCTCACTCAACTCCTGCAGAAGGACGACCACGGTTGGTTTCTGCCGGCGGTTGTCATCAAGGACGGTCCCCGGTTTCCCTGGCGCGGCCTGTTGATTGACGTGGCGCGACACTGGGAGCCGGAGGAGGTCATCGAGCGCAACCTGGACGGAATGGCGCTGGTGAAACTCAACGTGCTTCACCTTCACCTGACCGAAAACCAGGGATTCCGGATCGAGAGCAAACTCTACCCGCAGCTCCAGGAACTGGGCTCCGACGGGAAATATTTCACCCAGGACCAGATCCGCCATATCATCGCCTACGCGGCGGACCGCGGCATCCGCGTCGTGCCGGAGTTCGATCTGCCGGGTCACACGACGAGCTGGCTGGTGGCTTATCCGGAGCTGGGCAGCGCGCCGGGTCCTTACTCCATCGAGCGCCACTGGGGCGTTTTCGATCCGGTGTTCGATCCGACGAATCCGAAGGTCTATGAACTGCTCGACGGATTTCTCGGCGAAATGGCGGAGTTGTTTCCCGACGACTACCTCCACATCGGCGGCGACGAACACAACGGCGTCCAGTGGACGGCCAATCCGCGCATCCAGCAATTCATCCGCGATCACGGATTGAAGGGAAACGAGGGCCTCCAGACCTACTTCAACCGCAAGCTCCAGGCGATCCTGGCCAGGCATGGCAAGAAGATGATCGGCTGGGACGAGATCCTGCAGCCCGATCTGCCGCCGGGGACCGTGATCCAATCCTGGCGCGGTCCGGCCGGACTCGCCGACGCCGTCGGCCACGGATTTCCGGCGATTCTTTCGAATGGCTACTACATCGACCTGAACTACTCCGCCGCGCAGCACTATCGCAACGACCCGCTGCCGGCCGACACGCCGATACCACCGGCCGGGCAAAAACTTGTCCTCGGCGGCGAGGCGACGATGTGGGGCGAGTGGGTGACTCCGTCCGACATCGACACCCGCATCTGGCCCCGGACGGCTGCGATCGCGGAGCGTTTGTGGTCGCCGCGTTCGGTCACCGACGTGGAAGACATGTATCGCCGCCTGGCCATCGCGGACCTGCGCCTGGCCGAGGCTGGGACACATCAGGATGACGAGTCGCGCATCCGTGTGCCCGGCGTCGACCCGGCTAGTCCGACGGGCGCGGCCCTGCGAACACTTGCGTCCGTGGTGCAGCCGGTGACGCATTACAAGCGTGGCGGATTGCAGCCCGACGTGACGCAGCTCAGTCCGCCCAACGACCTGGCGGACTGGTGCAAGCCCGAGAGTCTCGAGGCGCGATCCTTCAACCAATCGGTGAAGGCCTGGCTCCTGGCCGATGGCGCACTGGATGTTGCGGGCGCCAACCAGCTCAGGGCGCAACTGATCCTGTGGGGGCGGGCCAGTGAACTTGTTGTTCGTGCGCCCGTGGCCGGCAATCCGATTGCGCAGGCGCGGGCGAAAGCCGCCGCCACCCAGGCCGCCCTTTGTCAGACGGGCTTGGATTGCATGGCGGCGTTGCTTTCCGGCCAGCGGATCGGGCCATCGCAAAACCAAGAGGCGACGGACGCGCTCGCGGTCGCCGCCAAACCCACCGCGGCCGCCGTTGTTTTCCCCACCACCGACGGCGTTCACCTGCTGCTTGCTGCGGCGGAGGATCCGTCCGCGCGGGACCGCCTGCCGCGGCAGGAGTGGGCGGCGCAACTGCAGAAGTCGATTCCGGTCCAGCCCGACGACGAGTGATTTCCCCATGACCCGCACCCCGCAGAGCTACAATCGCTTCCTCCTTCTCGTGGCCGGTCTGGGCGGTCTGCTGTACGGGGTCGACGTCGGCATCATCACCGGCGCGCTCCCCTACATGGAGGCGACCTCCGGCCTGACCGCGAATCAGTTGTCGTTCGTGGTGGCGGCGGTGCTGCTCGGCAGCGTGGTTTCCACGCTGTTCGCCGGACTTCTCGCCGACTGGCTGGGCCGCAGGAAGCTGATGATTCTCAGCGGCCTCTTTTTTGTCGCCAGCATCCCGCTCATCGCATTGTCCCAGAGTTTTGCCATGCTGGTCGCGGGGCGCCTCCTGCAGGGCATCAGCGGCGGGGTGGTGGGCGTCGTCATTCCCTTGTACCTCGCCGAGTGCCTCGGAGCGAAGAGCCGCGGCAAAGGCACGGGTGCTTTCCAGTGGATGCTCGTGCTCGGCTTCGTTGTGACCTCCCTGATCGCGCTGTATTTCAGCCACCGGAACGAAGCGATCGAGAAGCTCGGCGACCTCGCGGCGGTCCTGGCGTTCAAGGACAGGGCCTGGCGCAGCATTTTCTGGAGCTCGCTTCCTCCGGGGATTCTCTTTGTCGTCGGCGGCCTGATGGTTTCGGAATCGCCGCGCTGGCTTTTTGCGCGCGGACGCGTGGAGGCGGCGCGGGCCGCGCTGCTGCGATCGCGCGACGCGGCCGAGGCCGAAGTGGAGTTGTCCGAAATGGCGACCATCGCCGCGGCCGGGAAAACGGCCGGCGCGCGCGCCGGCGATTCGCTCCTCAGCCGGAAATACGTCATTCCCTTCGTCCTCGCCTGCGTGATCCTCGCCTGCAACCAGGCCACGGGGGTCAATTCGATCATCGGCTACAACGCCAATATCTTCATTCAGGGCGGGCTTTCCGACATCCAGGCGCACTACGGCAACCTGTTGTTCACTCTCGTCAATTTCCTCATGACGATGGTTGCAGTGATTCTTGTCGACCGGAAGGGCCGAAGGTTCCTGCTTTCCGTTGGCACGGCCGGGATCATCGTCTCGCTGGTCGCGGTCGGGCTGTTGTTTCGCCGCACCGAAAGCCGTCGCATCGATGCCCACACAGCGGTCCAGGCCTTGGTCACGGCGGACCAGTCGGCCAGGATCGTTTTCGACGCCGGGCAGGCCGCCCGCCTCCTGAGCGCGAGTGGAAATGCGGTGACCGGCGCCCCCGATCAGCCGCTCACGTTGAGCGTGATTTACTCCTATGGCCGCTTTCGCGCGGCGACGACCGTCGTTCGCTCGGACGACCGGGCGGCGCGACCGGTCGAAATCACGCGCGCCAGCCTTCCGGACAGCAAAGTGAGCGCGTTTTTCTCGAATCCATTGGGCGACCTCGAGGCGGCGCGGCGCGCGCCACTGGTGATCGAGAATGCAATCATCACGCCGGTGCCGGACACGCAGAATGGCTGGCTGACCGCCGTCTTCACCTTTTGCTTCATGGCCTTTTTCGCCATTGGGCCCGGGGTCTGCGTCTGGCTGGCGCTCTCCGAACTCATGCCGACCCGCATCCGCTCCAATGGCATGAGCATTGCGCTCACGCTCAATCAGATCGTGTCCACGACCATCGCGGCGGTGTTTCTGCCGACGGTCGGCAGGTACGGCTACTCGACGATGTTCTTCGGTTTCGCGGCGTGCACCGTCGTCTATTTCGTCACCGCCACTTTTTTCCTGCCCGAAACGAAAGGCAAGACCCTCGAGGAGATCGAAGCGATCTTCAGCCAGCGCAAGCGAGGGGCCTGACCAGGCGGGGTTCTCATCGACGCCAGGACGCTCCTGGCGACGGGGGACCGTTCCCATCCACCAACCCTTTTCATCCCATTCCGAATCCCGTCACCTCTCCGATGCTGACCATTGCTCCCCGTTTCCGTCCGCGCTTCGAACCCGGCTTCACGCCCGCCGTGCTGTGGAACCGTGCCTACGACGAGCTTGTCGTCGCGGACCCATCCGCGCGCCGCTTCGCCCTCGCCCTGGTGCGGCCCGAAGGCGGCGTCTCGCGCTGGGAGGGACGCGCTCTTTCGTCCACCCATCCGCAGGCCGCATTGAGCCTGCGCTTTGCCGAACGCGTGCTCAAGTTCCTCCTGTGGCAGAAAGGCGGCTTTCGGGTCTGGGTCGCCGGAGCCGACGAACTTGCCGGCCAGCTCCGGAAAATCTACGCGCCCGGCGGCGCCCGGGCCTTCGACGCGGATTTCATGGGGGAGAGAATCTACGGACAGCCGTTTGTCATCGAGGCCTGCGCCTGGGACGCGCTGCCCGCCGAAAGCAACGCGGACCAGCCGCTCGGCCGGCACCTGAAGGGATGCCGGATCGGCTTCGACCTCGGTGGCAGCGACCGCAAGACGGCCGCGGTCATCGACGGCCAGGTCGTGTTCTCCGAGGAGGTGGCCTGGGATCCTTATTTCCAGGCCGACCCGGCCTATCACATCGCCGGCGTCAATCACTCGATCGAACGCGCCGCCGCCCACCTGCCGCGCATCGACGCGATCGGCGGCAGCGCCGCGGGAGTTTACGTGCGCAATGAGGTGCGGGTGGCGTCGCTTTTTCGCGGCGTGCCGCACGACCGCTTTGAACGGGAAATCCGCCCGATGTTCGCGGCGCTGCGGCAGCGATGGGGCGGGGTGCCCTTCGAGGTCGTCAACGACGGCGAGGTCGCGGCGCTCGCGGGCGCGATGTCGCTGCAGAAGAACGCCGTGCTGGGCGTATCCATGGGCACGAGCATGGCCGGCGGTTACGTGACCCCAACGGGCGAAATCACCTCGTGGCTGAATGAACTCGCATTTGTGCCGGTCGACTACCAGGAAGGCGCCCCGGTCGACGAATGGTCGGGCGATGCCGGATGCGGGGTGCAGTATTTTTCACAGCAGGGCGTGGCGCGCTTCGTGCGCCGGGCGGGGTTCAGTCTGCCGGCGGAGCTGCCTCCGGCGGAAATTCTGGTGGCCCTGCAGCAGGCGCAGCGCGCCGGTGATCCCCGGGCAAACGGGGTTTTTGAGACGGTCGGCACCTGTTTCGGCTACGCCTTGGCCAGCTTCGCGGAACACTACCATGTCCGCCATGTGCTCCTGCTCGGGCGGGTCACGAGTGGCGAGGGTGGAACGATCATCGTGCGCGAGGCAAAACGGGTGCTGGAGGCCGAGTTTCCGGCGGTCGCCGCTGATCTCGAGATCCATATTCCGGACGAAAAAAGCAAGCGCCACGGCCAGGCCATCGCCGCCGCCAGCCTGCCGGCGCTGGTGTGATGCGTGCGCCGCTATCGACGGTTCGTGACTTCCCCGCTAATTCGACTCAGGATTATTGACCACGAATTACACGAATGAACACGGATGGATTTTTGCCCGACGCACCTCAGTTTTCTCCGTTGCCTCCTGTAAGAACGAATTGATCTATGTGCATCCGCGAAATCCGCGGTTGAGATAGAATTCCGCTTTCCATGAAATTTTCCCATCCGCGCGCTGACATTTTCGTGCCTGACGGATGCTCTCCCGAGGCGGCGCTCGCCCGGGTCACGCATCTGGCCGTCGGCGCGCACCAGGACGACCTCGAGATCATGGCGCACGCCGGCATTGCCGACGCGCGCGAGCAGCCCGGCAAGGCATTTGGCGGCGTGATCGTCACCAACGGCGCCGGCTCGCCACGGACCGGCGCGTATGCCGCGCTGACGGACGAGCAAATGCAGGAGGTTCGTCGCGAGGAACAGCGAAGAGCCGCGGTCATGGGGGGCTATGCGATCCAGGTCCAACTCGCCTTTCCCAGTTCCGAAGTGAAGAAACCGGGCGCGGCGCTCGTGACGGCCGACCTGCAGGCGATTTTCGCCGGCTGCCGGCCCGAGGTGGTGTATCTCCACAATCCCGCCGACAAGCATGACACCCACGTGGCGGTGCTGCTGCGCTGTCTGGAGGCCTTGCACGCCCTCCCCGCGGCGCAACGACCGAGGCGGGTCCTCGGCTGCGAGGTGTGGCGCGATCTCGATTGGGTCGTCGATTCCGACAAGGTCGCGCTCGACTCCGGCCGCGAGACGGAGCTTTCCTCGGAGCTGCTGAAGGTATTCGATTCGCAGGTAACGGGCGGCAAGCGTTACGACCTGGCCACACTGGGCCGGCGTTCCGCGAACGCGACTTTTCACACCTCGCATGCCACCGACAGAATGTCGGGCATCACGTGGGCGATCGACCTGACTCCGCTCGTGGCGGATCCCGCGCTCGATGTCGGTGCCTTCACGCTTGGGTTCATCGACCGGCTGCGCACGGACGTCGCGGCGAGGGTGGCGAAGTTTCAGTAAGGTTGTTGGTTCGGTGGGTAGGGCGGGACCGCTGGGCCCGCCGTCGATAAGGCTTGGGGTGGCGCGGGAAATCAATAAACGGGATAATCTCGATGTTCTCACGAGCATCGTTCCCAACACCGATTATGCTTACGATGCGCAGACATCGGGTCTTCCAGTAACCCAACGTGGCATGCTGCAGAAGCTCAATTCGGACAACTCGGTCACGTCGCGGTACGTCTCGACCGCATATGAATCAATGGCATTCGTGGCCCGTTCCAGGTCAAAGCCACTGGGGGGAATTGTGACCAGCGGAATAATCAAAAATGACGTAAATATCGGCACCGGCACAGATACGGATCTGCAAGATGCTCGCTCGGATCACAGCGGTGAGTTTACTCGAGGCATTCAACAACTGCAGGTGTTTTACCGGACCGTCCTTGTCGATATCGGCGGAGCAACGACGCAATGAAAATCAAATCCCTGCTTTTTGGCTTAATTCTTTTGGTGGGTTGCGGGTTCACATATATCTATTGGGCTCGCGCCAAAACGAGCGGCGCTCCGAAGCTCGAGGCTGCAACCGAAAAAACGAGCGCCGCCGACAATTCTGCGGTGGAAGCCGACAAGCCCGCAGTCGTCTTGGCAGTTTATCCCCGATGGGCCGGAGGACAAGGTAATGGTGTGGCGGATGTCCGTTGGAAGACGGTGCGTGATCGCCAGAAAATTGACCCCCATTGGCAGGGGAAGATGCCGATCGATTTCTTTGGGCGGGTGGAAGACTTCGACGGGGCGCCGGTTCCAAGGGCCACGGTTTCTTTCCAATGGACCGCATTGAGTGCGACCGGCACGGACCATTTGACTACCACCACCGATGCCACCGGCAATTTCTCACTGCAGGGGGCGGTCGGAAAATTTCTCGGCGTCA
>DASYDZ010000183.1:0-45816 GCA_036499305.1 Candidatus Didemnitutus sp.
TCACCCGACACCCTATCTGCCCGCGCTGGTCTCGCTGCCAGCCTGGTTTCCCATCAACCCGCGCGTGGTCGCAAAATTCGGAGGGATGCAGACCCGCGGCTCCGCGTGGACCCGCCCCGGCAACCACGTCGGCAACGGGCCGTTCATGCTGTCCGAATGGACGCCCAATTCCCGGATCGTCACGGTCAGGAATCCGAATCACTGGGAAGCGGCCCGGACGCGGCTCGAGCGCCTAACCTTCCTTCCGCTCGAGAATCCGGGCTCGGAGGAACGCAGTTTTCGGTCGGGTCAGTTGCATGTCACATTTTTTCTGCCCCTCGACAAGATCGCGGCCTGGCGCGAACACGATCCCGCGCAACTGCGGCTGGATCCGCAGGCCCAGATCAACTTTCTCCGCCTGAACGTCACGCGGGCCCCGCTCTCGGACCAGCGCGTCCGCCGAGCATTGTCCCTCGCCATCGACCGTGAAACACTGGTGCGGGCGGTCCTGCAGGGCAGCCGACTCGCCGCGGGATCGATCACTCCGCCCGGCACCGGCGGTTACACGGCGAAGGCGACCGTCCCGACCGATTTCGACGGCGCCCGCAAGCTGCTCGCCGAAGCCGGCTTTCCCGGCGGGCGCGGATTGCCCGAATTGGAAATGCAGTGTCGCAACGACGAGATCAGCCCCAAGCTGGCCGAAGCGATCCAGGCGATGTGGCTGAAGGAGCTGGGTGTTCACCTCACCTTGGCGCCGATCGAACAAAAGACGTGGATCCAGAACCAGCAGCATCTGGACTATGCGATCTCCTTGTCCATGTGGACGGCGGATTTCCCCGATCCCGTCACCTATCTCGGCCTCTTCACTTCCGATAGCGCGTACAACTGGACCGGTTGGAAAAACCCGGAGTACGACCGGTTGCTGGATGAGGCGGCCCATACCCTCGACCCGGCCGCGCGGTTCGCGATTTTCCAACGGGCGGAGCAACTTCTGCTGGAGCAATCGCCGGTGTCGCCGGTCCATTTGGGAGCCCAGACCTACTTGATCCAACCGTCCGTGAAGGGATGGGTGCCCGCCCCGCTCGTTTTCCGCCGCTACCAGTATGTCTACCTGCAATCGCCCTGACGCCTCCCGGCTTGCGTGTCGGGTGCCCACCCTGAAGTTTCAGCCCATGCGCGTGATCCTTGCCGGAGTGTTATTGGCGGCCGCCGGCTTGTCGGCGGCCGCCGCTTCGGCCCCGCCGGACCATCCGCAACCCGTGCAGATTGAGCATGCCTATGCGGGTTGGCGCGAGGCCGTGTCCTTCAAACGGATCTCGGAATATTTCACCGGCCGGGAAAACACCGGCGGCGAGATCATCCTGCGAACGCATCCCACCGAGCGCGGCGGATACTATTTTCTCGTGCGGGTGGACAATACCGGCGCCCCTGTCCCGGTGAAGATGAACGTCCGGATCATCAGCCCCGATTCCGGCGTCGCGCGCAGTTTCACGTTCAGCCCCACGCTGCCAGTGGGCCGCTCGCTCTTCGACCTCGGCCTGACGGGACCGGATTGGCCCGGCAAGAACACGCATGCTGTCGCCTGGCGCCTGGATATCGTGGACAACGCGGGCAATGTCCTGGCGTCCGAAAAGAGTTACCTGTGGGAAAAACCCGCCGGCCTCTGACCGGAAGCCGCGGGGGCGCGAAACCGGCCCCATGGCTGGCCGCTGCATCCGATACCGAGTGGAGCGCGTGGCATCCGCTGCCCGGCGGCTGGTATCCCGGGGCGGAGGTCCTCCGCGAAACCCTCGATGGCGGACAGGCGTTTCGCTGGTATCCCGGGGCGGACGGCGAATCCTCTTCGCCCTGCTGGACCGGGCTGTGGAGCAGCCACGTCGTCCAAATCCGCGCGGGCATTCATCCCGAGTGGAGAACCCTCGCCGGCGCCGTTGAATCGACGAGACCCGCTCTGGGACACTATTTCGGGACGGATTTCCCGTGGCCGGCGGTGACCGACAATCTTCCGTGGCGCAGCGACGGACATCTGCGCCAGTGCATGGCGGCATTTCCGCACCTGCGCATCCTGCGCCAGCCGTTCGGCGAGACGCTGCTTGGATTTCTCTGCAGCGCGACAAAACAGATCGTCCAGATCAAGCAGATGATCGTCCTCCTGGCCACGCGCCTGGGCGCGCCGATCTCGTCCGGGTTTCATCGGCTGCCGACCTGGCCGGAATTGGCGCGGGTTTCCGAAGTAGACCTGCGCGCCTGCCTGCTCGGCTTTCGGGCGCGATACGTTCATCAGATCGCGCAATTCCTCGCCTCCCGCCCGGGCTGGCTCGATGAAACCGAGCGCCTGCCCTACCCCGATGCCAAGGGCCGGCTGCTCGAGCTTCCCGGTGTGGGTGAAAAAGTCGCCGATTGCGTCCTGCTTTTCGGCGCCTGCCGCCTGGAAGCCTTTCCCGTCGACACCTGGATCCTGAAGGCGATGGCGCGGCGGTACGGGCTTGAGTCCTGGAGCCCGGCCCAGCTCGCGCAGTTCGGCCGCGCCCATTTTGCCGGCGGCGCCGGCCTGGCCCAGCAATACCTGTTTGCCTGGGAGCGCCGGCAGGGGCGCTGAACCCGAATGCGGGAAAAAACCCGCTCGGCAATCATCGCCGGGTAAACCGGCTCCTACAGTCCGTCCGGTTTGCAGGAGCGGCTTTATGCCGCGATCCGACTCCTACCGGAAGAATCGCGTGAGGAAAAAATACACCGCGACCACGAGAAGCACCTGGACCAAGCTCCGCCAGACCGCCGCCGAATGCAGCCAGCCCCGTTGTTCGGACTCCGCCCTGGCCGGCACGCCGCGCGCGAGGCGCACGACGCAGCCGAGGCCGAGGCCGACCAGCAGAACGGGAATCACCACCTCGAGGAATCGCGCGACAAACATGACCGTTAGGCGGCGTCAGGATGTCGGTGCCGCCGCCGCACGATGCCAATGGATCCGAACGATCCGCCAGGGGAAGAAGTACACGGCGTAGACGACCGCATAGACCGCGAAGTTGTCGAGGGAAAGGATGTGCGCCAGGACGAAGAAAAAGATCAGCAGATGCATCCGGATGACGTTCCGGTAAGGCTGCATCATCGAGCCGCCATCGGCGGTTGCCTTCCGCCGGACGATATCCGCCGCCTGCACCGACATATTCGGAACCCCAGGCGTCGCCTTCGGGCGAAAGGCCCGGCGTTCGGCAATCGCGGCAGCCGGGATGAAATACCAATAGCGGCGGAAAACATCGAGGTACGACGCCAGGTCCGGAAAACTCCGGTTTTGGGTCACCGGGAAGAAGCTGTTGAGGAAGATCGAGTGGACGAAGTGAAAGAAACCGAAATGAAACGTGAAGAAGGCCAGCATCGCAAATCCCGCGACCAGCGCGCCTCCCATCACGACCGCTCCCCGGGCGCCATTCCCGTCCCGCGGCCGGGCGCTCCACGCGATGCGCAGCACCGGGCCAAAAATGTTGTTCACGATCATGGCGTAGCCGACCACGAGGCTCGACAGCCAAAGGCTCCAGACGAGATCAGTCGTCTGCCATTTCAGGTACCAGGCAACACCGAGGCCGAGCGCGAACGCAAGGACGTCCAGTCCCACGGATCCAAAGTCGCTGTCAGACTTGTCAGGAAGCTCGTCCAATCACGGACAGCATCAACGGCCGGCGGGATCGACGCCAGAGCGTTGTGAGATTTTCGGTGCCGCGTAGCACACCCGCGCCTTCCAGACTCCGATCGGCCGCGCCCGTGAAACCACCTGCCGGCGGCGCCGCGTTTTGGAATCGGAGTTGCGGGAGGGCTCTGGACGGCTTTGGCTCACGACCCGAGGTTATGCAGGAGTGCCGCCTAGACAAGTGGCTTTGGTGCGTTCGCGCATTCAAAACCAGAAGTGATGCGACAAGAGCCTGTCGCGGCAACCTCGTGCAAATTAATGGTTTACATGCCAAGCCTGGCCGCGACGTGCATGCCGGCGAGATGGTCACCGTACGTATCGGACTGATCACCAAGACGTTCAAGATTCTGGATGTGCCGCGAGCCCGGCTCGGGGCCAAATTGCTCCCGCAGCATGTCTTGGATCTCACTCCACCCGAAGAATATGCGCGGGCGAAACAAGCGGGGATCGAGCACATGCTCGCCCGCGAGCGAGGCCGGGGTCGCCCGACCAAGAAGGACCGCCGCGCCATGGGCCGCCTTTTTGGGTTTGATTAGAGAGTCGCCGAATCGACTCAAATCTTACGGGACGAAGCCGATTCTTTTCCCGATGCCCCTGCCTCTCGCGGCTTCCGAGACCCTGGAACGCGCCCGCGCTGCTTTGCGCGACGGCCGGGGAGCGGGCCTGCCCGAATTGTTGAAGCTGATCGAGACGCTCTCGACGGACCTCGGCCATGCGACCGTTTCCGAGATCGCGGATCTGGTGGAGCGCGATGCGGCCGTGCTGTGCCGGGTGCTGACCGTGGCCAACACGATCGTCCACAATCCAAACATCGCGCCGCTCGCCTCGATCACCCACGCGATCCACCAGATTGGCTTCCAGCGCGTCCGCAATCTGGCGGTGTCGCTGATGTTGATTGAAAACAGCAATGGCGCCTCCAATCCACCCGAACAACGCGAGGCCGCCAGCCGCGCACTCTGCGCCAGCCTCCTCGCCCAGAGCTGCGCCAAAGCCCTCGGGAACGTCGATCCCGAGCTCGCGTTCACCTGCGCCGCCCTCCGCCAGTTCGGGCTGATCATCCTTCCAGCCGTTTCGCTCGAGCACTATCGCCGCGCGGTCGATCTCGCCATCGAGTTCCCCGAGGACCAGGCCTTTCGGGAGCAATTCGGCGTGACACCTCTCGAGGTCAGCCGGGAACTGCTCGGATTCGTCCGGCTTTCGCCCGAAGTGACCCAAAGCCTGCGCGACTGCCAGCCCGAGATCATGGGCGGCACTTCCGCCACGACGTACGGTGCGCGCCTGCTGGGCATGGCCGATCTCGGGGGGCGCATGGCGCGCCTCGCCCTCGATGGCGATCCCGCGCGTTTCGCCGAGGACGCCGCGGCCCTGGCGGCCCGATTCGAGCGCCTGCTGCCGGGCGTCGGGCAGTCGGCCGAAGCGTCAATCGTGGAGGCCGCCGAGCACATTCACACCTTCTCGCAGCACAGCAGCATGGGGAAATGGTCGACCCGCGGCCTGCGTTACCTCGCCGCCCACGCCCGCCGGATTGCCGACGACAAAACCGCGAAGTCCGGTGCTCCGACGCGAACCAAGGTCAAATCGTCCCCCATCCCAACGATCTTCGAGCCGCGGCGCCGGGCTTCGGATCTTCCGACGTCAACGGCCTCCCCTCTGGCACCCATCGGGGATGCGCGGACGATGGCGGTTGAACGCGTGCGCGACATTTTCAAATCCGACGAATGCTGGCTGTTTGAACCGGCCCCGGCCACCGCCGTGTTCCACCTCGCGCACGCCTGCGGCCGCCAGGCCGACGCGGTCCGGGCGGACGCCGTCGTCCAGAAATCCGAACGCACGGTATTCGGCATCTGCCTCGCCCGGCGCGAACACGTGCTCATCCACGACACCGGCACGCGGTCGATCCGGACCCACTTGCCGGATTGGATCCGGTCGGCGAGGGAATTTCCGCGCGCCTTCCTGCTCATGCCGGTCTTCCAGAACGACGCGGTCTCGGGTCTGGTGCTTGTCGGCTGGCACCAGGCGCAGCGAATCACGGTGACGCCGGCGCAGACCGACCTCGCCCGGCAGACCATCCTCGGGGCGATTACGATCGGGAAACGCGCGGCCTGATTTTGCCCGGTTTTTCCGCCGAATGGGGCGGAACGGTTGGACCCGCTGGAAACCCATGGCGCGCCCGCGTCCAGCCGAAGCGATGCATGAGAGAGGGCTGCCACTGGCCCATCGTAGGGCCTCCGCGAGCGGAGGCCGCGCGTAAAAATCCTCGGGGGCAAGCCCCGAGACATTTGATCGAGACAGCCCCTGCAACCAGGTCCCTCTTTAGCTGCAGGAGCGGGTTTACCCCGCGATTTCCAGTTCGATCGCGGCATAAAGCCGCTCCTACAACAATCCAAGCCGAAGCAAGCTTCGGGGTATCGGACCCACCGCGAATGAACGAAACCTCCGCCGTGCGCCTGGGTTGCGGCCTGCGCGAGCGCAGGCCCTACAGGAGGCAATCCCTCAATGCGGAAGCGCAGGTCCTACAAGTGGCGATCCCTCAACTGCGCGCGAGCGCAGGTCCTATAGAAGGAAATCCCTCACCGTGCCAACTTCCGGTACTTGAGGCGGTGCGGCTGGTCGGCCTCGCGACCCTTCCGGCGGCGGTAGTCCTCAAGGTAGGCGGAATAGTTGCCCGCAAACCAATTCACCACGCTGTCGCCCTCGAAGGCGAGGATGTGCGTCGCGATGCGGTCGAGGAACCAGCGGTCGTGGGAGATCACGACGGCGCAGCCGGCAAAATTTTCCAGGCCCTCCTCCAGTGCACGAATGGAATTCACGTCAAGGTCGTTGGTGGGCTCGTCGAGCAACAGCAGGTTCGCCCCGCTCTTCAGCACGCGCGCCAGCAGGACGCGGTTGCGTTCGCCGCCCGAAAGCACGCCGACCTTCTTCTGCTGGTCGGCCCCTGTGAAACCGAATTGCGCGCAGTAAGCGCGGCTGTTCACCTGGCGCGGGCCGAGGGTGATCAATTCCTGGCCGTCGCTGATCACCTCCCATATCGTGCGGTCGTCGCGCAGCGAATCGCGGGACTGCTCGACGTAGGCCGGCTTCACGGTTTCGCCCACCCGGAACGCGCCCCGGTCGGGCTTTTCCAGGCCTGTGATCAACCTGAACAGCGTCGTCTTGCCGGCACCGTTCGGCCCGATCACGCCAACGAGACCACCAGGCGGCAGGGAAAACGAGAGCTGATCGAAAAGGAGGTTGTCGCCGTAGGCCTTCGCCACGCCCTGCGCCTCCACGACGAGCGTGCCGAGGCGCGGACCGGGCGGAATGATGATCTCGAACTTGCGCTCCTGCTCCGCCACATCCTGCTTCAGCATCTGTTCGTAGGCGTTGATACGCGCCTGCCCCTTCGCCTGGCGGGCCTTGGCCGAGGAACGGATCCACTCCAGCTCGCGGGCCATCGCCTTCTGCCGGCGGTCCTCGGTGCGCTGCTCGATCTCAAGGCGCCGCTGCTTCTGCTCGAGCCACAGCGAATAGTTGCCTTTCCACGGGATGCCGTGCCCGCGATCGAGTTCGAGGATCCAGCCCGCGACATTGTCGAGAAAGTAACGGTCGTGCGTGACCGCGATCACCGTGCCCTCGTACCGCGCCAGATGCTGCTCGAGCCACTGCACGCTTTCCGCATCGAGATGATTCGTCGGCTCGTCGAGCAACAGCACGTCCGGCTTCTGCAGGAGCAGGCGCGCGAGCGCCACGCGCCGGCGCTCGCCGCCGGAAAGGTGGTCGACGACCTGGCCGGCATCGGGGCATCGCAGGGCGTCCATCGCCATCTCGACCTGCGGCGCGGTGTCCCACGCGCCGAGGGCGTCGATCTTTTCCTGCAGCTCACCCTGGCGCGCGGTGATGGCATTGCGGGCCGCATCGTCGGACGCGGCCGAAAGTTCGTCCCAGGTCGCGTCGTAAGCGGTCGTCAGATCGGTCAGGTGCTTCACTCCTTCCTCGACGCAGGCCCGCACCGTCGCGCCCGTCGTCAACGCCGGCTCCTGCTCGAGCAGGCCGACGGAGTAACCCTCCTCGAAGGCGACGCGGCCCTCGATCTCGCGGTCGCGGCCGGCCAGGATGCGCATCAACGACGATTTGCCCGAGCCGTTCAGGCCGAGCACGCCGATTTTGGCGCCGTAGAAAAACGAGAGCGAGATGTCGCGCAGGATCTCCTTGCGCTCGATCTTCTTCGAGACGCCCATCATCGAGAAGATGATCTTGGGTGCGGCGGGAGTGGACATCGCCCGGCAACGAAGTTTCCGTCCGCCTCCGGGCGCAAGACAAACCGGCGGGGAGGAGCCCGATTGCCCGTTTCCCTCTCGACCCGATTGGCGTCCGGTTGTGGAATGCCTCTCCCCCACCCGCTACCCCATGAAAAAGTACCTCGTTGAATTCATCGGCACGTTCTTCCTCGTTTTCACCGTCGGCATGACCGTGATTGCCCCGGGTGCGGAAAAGTTCGCACCGATCGCGATCGGGTCCGCCCTGATGATCATGATCTTCGCCGGCGGCCATATTTCGGGCGGACATTTCAATCCCGCCGTCACGCTCGGCGTCTGGCTGCGCGGCAAGTGCCCGGCCGCCGACGTGGTTCCGTACATGATCTCGCAGGTCGCCGCCGCACTCGTGGCCTCGGTGGCGGTGAAGGCGCTCAAGACCGGATTCATGGCCAAGGCCGCCTCTCTCGCGCCCGCGATGGTTCCCGACCCCGGTCCGGCGCTGCTCGCCGAATTCCTGTTCACGTTTGCTCTCGTCTGGGTGGTGCTCAACACCGCGACCGCCAAGGGCACCAATGGAAATTCGTTTTACGGGCAGGCCATTGGGTTCACCGTCATGACCGGGGCGTTCGCCGTGGGCGGCATTTCCGGCGGCGCCTTCAATCCCGCCGTGGCCGTGGGCATCTGCACGATGGGAATTGTCGCGTGGTCCGCCTTTTGGATTTACCTGGTCGCCAATTTTGCCGGCGGAGCGGTCGCCGCCTTCACCTACAAGGCGATCAACGGACTGGATTGATGGTCGGTTGAGGGTTGAGGGTTGAGGGGCCCGATCCTGAAAAGGGATCGCCCGCAAGCACGCTCCTACCACTAAAACTTTGGGAGCCGGTTTACCCCGCGAATACTGCAGGAGCGGCTTTATGCCGCGATGAATCGGATGCTGAACCCACCCTCCGACTCGCCCGCCTATTTCGGTGCGAAGATCGGCTTCAGCGCCAGACGCACCAGTTCCTCGGGGCTCTTGCTGGAGTATCCGGGATGGAAAATACCGCTGCTGGCCAGTTTGACGTCGGACCTGGCATCGTGGACGGTCAGGTTGAGCCGGATCAGATACGTGCGGAAATCCCAGTCCCACTGCCCCTGGTATTCGATGTAAAGCTCGGTGTTGTCGGGCGCCATCGTCCGCTGCCCGAACGACGCATCGTAGCCGAGTCGCTGCAACTGCTGGGTGATTGTCTGGTCCAGGTGGTCGCTGTCGTTTGACGCCGTGCGCACGAAGATGTGGTGATATCCGCGGACGTCGCGCGTGACGTCGGAGGAGACATTGACCGCCGCGCAGCCCGCGAGCGCGACCAGTATGACCGCAATGAATACACGAAGCCTCATGCTCAAGTTAGACGCTCATCCGGGCGGGCGGTTGCCGCAAGGACGGTGTTTTTCTCCGGCGCGGTCAAATGCTCCCAGCCCGTCAGGGTGGAAAGGGCTTCTTCCCGCCCCGCCCCGCACATCTCCGGCCCTGGGCGCAGGCCGACGCAAAAGGCCGGGCGTTCCGGTCGGCCGAAAAGGGCGCAGCGATGGTCGGGCCGGAGTTGTACGCAGGGAATGCCGGCGGGTTTCCCGTGCGGCATGCCGGGAATCGGCGAGGTGATCGACGGCGCGATGCAGCACGCGCCGCATTGCGGCCGGCAGTCCATGTCATTCGGGGTCACTCAGTCGGGACGTCGAAAAAAAGCCGGGCAGACGAACCAAAACGCGGGATCCCAAGGCGATCACGAGTGGGTCCGTTCAAGACCGAGCGTTGGTCCCCCAACCCTCGACTTTCAACTCTCAACTCCATGAGCGCATCCTACTGCAGCTTGAAGAATACCCGGGCCCCCTTGCCGGTCGCCGGCGGCGCTCCGGAGGCATCGTCCGATGATTGCGTGACAAACAACCGTTCGGGAGAGATATGACCTTCGTCGGCCAGATAGTCGCGCACCCGCTGCACCCGGGCGGCAGCCAACGCCTGGAAATCGGCCGGGGCGACCTCGACGGTCGTCAGGAGACGCTCGGTCATTTCCTCGATCGGCAGCCCGGCATCGACCGCGGTTTTCAATTCCTTCACGTAGTTCGCCCGCGCCTTTTCCTGCGCCACCCTGTAAGCTCCGAGCTCACGTGGATGCTTCAGCGTCACAAAATCGACCACGCGCTGCAGGAGATTGCCCGACGGCGGGGGCGGCGGAGATATCTCGCGCGGCGGCGGCAAGGGGGTGCCGAGGTCGCTGCCCGGCGGATATTTCTGGTCGAACAGGCGCTTGATCAGCGCGTGCGTCTCGGCCGGTGAAATCTCGATCTGTGCCGGCGGGGGAATGTTCGGATCGGTCGCGTGGCGTGAGTCCCAGATGGTGCGCCGGATCTGGTCGGCGAATTTCGCGCGCCGCAGCACGTCGGTGTCGACGGCCGTATCGTACGAGCCCTCCATGCTCAGACTGAGTCCGGGGCGCTGGGTCAGCGCCTTGGCCAGGGTGTCGAGTTTCTTCAGCCCGTCGGGCGTGAGCGTCGATTCGCCCGGGCCGAACGCCTGGTAGCTGAGCTCCTCGCCACCGCCGCCAATCAGGGCGCCGAGCATGGAAAATGGCGACGCGACCGCCTTCGTGAGGATGTTTCCGATCACGCGCCAGACCACGCGGCCGACTCGGAAATCGGGATCGTCCAGGCTGCCGTCCACGGGAACATCGAGGACGATCTTGCCATCGAGGTCCTTGAGCAGCGCCACACCAAAGCGGACCGGCAGTTTCGTCGCGTCCGGGCTGCTGGTCGCCCGGCCGAAAGCGAACTGATTCAGCGTCACCACGTTCGTCATGTCGATTTTGCGGTCGGCCACCTTCGCCGTGACGTCGACAAAAACCTTGCCGCCCGCGAGTTCGTAGCCGGCGTACTTTCCCACGTACGGGCTGAAGGGCAGGAGATCGAAGCCGTCGATCCCGACCCTGGCGTCCACGAAGATATTCTTCGCCAGCGGATCGAAACGTCCCTTGAGCATGAACGCGCTGCCACCGGTGAGCGTGGCGCGAAGGTCCGCCGCGCCGCGTCCCGGATTGTCGGACGAAAGGCCGGTCAGCGATCCGCCGAAGTCATTCACCCCGAGGCGGACGGAGGGCGAAATCGACTGGTCATCGAGCGAGAAATTGCCGCCGTTGATGATGAGTTTCGCGACCTCGATATGCGGCTGGGCAGCCGTGGGCGCCGGCGCCGGAGCGGCGGAGGCCACGGGAGCGTCGGACCGCGCGGGAAGCAGCGAAGCCACGTTGAGTTTGCCGTCATGGTCGATCGCGAGCCGCGCATAGGGGCCGTTCACGTTGACCTCATCCACCGCGACGGAAAGCTGCGGTGTGGTCGACGCCTTGATGCCGCTGACGATCAGGTCCGAGAATCCGGCGAGTTCGTCGACGTGGATCGTGTCCAGGAGGCTGAACCGCTCCAGCCAGGCGTCGCCCGCAAAAGTCACCGCGGGCGGGCCGGCGGCAGGAAGCGAGGCCGTGCCGTCGCCCTTGACCGAAACGGCGCCATCCGCGAGGCGCATCGCGACGAACTGCTCGAGGTACGGACTGAGGGGAAGCATTGCCACGGAATCGAGGTCGACCTTGTAGTCGACCTTCAGCGGTTTCAGCACGACGGATCCAATCGCCCGCACGGTGCCCTTCGGCTGCCACCGCATCGCCACCTCGAAGGGAATCGACGCTCCATCCGCCAGCGTGACGTTTCTTAGCCGCGTGCTGAATTCGCTGATGCCGAGGTGGACCGGCGTCGGGGCCGCCCGATCCTCGATCTCGATGTTCCAACGGCCGAGGAGCACCTCCTCAATGGTGAACGACGGCACGGGCGCCGGATTGGCGGCGGGCGATCCCCCCGCCGCCGCCGCCGGACCGCTCGTCGGAGTCGAAGGGGGAATCAGTTGCAGCAGGTTGATGGCGCCGTCCTTTTCCCGGCGCACGCGCACCCGTCCGTCCTCGAGGTCGACCGACTTCACGGTCGCCTTCAAGGTCAGGCCATCGGCCGTCATGCCCGTGATGTCTGCCGCCGGAAGCTCCAGCAGGGTCGTGCCGCTCGCGCGCTCGGCCAGGCGCAGGTTGCGCAGCTTGACGGCGCCGTCGAACAGCTTCATCGCCCGATTGGCCGCATCGAAGCTGAGCAGGTATTTTCCGGAAACGGACAGGCGCCCGTCGGTCAGGTCGACATTGGCCTGGTCGGCGTAATAGGGCGCATATTTCCGGAGCACCAGGCCCGCCACGCCGAAATCGCCGCCCGAGCGGAACGGCGTCGATTCCACCCAGCCATGCCAGGAGAATTTCTCGCCGAGCTCCGTCACGGCCTCAAAGCTGTAGGGCGACTGCTCGCTCCCGAGCGTGTGGAAATCGGACACGGTGAATCCGACGGGCCCGAGGCGGGTCGCGAACGGCTGCCGGCGCGACCGGTCGACAAAATCGAGCCGGGCATTCGTGAGCACGAAACGGGTGACCACCACCGGACGCATCGGCGTGGCCGCGGGTCCACCCGCACGTGGCGTCGGGCCGGTGTCCTTCAGCAGGTCCGAGAAGTTGAGGGAGCCGTCCGGATTGACGACCACGCGCGCATGCGGGCCATCGAGCACGATGCGCGAGAATTTCCATTTCGACCGGAACAGCGAAATGAGCTCGAAATCGACGAACAGCCGGTCCCAGCCGAGAAAGACCTCGGGGCCGTTGCGTTCGTGGACCGCGAAGTTTTCGACCGTCGCGGTCAGCGTCAGCGGATTGATGCCCACCCGTCCGATCGTCACCGGGCGGTGCAGCGCCGCCGACAGGCGTTTTTCGGCTTCGGCGCGCGCGAGCGGGGGTCCGATGAGCCAGGCCGCGACCAGCAGGACCACGATGATTCCGAGCGTCCACGGAATCCAGCGTCGTTGGCGTGGGCCGGCTCGGCGGCGGCGAAAAGTCATTGTTTCCAGCAATAAAGGGCGTTCCGTCTTTGGCAACCCCGGCGGATTGCGCATCTGGAACTGGTTCTCCATCGGCCGGCCGGCCGCCGGCCGCAAGCGTCATCATCGGCAGGGGACGATGTCCCTCTCGGCCTCTGGCATTTGCGCGTCGGTCCTCGCTTCCCGCTCCTCATTCCTCCCAAAAATCACGGGGGCACCGGGTGCGATCGGCAAGCGTTCCCTCTGCCAGGCGCACTTCCAACGACGCCGGCGCCGGGGGCGGCCGCCAGCGCTCCGCCCAATCGCATCTTCGTTTTGCTGGTACACCGAAACCAGCTCGGCCCGCCTCCTCGCCAGCGTCTTCAATCGCCCCCGGGCATCCCGCCGCCCTCCCGGGTCGATCAACTCCGTGGGATAACGTCCGGGATGTTATCCGGCGCGCCGGTCGCTCTGGCGCCATAACTCGAGTGCCTGCTGCTCGTCCTCCTCTTGTATCTCGCCTCACCGTGGGCAATCTCGCTGATCTGTGCCTTCATGCGGGCTCCTCTGTGGGTTTTGCTCCCGAGTCCATTGTGCGTCAAATCAGGGCAACCTCACGCTCCTCCAAGGTGTCCGCCAGCACATCAGGGATGTTGGGCTTGAGCAGGAAGTGGCGGACGAACTGGCTGGCCGAGGCCGGCTTGCCCATCCGCAACCGGGCGGAGAGCCAGCCGTTGGACACCGAAGTGGGCTGCTTCAGCGCCGCGGCCAGCAGGACCTTGTGTGGGATCGGTCCCGGATTATCTGTTACCTATCCTGCCGGTTCATACCAACCCCCACGCTTATTGGACTCGCTTAGCTTTTCCCGCGAGTTTCACAGCCGGAATCGCGAATCCCTCCCTTCTAACAAAATACAATTCGTAACTTTCACTGTTATGAGCTTTTGCAAGTTGATCTATTTCCGGATCGTTCCGACTGGCTGCGATCTCCCAAATTAACCCACTCGATGCTCCGGGGGCAAGGTAACCACCGTTCAAGTATTGCTTGATACGATCATCGATAAACTGGTTGTCATTTCCCACACTGTACAGCGACAACAGCGCGCTATCAAAACCATACGCGCCTCCAACATTTTTCGCCGTAAAATCGGCAACTTTTTCCATCTCTGCAATGGCTGCGGGATCGTCGGTCAAGCTTAGTAGGCCCAACGCGATTCTCGAACCCGTTGCCGATTCGGGGCCATTAAGGTGCAGAAAGTTTTCCGCTGACGCTTCGACTGCCTGCAAATTGCTTTTGTCCCCCGCCGCTTGAAACAGCGCCCAATTCCCAATGGCCTTGAGATCCGGATCCGATGAGCCGGTTAGGTTTTGAAAAGAGGCAATCGATGCGGGGTCGCTCATGCCGACCTCGGCTGCGGCCAGTTCCCTAGTCTTAACGCTAATCGTAGGGTTGCTTCGTTCGGTTTGCACGTAGGCCGAGACCCAATCATCTCCCTGCTGCGCGGCAATCGAAAGAAACTCACTTGCGTTGCGCTTTTCATAGAGGCTCTGTAATGCCGTGGGATCAATTTGAGTTCCCCTTCGATTCAAAGTCTCACCTGCCTCTAAAACAGCTTCGGTTGGAATTTCGGTATCGCCCACCGCCGCGCGCATCGCCTCTTGCAGAGTGTTCACCCCGGCTGCGGAACCCCTTTCGCTTAGTATGTGGGCCGCGCGAATCCTAACTTGCCAGTCGTCACTCTTGAGCAGGTCTTCGAGAATCTCCAAAGCCTCTTGGGTTTTTACTTTAGGGTTCCTAAGCTCAGCCAAAGCGGGCGCCCACTTTTTCACGTCTTTTGTTGCCAACGCGATTGCTATTACGACTCGCAGGGTGGCGGCATCATGCCAATCAAGCTTCCGCCTAATCGCTGCTCGCTGCATAGAAACTTTAGTTTGAGGCGCATCAGTGGTGCCAGAAACGCTGCCTTCTGCCGGCTCCTCTTTTGAGGGTCCGCCCAAACCGGTTGGCGGCCTGCTCGAATGGCGCACCCAAAATAGGGTGATGAGGCCAAATGCGATGATCGCAACAACGCTTAGGGTCGCCTTTTTCATGGAAGATCCAGCGTCGTCGGTTGAGTAGGGGTCGTAGGCCAGGTTCCCGCAGGCAAGCTGTTAATGAAGGGCTGAAGCATTCCTGCATGATCTTCTATCGGCAAATGGACCTGCTGGAAATACCGTCCAGAGTCGTTCGCTTGCAAAATCGTGATCGCATTGAACTGGCAAACACCAGAAAGCGTTCCGTTTTGCTTCCAATCGCGATCGACACTGGTTCGCACATGATTGTTGGTATCCCGTCCATTCTCGTCCACCGAGAAGACGATTTCGTTAAAAATAAAGGGCACGTCTCGCGAAAAGAGCGCGTAATTCGGGTACTGCCCTTCAAAAGAAATTCTTCCTGAGGTATAGAGGGAAATTGTTCCACCAGCATGATCGACCCGAAGTTGGCCGTTAAATGGGCTGATATCCGAGGGAATAAGAAGTTGGTTTTTGTTGAAATTGAAGGGCACTCTGACGCTCGTCGGATTAGAATTAATTACTGAAGCTAACACCGAAACCAACGCACCGGCAGGTATGCCGATTTTTGTTGGACCAGCAACGCTCTCTTTGCAATCAGGTCCCAGCAAAGACTGAACGTTAGCAACCTTTCCGTTCTCCCAAAGGTACTTCACTTGAAATCCCGAAAACATTCGATAGGATTCCTCTTGCAGGAATTGGTTGAATGCACCGGTGTTGAGAATACTGGTATCAGGGTCTATGGTTAACGGCGAGGAGTCGGGACCGTCATCCAACATCAGCTGAACAAGCCATAACTTCTCGGAGTCACTGATCCCCGGAAGATCGGCCACGCGCTTGTGCCGCAAGCCGCCCGTTATCATAAACCAAATCTTCGCAACATTCTCGGTGCTTAGATTTGCCATTAAGGATTGTAAGCCCGGCGCCTGCGTACCGAGTACGATCGAGGAAAACAGATCGTTTAACAAAGCTGTTTTGAGCGCATCTTTTCTCTCGTCGGTAATCGTAAAGTCAGTCACCGGCAGCACTTGACCGGCCACGAGGTAATGCTCGGTTCTCCATCCGATATTCTCCGGAAAATAGAGCGTCATGGTTGAACCAGACTCGAGTTGGATCTCACAGGTGATCATGTAATGACCTGGATTCCAATTTACGAAAGGTTGATTGTAGGTCGCCCCGACATTCGCGAGACGCCATTCACTCGCGTTGGCACCTGACGGGCCCGCAATGATCGCCTGATTGGGACCTGCGGCGGTCCAGGTATAAGTGGCGCCTGGCATCTGCTCTGGATGGGACACCTTCCAACTGACCATATCACCGGAATTATTTCCCGCATAAAGCACCTGTCCTTGGCTTAAAACCTCTGCATTCGTCCAAGTCCGACTGCCGTCGTCGCGGTCGACGAATTGAGCCTCTGTCTGCGGCAGGATTGTAATCATCTTGTCGATCGAGAAGGGAGCACCGTTTACTGTAAGCGTGATATGCACCGTCAATACCCCTGGTGACGACCCGACCACCACCAGAGGCCAATTCATGTGATTCGATGAAACAAGGTCCAACCCTGACGCAACTTGAACTCCCTGCCCGACCGCACCGAGGAGCCCAACGTCGGCTACTGTTTGGGGGTCGAGCACCAGGACTTTGACTTTGTCCGAGTCGCCCGAGTAGTTGACGACAATCGAGGACGCATTTGACCACTGCGCCCCATTTTCAAGAAGGTTTACCACATCGCCGACTTGGCCTGTGTCAGGAAGATAGTCCGTGGCGCCGGTGTTGTTCTGACTTGAAGACGCCACCGAAGTATCCACAGACGCGTTTAAAAGAACTACGTCGGTTTCGCCATTTGCCGCAGGAGGCGAAAGCGAATGATCCTGCGTGAAGGCACCTGAAACCTGATCACCATAGGCGACTTCATCGTGGGTGGTTATTTGAGGTGGACCGTCCGAAACGGTTATTCCGCCTTGGGACGTGGTGTGTTCCGGATAGAATATTTCAGCCCAGTAGAAGTGGACTGGACCCGCCAGATTACTGTGCAGTCTGTAAATCGAGCCGTAACATTGCACTGCGGTGATGACGCCCTGCGAATTGAGGTCCACGACCCGGCCGGCAAGATGCAGTACCGGCGCTCCATCAGAAGCCGCGTAGGTAGTCACACCAGAAGATTGAAGGGCTCCATTTTGCGCATATGCATAGGCGTATTTTCCCGATGCGGTTGGCCAAGGTATCGACGTGACGGCGCCAATGGCCAACGCGTAATCGGAATTCGCGGTGCCCTGAACGGACCCGTCTTCGTAGACGTCGGAATAGGTGGCGGTGTAGACATCCGTTTCGGTATAGGTCCAGCCCGGTGAGTTAGCCAAATCACCGCTTAGGTCTATTCTACCCTCAAATCCGCTGCCATCTTCCGTTGGCTGGGCGTTGGGGACAAACACCCCCAAATGAGGAACCTGAGCGGTATATTGGGCCGGCGCAGCATCCCCCACCGCCACCGCGAAACTGCCGGATCCGTCCATCTGCCACGTCGAGGTCCAATCTCCAACGTCACCGTTATGCACTCCTCCATTGGAAACGGTCATGCTCTGCTGAATGCCGCCGGAAGCGGTGCAGCTCC
The DNA here is from genome assembly GCA_036499305.1 of Candidatus Didemnitutus sp. Classification (GTDB taxonomy): domain Bacteria; phylum Verrucomicrobiota; class Verrucomicrobiia; order Opitutales; family Opitutaceae; genus Didemnitutus. The sequence continues at coordinate 17,468 of DASYDZ010000183.1, forward strand.
ATTGATTCGTTGTCGTATCCAATTCATCCACCATGGCGAGTTGGTCGTCGTAGGTGCCCACCTCGGCGCCGCCCATTTGGATGGAATCCGTAAAGTGATGGCTGTATTGAATTCCGAGATAATATTGGCCGCCCGGGCCAACAATTCCTGGCTTCGCCTCATTCCGTCCTACGGCGTATTTCACCTGAATGGTTCCGTCCGTTGCCGTGGATGGAAGCGGGGCGAGTATTTCGGCGCTTGCAGCCGACTCGGCCTGAGCACTGTCAACGGACCTGACCGTAAAGAACTGAAGTTGAGTTCCCGAAGAATCATAGGTGACGGCAGCAGTGGTAGCGGACGTCTGCTTAACCAAAACCTCATTCAAAAAGATCTCGTAGCCAGTCACCGTGCGGCCCGCTGCGGCCGTGGACGCTATCCAGGAAAGGGTGATTGAATTACCAGAGACCGCCGTGATTTGAACGTTCGCGGGCGTGGACGGCGGAGGGACGTCATTAAAATTCGAGGGATCAGTGCCGTTCATGGCCTCGACCAGATTGGTCTGTCCGTCACCGTCCGGGTCGTCATTGGGGTCAACACCAACGTGGCCAAAATTGGCAATTTCCCAAGAGTCGTTTAATCCGTTGCCATCGGAGTCAGCGTTTTCGCCGAGATATTTGGTGAGCCAGGAGACCCCGTCCAAGGCCGTGAGTTGCCGATTGTCGACCGAAAGACTCAAACCATGCGACAGTTCCCACGCATCATCAATGCCATCGTTGTTTGTATCGGCGAAAAGCGGATTGCTGTTCGAAATCGTGAGGCGATCAAAATAGAGCGGCGTGGTGGCAACCGAAGTCACCACGAAATTGACCAGCTGATTGAACGATGTGGAGCCGGGCAGAACATCGGCAGCGACGAGCCGTCCGTCCACAAAGAGGTCCCACCTCTGGGCTGAGTAATCAGCCCGAATCGTAAAGCGCATCCAATTAAGAGACCGGCCGTCCTGGTCAAGGGGCACGATATAGCCCGTACCCGAGTACCCTTTGCCACTGCTTCCATCGCCGTCATAAACGTACACTTCGCCTAAGGCTCCGCTCTGTTTCAAATAGATCGACGCCGAATCTGTCGCGAACGACGAAATAACGTTATTGGATAGATCAGGACTGGCTATCGGCTTGGCATAAAAATCAACATAGGCAATTGGTCCGCCTTGGTTGAACGAGAACGGCAAATAGGCGAATGTCCCCGATGGGGCGGATGGCTCGATCGCCATTGATTGACTGCCGGAGATTGCGTCTTCGGTGCTGGTTTCAGCATCCCCCAAGAAGACAAACCACGAGCCTTGATTGCTGACCGGCCCGACGGAATAACCTTCAGACGTTTCGAAATCGCAGGAATACAGGACGGACCGGGTCGCGCTCACTGAATGGAAGGCGACTTGTTGAGAACCACCCGCAACCGCATGGATCAAACTGGGTACGCCAAGTGCGATCGGCTGAGAGAAGTAGACTTGGGCGAATCCATTTGCGTCGGTTCGAACGGTCAACGTCGCCTGACCCGAGATACCTCCCAAGTTCGACGTGGCCAAATATCCTTCACCCGCATCCACTGTAAATGCAACCGGAGCATTCGCCAGGGGCGATGTGTCCGCGGAGTTTTCGACAAGCACGGTTAGAGGCAAGGGATTGAACTGACCGGCGAAGCCTGTTTGGTTGTCGCCACCGGTTATCAAGATCTGCGGGACTCGCCCGTTGAAATAATCGGTGGGATCCGAGCCCAACTGATATTCGCTGAAATTGGGAACCCCATCACCATCGGAATCAGCCGAGGGGTCCACTCCCAAGTGACCAAAATACTGCATTTCCCAATCGTCAGGCAGTCCGTTGCCGTCCGAGTCCATCGGTCCGCTTGAAGTCAGGTATCGCGCCGTTAAAGCCTGCTCGACCTGCTGGCGTTCCGTGTCCGAGAGCGCGTGGTTGTAGATCAGGACCTCCGCGATCTGCCCGTTGAAGTTCCCGACCTGGTTGGTCATTGCCCCGAGCGTCATGCTCCGAGCGCCCTGCTGCAGCAGGCCCAAACCGTCCCCCCATCCCGAGTCGTCACTTTGCTGGGTTCCGTCCACATACGACTTCAACTCCGTCACGGTCTTCGTCAGCGTGAAGATCTGTGGCAGACCTGCGCTCAACGCCGCGCTTCCGCCGCTTCCCCAGCTGCCGAGCGTCGGGTTCCACCAAGACGCCCCGAACTGATCCCCCGAGCCGCTCTGGACCCTGAAGGCCACATTGTCGAAGTCCAGGATCGTGCTCGCGTACGGTTGAGTTGATGCCGGCTGCAGCGCCACCACCACCGTCAGCTCGCTGCTGCCGCCAAGCACGTCCACCAGCCCCGGCGTCGCCAGTGCCGTCCCCACTCCGTCAAAGGTCAGCGCCGGCTCGCCGTTCACTGTAACTCCGCTCCAGACCGGTTCCTTCGTGCTGTCTCCCTGGGTCAAATGGACTCCGTTTCCCGACAAGTCCGTCCACTGGCTCACGCCGTCGCTCCCGTCCGGCACCACTCCAAGGTCCGCCCGATACCACGCCCGCAGTCCGTTCGCCACCGTCGCCGCGGGCCACGGACTTAGACCTTGTTGATAACTCTGCAGCAGCGTTTGACCCACTCCCCCCGGATCGTCGCCCGCCCCGTACGCCAGCGTGCCCAGGTATTGCATCTCCCAACTGTCGGGAAGACCGTCCCCGTCCGCGTCCGCAGGCACATACTGAGCTTGGACTATGACGACCAACAGTCCCAATGCGATCGCGAGCAGCCGGATGGCTGCTCGAAAGAAATGTCTTTGCATGCGAGTAGGCGTTCTCTGCACGCCCAGCCCGCGAGAGATTGCAGAAATCTGTGCGAATGCTGCCCCACAATTGTAGAAAAAATCAAGTCCGGATTTGTCCGGAAGAACTCTTTCACACAATTGAAGCAATCGTCCGCCGTTGCGGCCGTTTTGCCGGGACGCCACGGTGCGACCGGCTCCGGATAGGTGAGGCGAATCGGCGTCGACGGCGTGTCTCCAACGGTTCCGTGCAGCGAGAGAACAACAAACCGACGCGATCGGTTTGCGGCTCAGAAGTAACCTCGGTGGTGGCGTCCGTTTGTCCGGCAACGCTTGGTGGATCCGCAACCCGCCTATCCGATGCGTGCCGGTGTCTCGGACACCTTTGTTCTTTTGAATGCAAGCGAGGGCCGTTCCACCAAAAACCAACTGACGGCCGCGAACAAAATGGTAATGAACACGCCAGCTCCAAAGTAGCGGACGAATCCCTGGTGATGAAGGCCGATGGCTGACAACAATTGCAACACCGGGAAATGCAGGACATAGATCCCATAGGACAAATCAAAGGGAAGTCGTACCCTAAAGAGATGTGCGCCATGTATCAGCGCCAGAGGCAGAACCAGGGGCGCGAGCAGCACCCATCCGCCAAACTTCAGCAAGCCCGCGGAAACCAGCAACCAGAGCCAGGCCTGGTTCCCGCCGGGAGCCACTTCCTGTCGATAGAGATAAACCGCAGACCCCGTCAGAAAGGCCGCAATATCCGGCGCCCACCCTGTGAGCGACAACACGGTCGGCACACGGCTGCTCGAACCCGGGGAAACCACGAGGATTACATGGAAAACATAGACCACGACCAGCAGCATGAGCACATTAACCCTGCGTAACGGGATCGATCCGAGCAGGCCCAACAGCAGGACCACCCCGTAACAAATGCATTCCGGAAACAACGACCACAACGCCCCGTTGAGCGATCCTTCATAGGGCAGTCCGGCGAGCGTTCGTCCAATATTCCATTCGCGAACCACCACCAACGCATTCCGTACGATATATCCGGTGGCTTCGGTGGCGTTCCAGCCGCCGGCTGCCGAACCAAAATGCGATATGCAAGGGGCGAAAACAAAGGCCGTGAGCACCAGCGCAAGATACAGTCCGGGCAGGATCCGGAGAAGGCGGGCCCGCGCAAACAGCAAGCCGTCGCCTTGAACCTCAAAACTCTGGGTCACCAAAAAACCGCTGAGACCGAAAAATCCGAGAACCGCAAGAGTGCCCGCGCTGGTCTGGGAGCGGACGAACTTGCTGAGCGGCTCCTCTCCAAAAGCCCCCAAAAGATGGGCATGAGTGTAGACCACCAGGAGAGCGAGAACGAGTCGGAGCAAATCGAAGGCATTATCGTGCTTACGTTGGGATGCTTTCATCGTGCCGACTTAGAATAGGCCCTGCACACCCAGCCCGCAATAGGGCGGCAGAATAGTCGCGCACGATGCGCCAATGCTCGCGCAGGCCGCAAGCTCGAATGCACCTCACGCCCGATCCTTCACCGCTTCGAGACTGGCTTTCCGCCAATCCCAAGGGGTGAACTGCGAGGCGCGCCTTCTCGTCCGCCACGTTTGCCGCGGTCGCGTCGCCGGGGCGCAAAGGGGCAACGAAGCATCGCGGCGTAAGGCCGCTCCTACAGCGGGCGATTGCAGGCTTGGCGGACGCCGGATCGCACCTTAACGGTTTTTTGTGAAGACGCTCCGTCAGGAACTCTGGTTCGACACGCCGACGCGGCGCGCGTTCGTCAACGTCACGCCGCAGGTCGAGGCCGCCGTGCGCGCGAGCGGGGTGCAGGACGGACTTTGCCTGGTCAATGCGATGCACATCAGCGCGTCGGTGTTCATCAATGACGACGAATCCGGCCTGCATGCGGACTATGAACGCTGGCTCGAGAAACTCGCGCCGGAAAAACCGCACGGCGCTTACGAGCACAACCGCACGGGCGAGGATAATGCCGACGCGCATCTCAAGCGGCAGATCATGGGTCGCGAGGTCGTGGTCGCCATCACGGGCGGCCGCCTCGACTTCGGTCCGTGGGAGCAGATTTTCTACGGCGAGTTCGATGGCCGGCGGAAAAAACGCGTCCTCGTGAAAATCATCGGCGAATGAGCGGCCTCGTTCCCGACAGTCTCCAGCGGCGGGACCTCGAGCGATTCCTCCACGACAAGATCCCTCTGACCGCCACCATGGAGGTGCGCGTGCTCGAAAGCAGCAGCGAGCGCCTCGTCCTCGAGGCTCCGCTCGCGCCCAATCGCAATCATCTCGGCACCGCTTTCGGCGGCTCCCTGCACACGCTGCCCACCCTCGCGTGTTATGCCGTCGTGTGGATGCTGCTGCGCGAGGCCGGGATCGACGGCCATGTCGTGGTGAAGCGCAGCGCGGCGAGCTATCGCGAACCGGTCACCGCCGCGCTTCGCGCCACCTGCCCCCGGCCTCCGCCCGCGCGTGCCGCGCTGTTCATCGCCGACCTCCGCCGTCACCGCAAGGCGCGGATGGACCTGGAAGCGACGGTGGACGGCGCAAACGGCAAGGCCGCCGTCGAATATCGCGGGACGTTTGTTGCCGTCGGCCAAGAGGGAACGATGCCGTAGGTGGGCGTCGGTTTCCAGACCGGCGCCTCTGTCGCCGATGTGGAAATCGGCGACCACCCAGGGACCGGTCGATCCTTGAGCAAAACCAGATTCCACCGCATCGTTAAAGCACGGCCGCAAAGAAGCACATCAGGCTGAGCAAAGCCCGGACCTCTCACACGGATTGGTTGTTGTTTCCGGCGAGCGCGATGTGAGGCCGGCGGGAATGGGCGGCCCGACCTATGCCTCGCATGCGGCGACCACAAGGCGGCAGCGCGGGCTTTTGCGGCTAAAAAAATTCTGATTCGTCCTCGTCCTAAAGCCGGCCGGCGCGAGCGCAGCACCCACACTCGACCCCATCACTCGTCACGGTCACCCATCACTCAGATATGCTTCGAGTCGGCTTCGTCCTTCCTGGCGTAGCCGGTCTCCTGGCGCTGATGGTTCACGGCGTTCTTCTTGAGGTAAGCCTGATAGACGTCGTCCGCGGACATTCCCAGCGTCTGCGCCAGCGACACCAGGAAATGAAACAAGTCGACGACCTCGACGCGGGCATTCTGCTCGTCGAACTTCTGGTATTTCGCCCACCATTTCCACGGCACGCTGTCGATCAGCTCCGCCGTTTCCTGCTGCAGGGCGCGGGTGTAGTTCAGGATCCACTTCGCCTTCTCCTCGTCGGTCGCCGGCGGCAGGGCCACCCCGATCCGGCGATTCAGCGCATCCTGCATCTGGAAAATCTCTTCGAATTTGTCCATGCGCGGAGCGTGCCGGCCGCATTCCCGGAAGCAAGCCCCCGAACCGGCACATGCGCGTCATGGTCCGATTCATTTTCCCGCCGAAATCCCCTCCACGGGAGCACCGTTTTTTCCAGTTGCGCCAAAACGATGATTTGGCGAAGGTTGCGGTTTACCGCCGCCGTCGAGCAGCTTCGCTGCGTTCCGGCAGGCGACACTACCCGCGCCGCCGACAATTCGGAAGGCGCTTCACAACAACAAAATAGACATGTCATCCACAGAATCGTCCGGTGCTTCTGCCGAAGCCACCGCGACCATGCAGCCGGACGGCGCACCCGCCGCGGCCTCCACATTCGGCACCAGCCGCGGTTCGGGCCTGGCCCGCGGCAAGCGTTCGACCGGTACCACGGCTCCCGCACCTGCGGCCTCCGCGGCCGAATACACGCCCACCGCGATCGAGATCATCAATGCCCCCCGGGAATACAAAAACCCGTTCGCCCCGGCCGCTTCCGAGATCCCGGAAGCCGCGCCGGTTGGCGTGATCAACGAACCCGCATCCGCATCCGCACCCGAGCCCGTACCCACGCCAGCGCCGGCTCCGTTGGCGCCCGCGGTTGCCGAAGTTCCCGCGCCGGCTGAACCGGCCGCCCTCGAAGAGAAGGCGGAACTGAACATCCTGCCGCCCGAGGAACCGAAGTCGGTCGCTCCCCAGACCTGGGAAAGCGAAGGATTTCAACCTCCTCCCGCCCGCGAGCGCGAGCCGCGCCAGGAACGTCCGCGCCGCGAGTTTCGCCGCGAGGATGAACGCCGTGACAACGAGCGTCGCGAGGAAGTGGTGCCGTCCAAGTTCCGCTACGAGCGGGCCAAGGATGGTCCCCTGCCGCCGCGCCCACCTCCGTCCGGCAGCGCTCCCACACCGGCGCGCGCGCCTGCGGCCCCGGCCAAGTCCGGCGGTTTCATGGGCTGGCTGAAATCCATCTTCGGATCGAAGCCCGCCGCAGCCCCCGCCACCGAATCGCGCGGCCAGGAGTCCCGTCCCGAGGGGCGCGACGGCCAGCGTCATCGCCGCCATCGCGGCGGCCGCGGACGCAGCCACTTCCAGGGCCAGGGCGCACCCGGCCAGGGAGGAGAGAATCGCCCGCGTCCCGAAGGCAATGGTGATCGCCACGAAGGTGGCGGTCATCGCCGCCGGCGCCGCCATGGCCAGGGGAACGGACAGGGACACGGTTACGGCCCCCGCGATCAGGGCGGCGGTCACTCGGGTCCTTCGGCCACTTAATCCTTGCCAGCGCGCCCCGCGCGACTCGCATTATCGGGCGTCCGCAATCGCGGACGCCCTTTTTTTGCACCGCCAGCGCCCCGCCGAAACTCCCTGGAGTGAAGGCGAATGGCTTCGTGGCCCGGGTCAATCAACTCTCAACTTTCAGCTTTCAACCTCCCAGATGGCTGACCTCATCGTCCACGGCGGCAAGCCGCTTGCCGGAACCATCACGCCATCCGGCAACAAGAATTCCGTCCTGCCCATTCTCTGCGCAACGCTGCTGACCGAGGAAAAGGTCACGCTGCAGAACGTCCCCAACATCACGGACGTCGAGAAGCTGGTCGGTTTCTTCCTCGAACAGGGATCGCGCGTCGCGTGGGACCGCGGCGGCGGGCGCATGGAGATCGACCACGCAAACTTCGACGCCGCCCGGCTCGACGGAGAACTCCCCTCGGGCATGCGGTCCTCCGTTCTGCTGTTCGCCCCGCTGCTCCAGCGGATGAAAAAACTCGCCATCCCGAGCAACGCCAAGGGCTGCTCGCTCGGCATCCGCGAACTCGATCCCCATATTGAAATCCTCGAGAAACTCGGGGTCGCGGTCACGCGCGGCGACCGTCTGGGGATGCGCCTGAAGAAACGCTTCCAAGGCGCCCGCCACTGGCCGGATTACATGTCGGTCACGGCGACCGAGAACTTTGTCATGGCCGCGGTCCTGGCCGACGGCGAATCGGTCCTCGTCAACGCGGCCAGCGAGCCGCACGTGCAGGACCTGTGCGAGGTGCTGGCGGCGATGGGCGCGGACATCGAGGGCGTCGGCACGAGCCGGCTGACCGTGCGCGGCGTCCGCCGGCTGCGGGGTGGCTCGTTCACCATCAACACCGACCACCACGAGGTAGTGACCTTCCTCGCGCTCGGCGCGATCACGGGCGGCGAGGTCCGGGTCGAGCGTTCCCTGCCCCGGCATTTCGACCTGATCAACCGGTCGTTCGCCAAACTGGGCGTGAACATCGAATATGAGGGTGACACCGCGATCGTGCGCCGAAAGCAAAAGCTCACGATCGAGGAGCCGTTCACCACCAACCTGCTGCCGAAAATCGAGGCGGCGCCGTGGCCTTATTTTCCGGTCGACCTGCTGCCGTGCATGATCGCGCTGTCGGTGCGCGCGCGCGGGGCGGTGATGTTCTGGAACAAGGTCTACGAAGGCGGCTTCACCTGGATGTCCGAGCTGTCGAAGTTTGGCGCCCATGTCGTCGTCAGCGATCCGCACCGCATCACCGTGTTTGGCGCGAAGCCGCTCCGGCCGGCCGTCGTCGAGGCCCCGTACATCATCCGCGCGGCCGTCGCGCTTTACATGGTCGCCGCCAGCATCCCGGGGAAATCCGTCGTGAAGAACGCCGACACGATCAAGCGCGCCCATCCCGATTTCGTCGAGAACCTGCGCAGCATTGGCGCCGAGGTGGAATGGAAGTGAGCAAACGCCCGAATCTGGTTTGCTGATTTTCGCTCCCCGAACCCATCGATCCTCCTGCCCGTGTCCCAATCGAAAATCGAGAATCCCAAGGCAAAAACCGCCGCGACCGGCACCGGTTTCATCACGACGACGCTCACCGCTCCGGCCTCCCCCGCCGAGGCCGCCCTGCGGCCCCTCAGCTTCGGCGATTTCGCGGGCCAGCCGAAGACCGTCGAACGACTCAAGGTCATGGTCGGCGCGGCCAAACGCCGGGGTGAGGCGCTGAATCACATCCTGCTTTCCGGACCGCCCGGCCTCGGCAAGACCACGCTCGCGTTCATCCTCGGCCATGAGCTCGGCCGCAATGTCCGCGTGACCTCCGGACCCGTCGTCGAAAAGGCCGGCGACCTGGCGGGCCTGCTGACCAATCTCGAGGAGGGCGACATCCTGTTCATCGACGAGATCCACCGCATTCCCAAGACGGTCGAGGAATACCTGTACAGCGCGATGGAGGACTTCCGTCTCGACATCATGATCGACCAGGGCCCGAACGCGCGCAGCGTACGGCTCTCCATCCCGCGTTTCACGCTCGTGGGCGCGACCACGCGGGCCGGCCTCCTCACCGCTCCGCTGCGCAGCCGCTTCACGCTGAACACCCGGCTCGATTATTACGATCGCGCCACGCTCGAAGGCATCGTCGAGCGCACCTGCGGACTGCTCAAGGTGCCGTTCGAACGCGAGGGCGCCCAGGAAATCGCACGCCGCGCCCGCGGCACGCCGCGCATCGCGAATAATCTGGTCAACTTCGTCCGCGACTACGCCTCCGAAAAAGCCCGCGGCGCGATCACGGCGCCGGTGGCGGCCGCGGCGCTCGAGCTGCTCGAGATCGACGTGCTGGGACTCGACGAAATGGACAAACGGGTCCTGCGCTTGATGGCCGAGAATTACGGCGGCGGCCCGGTCGGCCTCGGCACCATTGCCATCGCGGTCGGGGAGGAGGAGGAGACGCTCGAGGAGGTCCACGAACCGTTTCTCATCCAGGAAGGCTATGTCGCGCGCACGCCGCAGGGCCGCGTGCTCACGCCGCGCGGCTACCAGGCGATCGGCCTGAAGGCCGCGACCGGCGGCCAGACGGAACTGCTCTAGCGGTCGACGGCCGCGCGGGCGGGCCGGGAGGCGGCGTCCCAGATGCGCCAGGCGGCCCCGATCGCCCGCAGCAGAAGCGTCAGAAGCGCCACCTGCCCGAAAACCACCATCGTTTCGGCAAGCGAAAGGATCACGGCCACCGCGAGCGAATCGTCCCGCAACGAACTTCCGAACGGTCCCAAGCCGCGCGCCGCTTCGAGAAACCGCAGGGAACAGACCCCGCCAAAGATGTCCGCGGCCAGCCCCGCCATCGCGGCATTCAGAATGAGCTTCAACCAGAGCGCGCGACGCAGATCGCACAACCAACTGTCCATGACCGGGAGCTCCAATCGGGCGGCCGCGATGGCGGCCAGGGCAAAAGCCGGCGGCACGAAAGTGGCGATGCCGACGATGACCAGCATCCGGTCGACACGGTGCGAATAGACGAAGAGGCCCAGGGCGGCACCGGGTGCGGCGTTCAATGCGGCAAGACCGGCCCAACGCAGGAACTCGCGCAACTCACCGGTCAGGGAGGCAGGCCTGAAGCTCATGGGACAAAGATAATTTGGGCGTGAGGCCGGGACCGGACCGGGCTTTTGGAGAGCCCGACCCGATCCCGGCCGTGAACGCCATCTCTACTCCGTTGCTCCGGCCGCGACTGCGCCGGACAATTCCGTGGTGTACCAGTTGAACCGGCGCGTTCCGTACATGGCGATCGCGAGGCCGGCGAAGAGCGCCAGCGTGCCGGCCAGCAACGCATAATCCTGGGACTGGAGCACAAAATACAGGTACCCGTAGGTCGCGGTGAGCCCCGCCGTGATCATGACCGTCCGGCCTCCGCTATGGAGAAAGCTCCAGGCATAAAGCGAGATCAACGCCGTACACGCCCCCGCCGCCGCCAGGTAGGCCCAGGCCGTCGGCCAGAATTCGGTAAGCGCCAGGAAACCGAGAAAGAAGAGGCAGAGCGCCGCTCCCACCATGGCGTATTGGGTCGGATGGATGCGGAGACCGGCCGTGAGTTCGAAAAGGAAAAACGCATTGAAGATGAGCACAAAGAAAAGCGTGGCGTACTTCTGCGCGCGCTCGACCATTCCGTAGGCGTCGATCGGTCGCGCGAAACGGACGCCGAAGCCGGAGTCGGCGATCCGTTTCATCATGTCGTCGTTCTTTTCCGAACGGCTGCTCCACGAGGCCGGAAACGGATGGCTGAATTGCACGGATTCCCAGGTGGCGTCAAAACCCTGCGCTCCCACCGATCGCCTGACCGGCAGGGTGGCCCCGACAAATGACGGATCGGGCCAGGGCGAGCGGACGGTGACGCGGGTGTTCTGACCGACCGGGGCAAACGTAACCGCGTCGCTACCCTGGCAGATCGCGTCAAAACTGATCTCGAGCGGGCCGGAGCCCGGCACCATCGGCGTCGGGCCGAACAGGAAATGACTCGCCTCCGTCTGCGTCGCCGAAGTCTCGAATCCCACGCTGCGATCGGCTCCGTAATGCAGCGGCCCGAGCGACCGCAGGCCGTGCAGGTCGGAAACGCTCACGAGCACGCGGGCGTGGTCCCAGTCGATCTGATCGGCCTCAATTCGGGCAGCGCCAAAATCAGGCTGAAACCGGGCGGTCATTTTCAGACGCAGGGTGTAAACGACGGTGTCGTAGATTCCACGAGAGCGGACTTCCGGATCGATCGATCCGTCGGCCGTGAGATTGTCGGGCAAAAAATAGGCGGTCGCCGCGACCAGCTCGTTTTCCTCGACATCGACCTTCCGCCCATTGACCACCCGCTGATGGATGGCGGTTGCCTGGTACCAATACGGGACCGCGAGGATGGGCCCCGCCACCGCCTGGGAATGGCCCCAGGACCTGCTGATTTCCGCGGCGGCCTGTTCCTGATAGCCGCGGCGATCCTTGAGGACGCCGTGGGTGAGCCCGACAGGAATCTGGAGGAGGATCAGCAGGCCGCCGATATAGGCGAGCTTGGCGATGATCGAAACGCGGCGCGGGGATCGTGGCGGCAGCGGAGGCGGTGCCGGGGGAATAACGGGAGGGATGGAGTTCATGTCCTCATCCTGCCCGCCCGGCGTGAAGCGATGATGAAGGGACGATGAAATCCCGGCGAATTCGATGTTCCGGCCGATTTACACCCGGCGCGCCGACGGCACCCAGAACCCCGCCCTCACTCCCCCCGCCGGCCGATTCGTCAGGAAGGCGTCGCCATCGTGCAGATGCGCGATCTCACGTACCAGCGCCAACCCGATGCCGGTGCTTTTCTGCGCCGTGTCCGGCCTGGGCAGCGAATAAAAGCGCTCAAACACCCGCGCCAGTGCGTACTCCGGGACGCCCGGTCCGTTGTCCTCGACGGTGAACGTGATCCGACCGTCCTTGTCCTCGATCCCGAGGGCGATCTCGCCGCCAATCGGAGCAAACTCGATGGCATTCTGCACCAGATTCACCAGCGCCTGCCGGATCAGGAATTGCTCTCCGATCAGCGTCACTCCGGCCGGCACAGTCTCCGTGACGTGCTGTGAGCGCGCCTCCACGGCCGCGTGCAGGTTTTCTCGCACTTCCGCCACCAGGGCCGCCGCATCGATTTGCTCCGTCCGGCCGCGGGCCGTCCGCGCCTCGAGCGAACTGAGTTCCAGCAGCCGCTCGACAATGCGCTGGATGCGCTCGGAGCCGCCTCGAATGTTCGCGAGGAACCGGCGTCGCTGCTCCGCCGTCATGTCCTCGCCCAGCAGCTCGGCCGCGCCCCGGATCGCGGCCAGCGGCGCCTTCACCTCGTGGGCGAGGGCCTGCGTGTAACGCTCCGCATGCCGCCGCCCCGCGAGGGCGTCGCGCATCTCCTCGAAGGCGGTCCCGAGTTCGCGCAGGGTCCGGCCGGGGAGCCGGGGCATGGTCACGTTCCGGCCGTCGCGCACGTCACGCGCGTAACGGGTCAGGCGTTCGATCGGGGCAATCGCCCAATTGGCCAGGAGCAGGATGAGGGCGAGGGTGATGACCCCGCCGACCAGCGCTCCGAAAAGAATCCGCTGCCGCGCCACCGCCACGAGCTGGTTGATGCCGGTCGCCGGCTTGCCAACCGACAATACCCCGACGATGCGCCCATGGCTCATGATCGGGGCGGCAACATAAATGGACTGCGTGTTGTCGTCGCCGGGAACCATCCGCGACGACCGCGCCCCGTATTTTCCCGCCAGCGTGCGCGCCACGTCGTTCCAGCGCGAATAATCCCGGCCGATGGCTTCGCCCGTCGAATCGTAGATCACGATGCCTTTCGCATTCGTCACGTACACTCGCATGTCCACGGCCGTCTTGTGCAGCGAATAGATCCGGGCGTCGAAGCGCCGGCGATGCGCCTCGTCCAGCGCGGCGGCCATGGCGTCCGCGTCCGGTTGATCGCCCGTCATCTGCGTCTCCAGCACCGCCGCCAGCAGCACCGAGGTGTCGACGAGCGTTTCCTCCATCGATTCGATGTAGCGCGGCCGGATTTGCCCGAGTGCCTTCCGGGTCAGGTAGTAGCCACCGAGGCAATAGACCGCCAAAATCACCACCAGCAGGCGGAGCCGCAGGCTCATGTCTCCTCCCGCAGCGAATAACCCAGGCCGCGGTGGGTCACGATCGGATCGCCGTCCGGGACCGCCGCCGATATCTTGGCGCGAAGGGACTTCACATGCGCGTCCACCGTCCGGTCCAGCGCCGCCCCGGGATCGTCCCACGCCGCGGTCATGAGCTGTTCGCGTGAAAACACCTGGCCCGGCCGGGCCAGCAGCACCCCGAGCAGACGGTATTCGTTCCTCGTCAAATCCAGCGCGTGCCCGCGATAGGAAATCCGGCATTTCGCCCCGTCGTGATGCCAGTGCCCCGCCGGCGGCGCCGCAACTCCCGCCGCTCCCTGGGATCGTCGCAGCACGGCCCGCACGCGCGCGGTGAGCTCGCGCGGACTGAATGGCTTGGCCAGATAGTCGTCGGCGCCAAGCTCCAGGCCGACGATGCGGTCGATTTCCCCGCTGCGCGCGGTGAGAAAGATGACGGGCAGCCGGTGCCGCCGTTGCATCGTGCGACAGACGTCGAATCCGCTCTGATCGGGCAGCCCGACATCCAGGATGACCAGTGCAAACACGCCGGCCTCGAGCGCGGCCAGGGCATCGGCACCGGTGGTTTTCCAAACCGCCTCAAACCCCTCCGTCTTCAATGCGTAGACAATGGTGTCGGCAATGGTCGGCTCGTCCTCAACCACGAGGATGTTGGGGCGCGAGTTCGGCATCGACCCGCTTTCTGCCTCATCCCATCACCGATTTCAAGGCGGCGGGAGGCCGCTGTCCCGGAAAAACGCGGTCAGGCCGCCAGGCGCCCTGGTCGCAGCGATTCGACCGGAAGCACCAGCGGAAGAGCCGGGCGCACGATCTTCGATTCGTCGACGACTGCGTCGGGCGGGATCCCGTTCCAGACCAGTTGGTGGCGCACGAACACCAGTCCGCGCTCGATCACGAGAAACATGCCGCCGATCAGTCCGTTCACCCAGCCCATGAACTCAACCCAGAGCGTGCTGGTGCCGCCCGGAAGACTTCCCGCGGGAAACGCATGCGGCATCATGAAGGGGAGCATGGCCATCACCAGCCCGCAGATCACGAAACCGATCGCATTGAGTGTGCTCATGATTCCCGGTCCGACATCGCGCCCATCAGGTTTGTGCCGTGCCTCGTGGAATTTTTCCCGGGAATATTTTTCCACCCGTCTCGGTCCGGCAAAATGCCACGTCCCGGCGCATTTTTCCTGCATTTTGCCCGACCGTCCGAGGGCCCAGGCGCCGTTTGCATTCACGGGATGGATGCTTCGGCGCACAAGTTGCAACGAGCGGACCGTGGATACGCGCGCTGATTTTGGAAGGCAAGCGAACGGCATTAGTCCCGATGGAAGCGCTGCCGGGCCGATCCGGCCTCTGGTCGCTCCGCCTTGCAGGCTCGACGGCGGATGCACGCGCTCCGGCACGAAAAGTGTCGCGCGACTCAGATATCGCCCGGCAGAGGTCGAAGGACAATCTCTTCGACCACCGTGCGCGGACCCAAGCGCACCACCGCCATGATCGCCGCCGCCACATCGTCCGCCGGCATCATCCGCCGGGGCGAAATCCCCGAACCCTTCCAGGAGGGCGTCCACGTCGCACCGGGATGGACGCAGCAGACGCGCACCCCTTTGTCCTTCAATTCGGCCCGCATGACGGCGGACAGGCCGGTCAATCCGTATTTGGCCGCACAATACGCTGCGCCATTCGGATAGGCCTGCCGGCCCGCGATGGAGCTGATGTTGATCACGTCCCCCGATCCGCGCCGCGCCATCGCCGGCACAAAGGCGCGCGAAACCAGGAACGCACTGCGGAGATTCACGTCGAGCTGGCCTTCAAATTCCGCCGCCGTCGTCTCGAGAAATGGCCGGCCGAAAAACTTCCCGGCATTGTTCACCAGGATGGACGGAACGCCCAGGCGCTTCTGCACGTCCGCGGCCATCGCTCCGACGGCGACGGCATCAGTCACGTCACACGCCAACGTCGCGACGGTGCCACCCCGGCCCATCCGGCAGGACCGGGCCACGACCGCGAGGTTTCGGGCCGATCGCGCCACCAGGGCCAGCCGTGCTCCCGGAAATTCCCGGGCCAACGCCCGGGCGATGGCGGCGCCGAGACCCTGCGAGGCTCCGGTGACGACGATGACGGGGGATTTTTTCACGGCGCCGGATTCATCCCACGCTGGCGCTGCACCGGCGCTCCCGTCAACTCAGCAAACCAGCGAGCCGAAGTCCATGAAGTCGGCGGTGAACCCGCCCTTCACGCCCTTGCAGATGACGCTCACGGCATCGTGCGAATGCAGCGACTCGAGGTGCGAGCAGGCGATGCGAAAGTCGCGGACGCGCTTGTCGCCATCGAACGCCTTGTACAGGAGACGGGCCGCGTCCTCGACAAACTTGAGATAGGCGCCATTGAGCTCGGCGAAGGCCTGCTCGTCCTCGCGTTTCACCATCACCTGCGTCTCGGTTTGGAGTGCGGACAGGCACAGCGCATGGACGTCCTCGATCCAGATCTTCCGCCCCTCGGCCTCCTCGAGGGTGATCCGCGCCTTGCTGCGCTGGGAATGCGGCACCGTGTAGGCGCCCCGCACGTCGCGCGCGTGCTCCGAGAGTTCCGCCGAGCACGGGCAGGCGGAGGAATAGACAAAATCGAAATGGATGAAGCGGCGATAGCGCCCGTCGCGGGTCATGACCCCCTCGAACGCGACATTGTAGAACTGATAGCCTTCCAGCCCGCTCCGCAGACTCGGGCGGAGCATCGGGTAGGAAAATCCGAGCCGAAGCCGCGCGTCCTTGCTGTGCACGTTGCGCAGGTAGCTGCGGAGAATGCGGCCCATCCACTCGCCCGTGGTCACGCCATCCTTGTGGTCGTAGAACGAGCGCATGATGCGGCTCATGTTGATCCCCTTCAACTCGGCTTCGAGCGAGACCGTGCCCGTGACGCTGGTTTCCAGGGTCAGCGTGCGGCCATCCTTCGTGCGATACTTGAGCGGCAGCTTGAAGTTATGGATGCCGACCTGCTGGATCGGCACGTGCGCGCCCTGGATCGCCTCGTGCGCCACCTCCATCATGTCGGGCATCGACGCGACGTAGGCGGGCGAGGTCCTGAATTTCCGGTCGTAGCCGCGCTTGATCTTCGGCAACTGGCCGCAATTGGAGCGGTGGAGATACATCGGTTTCATCAGCGGGTGGGCGCCGCGTTTGGCGCGGAGCCGAAATAATCCACGAAATTGCGCGGCGTCTCGTACAGGCGGACGCAATGCAGCCGTCCCGCCGGCAGGCGCGGCTCGATTTCGCCCCAGAAAGCGATCGCGAGATTTTCCGTCGAGAGAATCAGTCCGCGCAGGAAATCGACATCCGCCAGGTTATGGTGGTCGCACCGGTCGGCCACGGCGTCATTCATGACCCGCTTCAGGTCGCCGAGATCGACGACATACCCGGTCGCCGGATCGGGCCGGCCCGCGACCGTCACCTCCAGCACATAGTTGTGCCCGTGGAGCTCGGAGCACGGACCATACTGCTTCGCATTCCAGGCGTGGCTCCGGGTGGGGTTCTCCAGACGATGGGCCGAGTTGAAGTGGACCTGGCGCGTGACATACACGTCCCCGACCGCGATGACAGAGGACGGCGGCGGGCGGGCGGGACTGGCCTTTTTCGGCATGGAGGTCCAAGCGAATGCACTTTGGCCAAGGCGTCAACCCCGCGCCGGGTAACGGTCCGGTCAGTGCCCGCGCCAATCCCGCGCGGCCGATATCCGGACGCGGGATACCCGTCGCTCGGCCGCCCGGATTCTGCGCGCTTGCCGACCCGGCACGCCGCGATCCTACTCGTCACGACGATGGTTCCCCCGCCGCCCGCCTCCGGATGGATCCCGCGGCTTTGGCCGCGTTTCCGGACCAAATGGCTCTGGAAAATGACCGGTACCGCCGTCGGAATGACCGCGTTCTTCGTGGTGTATTTCCATCTGCTCCGCCATCCGCGGCAGCCCCCCATCGTCATGCCGCTGATCGCGGTGGACCACTGGATTGCGTTCTGGCCGCCGTCCTTGGTCCTCTATCTTTCGCTCTGGGTGTATGTCTCGCTTGGGGCCGCGTTTCTCGTCCGGGCGCGGGAGCTTGTTTCATATGCGGTGGCCGCCGCGGCGCTCGCCATCGCCGGCCTGACCATGTTCTACCTCTGGCCAACGAGCATTCCGCCGGCTGGCATCGACTGGTCGGTTCACCCGCATTTCATTTTCCTCAAATCGGTCGACGCCGCGGGCAATGCCTGTCCTTCCCTGCACGTCGCCTTCGCCGTCTTCGCCGGCGCATGGCTCGATCGCTCATTGCGCGCGATGGGCGCGGGGCCGGTTCCCCGCATTGCCAATCTGTGCTGGTGCCTCGGCATTGCCTACTCGACGGTCGCAACGCGGCAACACGTCGCGCTCGATGTTTTCGCCGGCGCCGCGCTCGGGCTTCTGGCGGTCGCGGCGAACTTTCGGATCACGCCCCCGCCCGCCGCGATGGATGCCCCGCACCAGGACGTAACGATGCGGTAGGAGCTGGATTGCTCCAGGATCGACCGGTCCTTTGGTGGTCGCCGATTCTCCACATTGGCGACAGGGGCGTCGGCAGGGAGACCGACGCCCACCCATTGCATCGTGCCGGCTACACCAGTTGCGTCGATTCGGGTACGACGCACGCGTAGCCCTGCGCGCGCAGGCGCTCGAGGACGAGCCTGATCGCGTGCACGCGGACATCCGGATGCACCCGCGGCCCCTCGTGCAGCAGAAGAATCGCGCCCGGCGCCAGTCCGCGAAGGACGTGGTCGGCCACCCCCTCCGCCGTGTGGATCCGCCGTTCGAGTCCGCGCGCGCTCCAACCGATGCAGGTGAGATTGCGGACCGGCAACGCGTGGCCGAGCCAGATATTGCGCAGGCCCGCGGGCGGCCGGAAACGCCGCGCCACGATCCCCACCCCCCGCAACGCGCGGTCGCAATCGTCGAGCTCGCGGTTCACCCGCCACGGCATCGCGCGCCAGAACGCCGCGAGGGGATGCGTATGCGTGTGGTTCCCGATCTCATGCCCGGCATCGGCCACCGCACGCACGATGTCCTGGTGGGCCAGCACGTTCTCACCGACATAAAAAAATGTCGCCCGCGCCGAATGTTGACGCAAGGCCAGCAGGATGGCCGGCGTATCGGAGGGATCCGGTCCGTCATCGACGGTCAGCCAGATCTCCCGGCCGGAGGTCCGAAAGCGCTGGTACATCGGGACGATCCCCGTCGCCCATGGCGCAAGCTGGTGGTAGGCGAGCAACATGTCCGGCACCAACCAGGCGGCGACGGCCGCGACGGGTGACGCCCGGATCAGCGCCACCGCCGCCAGCTTACCGGCCAGGTTCAGGCTAAGCAGGAACCACACGCCTGCATTCCTATCCGGGAAGCGCCCCCGGGCTCAAGCGCACGATGTCGTTCATCTCCATTCTTCCCGCGGACAGCAGTCGGAACGAAGGTCACGGCCGCCCCGCAGACCTGAACCGGGGCAATTCCATGGCCGTGCGTTCAATATTCGACCGGGCATCTCTGCTCAGTATTTCCAGCCGTAGCCGAGCGTGAAACCGAGCGCATCGATGCCGGGGTTCGGCTGCGTCATCTCGGCGTTCGACATGTGCTGGTACATGATGCCGAGAAACAAGTGCGCCTGCTTCGACGTGATGTGCTCGATGCCGCCACGCATGAACCAGTTCAGCGTGAAATCCTGGCCCTGGGCGCCCTTGACGCCGTATCCGTTCTTGACGCCCTTCGAGTCCAGCACGCCAAAGCCGCCCCCCGCCCCGCCATACAGCGACCATTTTCCCGTGCGATCCCACCACTCGAGCGAGGGCGAGCCGGCGAAAGCGGCATAATGGTGCTCGGGTCCGTGCTCGAACCAGGTGCCGATGAGCGTGAGCCGGTGACGCAGGACGAGGTGCGAGCCGTCGGCCAGGGTGAGCTCGAAAAACTTTCGCGAACGCCACGACAGCATCGTCGGCACCAATCGGTAAGGGATGATTGTGCCGGTGCCGATCTCCCACAACAAACCTGACTCAATGTTGATGGCCGAACGCATCCACGGCTGGTCGGGAACCGTCGCGTCGGTGGCGACAACAACGTCGGACTTCGCGACATCATCGGCCCGCACGGAATTGGCCCCCAGGACGATGAGGAGCGCCGCGGCGCGGACCGCCACCGTGGAAAAAAAACGGCTGGCCGAAACCCGCAATGCCGACGGGACCGGGGTGCCCGAACGAACGAAAAGCCGCGCGACGCGGAGAAAGTGATTCGGCATTAAACCTTGAGCCAACCGGGTTTCCGGTCGGCGTCAATGCCCACGGCGGGCAAAATCGCGCCGGTCGCCACGGGGAGATTCTGCTTGCTTGAAAAAACCCGCCTGCGATTTTCAAAACCATGCTTTCCCGCCCTGTCCGCCGCTGGCTCGGCTTGTCCGTCGCCCTGATCGCAAGCGCAGGCTTTACCTCGCCCGCCCGGGCCGACGATTCGAGCGTGAGCACCCAGTTCGCCACCATTCCTGTTCCGGAAGGAAAATTCTCCACCAAGGAAGTCCACGATATCGTGGCCGCGGCCGCCACCAAGCGCGGTTACGAGCTCAAGGTCGATAGCGCCGAAAAAGTGGTGGCCTACCTCAACAAGCACGGCCACGAGGCCAGCATCACTTTGATCATTTCGGACAAAACCGTCGAAATCTGGTGGGAAGGATACAAGATCGACGGCCACGGCAATCGCGTGAAGCCCGAGCCGCCGACGAATTGGGCGAAAAATATTCAGGGTGATATCGTGTCCGGGCTCAAGAACGCCGCCAGCAAGTAACCCTGCTGTTCGCCTCGCTCCCCATTCCCCGCATGCGCAACGGGTCCGCTCCGGTTGATTCGAATCTCGCTCCCTGCCGGGTTCGGTTCGGACATGACCGCGCCGGCACCGGCGCAGCCGGCACCTTGCAGGTGGCGCTGCCGGTGCTTGGCGGCGAAAGCGACGAGCTGATTCTCACCGGCACCGAGGCTCCGCGCACCACGGGCGATTTTGTGCTGCATGAGGGCGACGGTCTCCTCGCGGGTTTCGCCGTGGCGCCCCCCGGCCTCGAACTGGAAGCCGCGGCCGCCCGCCTCTACGACACCCTGTTCGCCGTGACCGCGGGATTTCATCTTTTTCGCATCTGGAATTACGTGCCCCGGATCAATGCCGTCGAAGGCGCGCTCGAGAATTACCGCCTGTTCTGCCGCGGTCGCTCGCTGGCGTTCGAGCGCCACTTCGGCTCGGAATTTCAGAAGATCCTTCCCGCTGCGTCCGCCGTCGGCGCCGTGACGGGCCCGCTGGCCCTCGGCTTCCTCGCCGGGGAAGCCATCCCGCACCATTTCGAAAATCCGCGCCAGGTCCCGGCTTTCGAATATCCGATGCAATATGGCCCGCGCCCGCCGAGTTTTGCGCGGGCGACCGCCGTGTCAGTCGGCGGCACTCCCCAGATCTTCATCTCCGGCACCGCCTCCATCACCGGCCACGCCACGATCGCCACCGGCGATCTTGCGCGCCAGGTCGCCTGCACGGTGGAAAATCTTTCGCTCATCGGTGCCGCTGCGGGCGCCGGGCGCGCGGTCGGTCGCAACCAAGGCTGGGCCCGCCGGTTCAAGGTCTATGTCCGGCACGCCGCCGACCTGGGCGCAATTGCCACCCAACTGGAACGAACACTCCTGGCGGCCGGCGACAACGTTCAATTCCTCCAGGCCGATCTTTGCCGGTCGGATCTCCTGATCGAAATCGAGGCGATTCTGAGCCGGCCGGAGTGAGTTCCAGGCACCCCGGCCCTGGCTCCGGGCGCGAGCGATCGGATCAATCCGAATAGCCCGCGAACTACGCAGACGACACGAAATCGGCCTTGTCGTGTTGCTCACAGGGTGCTCGCCGCTCGGCCAAAGGCCTACGGCGTGCCGGTGAATTCCTGGATGCTTTTTGGGGCTGTCTCCATCCCAAGAATCCGATAAAGACGCGCGTCCTTCGTCCTTCGTCCTTCGTCCTTCGTCCTTCGTCCTTCACCCGTCCTTCACCTCCCGCCAAACACGAGAGCGCGCACGCGACCAGCGTCGATCTTGCCTCGACTGGTCACGGGAAGCGATTCCACGACGGCGATACGCTTCGGGATTTTCCACGGCGCCGTCATCGCCTGCAGCTCGGATCGAACCACGGCCACGGATTTGGTCGTGGCAAGAGCGGCACCAAGCACCGGCTCCGGCCCGTCGCCCACGCCAACCCACTGGTCGCGAACGCCGTCGAGTTTGCGCAGGATCGTCTCCACCTCGATCAGGCTGACCCGCCGACCGCTGATTTTCACGGTCGGGCCACGCCGGCCCCCCAGCACAATATCGCCCCGGGCATCGATGGCCACGCGATCGGGCATGAGCCAGCTTCCAATGCGTCCCCGGCGCCGGCGATTGCCGTGTGTCACCACTGCGGCGCTGGCCACCGCCAGCCGGCCGCCCGGGCCCGGCGTGAGGAGAACTCCACTCATCGCGCGCCCCACTCCACCAACCAATGCCGCCCGGCCGGTGCGGTCGTAGGCGATTCCGCCGGTTTCGCTGGAGCCATAAAAACTGTGGATTGCGACGCCGGCACCCGCCTGGAATGCGCCCGCCGTCTCCGGCGCCAGCGGCGCGCCCGCCGAAATCGCGAGGCGCAATCCGGTCAACCGGGCTCCCGCCGCCGCCAGTCCCCTCCAGATCACCGGCACGCCGGGAAAAACCGACGGCTGCCAGCGGTCGAAATCGCTCACGATCGCATGCGGGAGGGGTGCCGTCCCGCAGACGACCGGCACACCGGAGGCGATCAACGGAATCACCAGGTTGCCGAGACCATAGGAATGCCCGAAGGGAATCAGCGCATAGTTGAGGTCGCTTCGTCCAAATCGCATTGTCGCCATGATCTGCCGCCCGTCGGCGAGAAGCTGGGCCGAGCGAAACGCCAGCGGTTGCGGCGCGCCGGTCGACCCCGACGTCAGTTTGAGGAAGCATATGTCCGGGTCGCGAAACCGGCGCCGGCCCGGCAGCATCCGCAGCATCGTGCCATCCCAGATTCCGGTGGCCCCGATCGATTCGGCCAGCGCACCGCGGGAGGCCTCGGGTTCGCCCGGATCGACCGGCGCGGCCACCGCGCCGGCGCGCAGCAAGCCCAGAAAAACTTCGAGCCAGGCAATGCCGTTCGGCAATCCAAACACGATCGGACGCCCTCGCAGGTCGATGCCGGCGGGCGCCGCGCGCGCGATCCAGGCCGACGCGCGTTCGTCCAACTCGCGAAAAGTGGCCCCAACGCCGTCCGTTCCCTGCACGATCGCACGCTCGGAACCGCAGCGCCGCACGACCCGGTTCCATGCCGTCAGAAGTTCGGCGCTCATTTTTTCGGGCCCAGCACCGCGAGATACTCGAACTCCACCATGGCCAGCGCCACAAGCACCATCAGTGCCACGGTCGATCCGAGTGAACTTACCACCGGGATTCCGCTCAGCGAAAGGACGCCGAACGATGCCGCGGCCGTGAGCGCCGACATCCGGACGCTGACGGGCGGCGCCTCGCCGCGAAAAGCCGAGGTGGCGGTGAAGATCGAATAGTTGTGCGCGAGGCAAACGCCCAGAAAGGCACCCAGCAGGTGGAACAGGTTCAGCGGCTGGCCAAGCCAGCCGAAAAAACCGAAGACGCAAAGCCCCGCCGCCAGCGGAATGCCAAAGATGCGCGCCCCGTCGCGCCAGCCGTAGGTCAGGAACACGCCCAGGCCCACCAGCCCGAGTCCGATCAGGCTGAGCTTCAGCGCAGACTGCCGGTACCGGGCAAACACGCGGTTGAGCGACTGGAGCTGTCCGGCACTCACGGTGTGCGTCGTGGCCGGCGGCGATTCCGTCGGGGCATCACCGGCCATCGTCACGAACCAGCACAGCGGCTGCCCGACGTGAAGCATCAGCGCCACCGGGCCCTTCAAGCGCGCCTGCAGGCTGCGCAGGCTCGCGTCGATCTCGCCGTCCCGGGCGTTGTTGGCGTATTGCGCAAAAGCCGCGAAGAACGGCTCGAAGCTGTCCGCCTCGAAGCCCGAACGCTCCAACGCGGCGCGAAGCCGGTCGGCGAAATCGGGCGTATGGTGCAGGAAGGCCAGCGCCTCCTCGTGTTCGACCTGGGTCGGCACAATGGCGCCGACCCCGATCGCGCGGGCGCGCCCGCCGCTGGCGCGGTCGAGCCACGCCGACAGGTTCTGGAGGCCGGCCCGCGCTTCCGCCAGCGACGCGCCATACGTTAGGTAGACGGTCTGGCCACCACGACGGCCAAAAAATCCCTGGATCCGGTCGGCCTCCGCCTGGAGCCGGGGCGACGGAACATCGAGCTCACGGATGTCGTCCTTCCAATGCAGCAGCGCCAGGCCAGGCAGCGTGGCCAGCCCGAGCAACGCCAGCCCCCAGGCCAGGCGCCGGCGGCCGCGGCCGGTGGTCCAGGCGCGCGGCCGAAAAGACCGGGCCTCGAGGAATGGATCGCGCACCGTCGAGAAGTAAATGACGGCGGCCACGAGCGCGGACACGAGGCCGGTGCCGACAAACGCACCAAGCTGGCGGATGAACGGCAGATCCGAAAACATCAGCAGCGCAAACCCGGCCACGGTCGTGAGGCAGCTCGCAAGCAGCGGTTTGCCGAGACGCCGCACTTTAGGCCAGTAGTCCTCCCCTGGAAATGCGGGTGGCTGCATGAACAGATAGAATCCGTAGTCCACCGCCACGCCGGTGAGAAGCGACCCCACGACAAAAATCAGGATGTGCACCCGTTCGAAGATCAGCGTCGAGCAAACCCAGGCGCCGAGGACCGCGAGCAGCACCACCGGCACGAGATGCAGCGCGCGCCCAAGGCTGCGGATGAAAACCAGCGCGACGCCCAGCACCGCCGCGACCGAAAGCGAATTGAGCCACGCCAGCTCATGCTCTATCCGGGCGCGGCTGGCCGCGGCAAAGCGGTTCACTCCCGTGTCGGCCACGCGCAGGCCGGGAGACCGGCCGCGCAGGTCCTGCGCCACTCGCTCGATGGCCCGAAATGCAGGCCCCTGGCCCGCTTCGCTCAACGGTGAAGCTGACAATCGGGCCCAGACGAGCGCCGGTGACCCGGCCGCCGCCGGCGTCTGCATGAGCGACAGTCCCCCCTTCAGCCGGTCCACCACTCCCGGCAGCAGCAGGAGCGGATCGGACGGGATGAGATCCTGGAATGCCAGCGCCTCGGGCGTGGCGAGGAAGTGTCCGAGTCCGGAGGCGGCGTCCTGCGCCAGCCAATCGGGAAAGGTCTCCGGCGGTGAGCGGGTCGCGGCAAATTCCGCCTTACGCTCCGCGAGCCAGTGCGGAAAAAGCAGGGTCAGGCGCCGGTTGAAGATTTCCTTGCCGAGGCTGTCGTGCACCTCGGTGTCGGCCATGGCCACTGCCTGATCGAACGCCGGATCGGCGGCCAGTTCGTGGGCAAAGGCGACGGCGATTTCAGTCGGAACCGGCGCGCCATCCGCCCCGGTGAGCTCGAACAACATCGTGCGCGATTCCGCCTCGCCCGCGAGCTGCCGCACCAGCGTCAGCTCCGGTGCTCCCTCGCCGGCGGGAATCAGGTCGAGCACGTCAGTGGAAATCTTGCGGGCCAGGTCGAGCGAGGTCAGCCGCGCCACGCCGCCCAGCGTCGCCGCCGCCAGCACGCACCATCCGATGATCTGCCGCCGACGGAATGTCATGGGCGGGAATTGTCGGAGACGCCGGGCGTCGAGGGGCGCTGGTCGGCTCGGTTCGTCATTTGCCGGTCATCATTCCGCGCGCATCGGAAACCGGGCGGCTCATCGGAAAAAACGCCGCACCTCGTCGGGCGTGAAGGGTGTCGCGGGACGCGGTTCGCCAATCTCGATCTCGATCCGCTGGTGCGCTGAATGAAACAGCTCGATGTGGTGGACCACGACATCGCGCCCCGACACGCTGATCCGGCTGAACGCGTGCCTTTGCGCGCTCGTGCGCGGCACCAGGTCGAGCGACCAGCCCTGATCGGACATGTCTCCGTACAGATCGAAATCGCGGGCCAGGGCCGCAAAATCGAACTGCAGAATGTGCAGCAGCGCCTGGTTGACCGCGCCGGCGCGCGGGTCCTCGGGCGGAGCCGTGTCACCGGTCGCCCGGATCACGACGCCCTTGCCGTCGAGAATGACGATGCGCTCGTCGGGCACCCTATAGTGGAGGCTCAGCCCGCGCGTCGGGGAAACGCGGACTTCGCCGTGCAGCTCGACCGGATCCCGTTTGAATGGAAAAAAACGTTGCTCCGTGAATGGCGCCTCGAGATCGGCCGCATGCGCGATGCGGTCCGCCAGCACCGACCATCCGGCCGCGCCCGGCGTGATCCGGTGGGCGGGGTTGATCAGCGCATCGGCCCCGGCGCCGTGGACCGCCAGAATGATCGCGACCATCATCGCTGCGGTGACCGCGCGTTCGCGCCACCGCCGGCGATGTCCGCGCAGGATGAGCCAGCGAAACAGCAAGAGCTCCGCGATCAGTCGCGTGTGCATCCACACCAGCGTGAGGTTGTCGCGAACGTAGTGGAAGTGCGAGACGCCCCCCTCGGCCGGCGAAAAATACCGCACCGGTGCGGCGCGGTTGACGGGCGGCACACCCGCCCAGACCAGGCGCACCGCCGCCTCGGTGTCGAAATCATATCTCCGTCCGCCCCCGCGCGGACCCAGGGTCGCCAGCAGCGGGGCCAGGGGATAGACGCGAAAGCCGAACAGCGGATCCGCCACCACGCGACCGAGCAGTTCAAAATGGACGAGCCCGATGCTCAGCTTGCGACCGTGCCGGCGCTCGGACGGCATGTTGGCGGGAAAGATCGGCTGGCCGATGATCAGGGCCGGTGGCGCAGCCAGCGAGGCCTCCATGAAATCGACGATGTGTTCCTCGGGATGCTGGCCATCCGCATCCATCACGAGCGCGTGCGTGAAGCCGCGCGTGCGCGCCCACGCCGCGCCGGCGAGCACCGCCGCCCCCTTGCCCGAATTGGAGGGCAGCGCCAGAACCCCGAGCGCGGGGTTTGCGGCCGAAAGTCGGGCCAGGCGTTCCGCGGTTCCATCCGTGCTCCCGTCGTCGACCACGAGCACCGGCTGCCAGCGACGCAGCACACCAGCCACCACCTCGTCGAGCCGGGGGCCGGGATTGTAGGCGGGCAGGATGACCAGATGCGTGGACGATTCCATCAGGCGCGGGCAAAGCGGGCCTGTCAGGAAAGCCGCCGCTCGAGTGCTGCGCAAGCCGCGTTGTCCGGCCCCGGCGTGCGGTACCAGCGCTCGATGCGCGCGGCGAGTTCCTCCGCTGATTCCCCGCCATCCGTCGGAATAAGCGGACCGGTCGAGATCTCGACGTGCGCCGGCAGCCGCGGCGTGCGCCACCAGGCCCGGCCCTTCGCCAGCAGATTGGAGTCGGTGGTGATCCGGACGAGCTGGATCGGCGCCCGCGCGAGCTGCGCAATGAGCACGAAGCCCGGCTTGAGCGGCAGGAGCGCCTCGCCTGGCGGGGTCCGCGTCCCCTCGGGAAACACCACCAGCGTCCAGCCCGCCGCGACTTTCCCGGCGGCCCGCCGCACCAGGTCGTGTCCACCGTCACTCGCCAGATAACCCGCGCGGCGCGCGGCCGCGCCGAGGATCGGGTTCCGGCGGATGGCGGGCTTGAAGATGCAGAAGGCCTCGGGAATCCGGGCGAGCAGGCACGTGATGTCGACCTGCGCCGGATGATTGGCCACGAGCACGCAGCCGTTTTTCGGCAGGTGGTCGAAGCCGTGGTACCGCACGCGGATCATCCCGGAGACCGCGCACCACCAATGGAAGAGCGCAAAATGCCAGTGGATCAGCCGCTGGTGAAAACGCTCGACGCGATCGGTGGCGGGCAGCGGCGCCGTCAGGAGGCAAAACAGGTTCAGCTCCAGCCCGAACGCGCCGAAAAAAAAGAGCGACAGGCTGTAGGCGAAGATGTTGTAGACGAAATGAAGAAACATGCCGCTGGATCGCGCCCGGAATTCACGGGATGCGCACCGGAACCACCGGGTTGAGCGGAAGATAGTTGAACCAGAGACAGGGCTGCTGGCGAACCAATGTTTCCAGATGTTGGAGCACGTCCTGGAAATGCTCGTGGGCCGCCGCGAGGTTCGCGGCACGCGCACGGGCGGGATCGGGGCGGTAGATCGGCGAGGCGTGGACCCGCAGTGTGTTCGGCTCTCCGCCGGGCAGGGCGACACAGAACACGACCGGACGCCCGAAAAGGATCGCGAGATGATAAATCGTGGTCGGAAAAGTCCGGCGCGCGCCCAGGAACTGGAAGGCATCGGTCTTCGCGCTGAACTCCATGCGGTCGCACTTCAGCGCGAGCGAGGCCCCCGTTTCCAGACAGCCCTTGAGCGCGAAGATGAGCTGCGCCGCGTCGTTCACCCACAGGAACGACACCCGGTCCGCAAAACGGTCGCCCAGCAGGCGGGTCTCGTCGGAGTTGCCGACCTTCAGCCGAACCATCGTGATCCGGCGTCCGGCGGCCCCCAGCATGTAGCCGAGCAGGTCGGAACAGCCGAAATGAAACGTGCCGAACAGCGCCGGTTCGGATGAGGCCAGCAGCGTTTCGAAGGCCGGCGCGTTCTCCGGTGCCAGGATGCATCGCTCCGCGGCTCCGCGGCCCGCCCGGAGCAGGCGCAGCAGAAAATCGGTGAAGGCGAAGAAATGCCGCCAGACCTCCAGCCGGGTCGGCGGGCGCCCGAGCACCACCTCGAGATAGGCGCG